>JAJRZR010000035.1 GCA_024275145.1 Deltaproteobacteria bacterium | reverse complement strand
TTCCCGATTATCCCTGCCATCATGGCAGGGCACCCGAGGCTTTGAGTATTGATAATGTTAACCCAAGGGACGAGGGTGTCAAGGATCTTTACTCGGGGTCTCCCGTGCGAGGTACCTCAGATGTCCATCCGGGCCAGCTTTTTATCCTTGAAAACCAGTTTTTCCCTGGCAACCCGTGAGATGAACTCCTGGTCGTGTGATATTATCACCAGGCCATTAAGTGGATAAGCGTCTATGATCCGTATCAACTTTTCTGTCGTCGATTGGTCAAGGCCCGTAGATGGTTCATCCAGAAGAAGCACTTCAGGTTCCATGGCAAGCACTGTTGCCAGGGATACTACCCGTTTTTCGCCGCCGGAGAGCCTGAAGGGCACCCTGTCGCTGAGATGTAATATGTCCAGTTCATCCAGTATGCGTCTCGCCTTGTCCGCAGCCTCTTCAGGTTCTGCTCCCATGTTTAACGGGCCGAAGGCCACGTCTTCTAGTACGGTGGGACAAAAGAGTTGATCATCAGGATCTTGGAATACCAGTCCAATCCGTTTTCTCGTTTCCTTGAAGTCGACTTCCTGCCTGTGCTGTTTTCCAAAGATGGTGATTGTTCCCTTTGCAGGTTTCAAGAGACCAAGCATGATGTGAAACAGGGTGGTTTTGCCAGCCCCGTTTTGCCCCGAAATGGCTATCTTGTCCCCTTGCCTGAGTTCGAAATCCAGCCCCTCCATGATAATTTGCCCGGACGTATAGCCAAAGCAGATGTCCTTCAGTGTAATTAACGGTGAGCCAGTCATGAATTGCCGTTCTTTGCCTGTCTATTTTTTCGTGCCCGCCTCGGTGCATGGTTACGTGCATTTCAAACACGAAGGATAAATGGTGCAACCAATGGATACCGCATGGTTGATTCGATATCTAGCAGGGATCCATTATCCATTCCATACCCGCTAGCACGGCAATGAGAATGAACATAATGGTTCCAAGGATCATGTCCCTGCCTTCCAGGTGTAGCCGACGAGATGATCTGAAGGTACCATCAAATCCGCGGCATAGCATCGCATCATATACCCGGTTGGCACGATCGTATCCCTTGATCAACAGGATACCCACTAGGTAGGCGTAGGTTTTGTAGGTGTGAAGGTCTGTTTTGGGATCAAATCCCCTTGTTTTCAGTAGGGCCTGGGCACGTTCATATTCCTTGTTGAGAACATGCAGGTAACGCCATGAGAAAAAGAACAGGTGAACCAGTTTGGGGTGAACTCTGAGGGCCAGGAGGGCGTAGGCCAGCGAAAACGGATTCGATGTGGACAGTAGTGCCAGGTTTACAAACAGGATTGCATTACACCTCAATGTAATAAAAAGGGCCTGCATGATCCCTTCCCTGGACGGATTGAATACCCATATATTTATCATGGCATGTCCTGGTGTAGTAAATGGTGTTATACACCAGATGGCCAATATGAAGAGGTTGACCGTTGCCGTTCTTGAAAGAAGTTGCCTGGCTGGCGGTCCTGCAAGTATCACCATGCAAAGGCTGATCCCAAGGGCGAGGACAGCGGCTTCCAGGTTTTTTGTACAGGCCACTACAATCGAAAAGCCTGCTGTTGAAAGTAGCTTGATTCTTGCATCAGCGCGTTGGATCAACGACATGGCTGCTGGAAGGGTTTTGCAGGCCATTTACCGTGAAAATACATACTGTCCGTGGGCCGTGTTTCCATGCCCCTGGAGTTGGGGTTTCGGATATCCAGCCCGCACGAATGTTTTATTGTTGTATGCTGCAGGACGTTTCAGTCCGTCCATCCTGGAATGATCATGTCTGGCCTGATCCTAAGCAAAAAGCTGATCGTGAAGGTGGCTATCAGGGCCTCTATTATTGCCACCGGAATATGCACGATAAATATAAGCCTGCCAACCGCCTCCAGTCCCTCTCCGGAAAGGGCCAGTGATAGGCTAACAAGCAAGGCGCTTAACATGATCGATCCACCACCTGCTACGGCACAGGCCAATAAACCTACAGGCCCGAGTCCTCCCTGTTTCAAAAATGGTCTCGCCAAATAGTGGGCAACGATTGCAGGGGCCGCCATATTGAAGGTGTTGATCCCAAGGGTGGTTAGCCCCCCAAATTGAAACAATATCGCCTGTAGGGCAAGGCCGACGAATATGGCTGGAAAGGCCTCCCAGCCAAGGATTATCCCCATCAATCCATTCAAGACCAGGTGGGAAGATGAAGGGCCTATAGGCACATGTATCAAGGATGCCACAAAAAATGCCGACGTGAGCAGGGCTACCTTGGGAATATCCCCATTCTTCAGGGATCTCAGGCCCATTGTAACCCCTATTGCTGTCCCTGCCGCCCCTGCCAACAGGATTTCGGGTGACAGTATTCCCTCTGAGATATGCATATCATACCTTTATCATCTGGTCACTTTTTAGAGGTGTCGCATAGTGTCTCAGTGCCTGTGGCGGAACGTTCTGGCAAGTAATGCCAGCAGCATAATGAAACACAGACCGATAAGGGCCTTGATCCCGGTTGGAAGTAAGGTGTAATCAGATGAGACAGGTGCCTTCACCACTGCTTCCTTACTCCCTTGTGACATGGAGATAATTGTCGAGGCCTGGGATCGATGTCCCATCGGATCTTGGAATATAATAGTCCATTTGCCTGGTCTGTCAGGCACGAAGGCGAATTTTCCATTCTTATCACTGAATCCCTTCTGAAATGGCATCGTTGCATCCGGGCCGACAACGGTCACCCGTGTATAGGACATCGGGGTACCGTCGGAAAATACAGCCACGGCAACCCAGGCCTGGCTGCCATGTGTTATCATGCTTCTGACACCATGGGCCTGGGCTGCAGACATGGCTGAGCAGAGTACTGATAGGGTGAAGGCAGTTGAGACCAGAACCCTGACTGTCCAGTTCATTTTGTTCCGAACGTAAAAAAGGCCGTGTACTTCATTATATCGCAGAGATTCGGGTTCCTTGGCGCTTCATGGTATCGTACCATCAGCCTCCATACGCCTGGGGCGATGATACGTATGCCGGCAATGCCATTCGCATTGGTCCTGGTGGCATAGGCATATGAATGCGGGCCGGTGAAGCCCAGATAACTGCCGTATACAAAGGTTTTGGGAAGCGGTTTGCCTCGGAACAATACCTTGACATGAAGCGTGTCATTTTGTTTCAAGGCCGTTGGGTCTTCGACAGGTACTATCTCAATGGTATGTCCCAGGACCTTCTTATATGCGGTGCCGAGGGCCGTATCCGATGAGAAGACGGCTTTGGCGAATTTTTCATACCATACAGAGCTTATGACGTCCTTGGATTCCTTCTTGCTTTTAAAGGTATGGCCGCCCACCGTTTTGGTATAATAACCTGGCTTCATTATTGCACTGACCAGATAGGTGCCGGTTTCCAAGGCGGTTATCGGGGTTCCAGACACGCACTTTTCAGGTTTTAGAACCTCCCGTTTGCCTGAGGGGGTTACTATCTCCAGTGATTTCAGCCGGTCAACGGATAGGAGATCCGAGAACGGATAGTCATGTCCCCATCCCAGGTATATTTTTACCGTGTCGCCGGTCACCACGTGGTGCTTTGACAGGTTTATCCAAAGGTCATGGGCAACGGCCATGGAACAGGTAAGGCCGTCGAGGGATGTTAGGAAGATCAAAACGCAAAGAATCAACCGTGGTTTGCAAGACAGTAGCCATTTTGTTCCCATATTCAATTCCTCCTCATTAGTTCATGGGGGTTATCGATCTAAATCATCAGGTCGAGCCGTACGAGGTATGTCCTGTTCATCCTGAAATTTTCCTGGTCGCCTTTGCTTGACCCGAATATATTGTCTGCCTTAAGGGAAAGTCTTGCCTTGCGGGTTATCAGATCCTTGTAGAGTTTGAACCCGACAACTGCGTGATCTGAGATAGCCCGGGTATTTTTGGTGTTTATATATTGTTTGCCGGTGTAACGGATATTGGCGCTGAGGCCGGCATCGAGTGATGGAAAGTCGTAGGAGACGTCAAAACCCAGATGATGGCGGGGAACATATGTAAGTTCTTTATGGGTGTCACGATCTTCGGAGTCCGTATAGGTATAATCGATGGAAAACTTTATCGGCCGTATCAGGCTGGCCTTTATCATGCATTCAATCCCCTGTGTCATTGCCTTGCTGACATTCTTGTATGTCAAGAGGGGTTTCCCCTGGTAGTCCTTGTTAGTATCAACCCGTTGCACCAGGTCCCTGATGTTGTTCCTGAAACCTGAAATCCACAGGCCCATTCGATCATCCAGTATCCTGTGCTCCAGACTAGCGGAATATCCCCATGATATCTCCGGGCTAAGCTCCGGGTTGGACATGATGAAGTAGGAACCATGTTCGTAGGGAGCCTGATAGTATAACTGCCTTATAGTGGGGGATTTAAAGGCACGTCCCGCTGATGCACGCAGGATGGTATTGGGGGAAGCCTGGAATTTCAGGCTGAGCTTTGGGTTTACCTCGTCATCGAATACAGAGTGGTGATCATAGCGGAGCCCGGGTACAACGGTAAACCTGTGAAAGGGACCCATCTCATCCTGGAGATAAAGACTGGATACGTATATGCCCTTTTTTACCGGTATCAGGTTAGATGAGCCTTCTATTATGTAATCGAGGATCTGTTCTCGGTATTCACCTCCCATGGTTATGTGTTGGAGGCTTCCCACCGTCAGGTCGTATTGTATCTCGGTCTGGCGATTTTCCTGGTCTCCGTGTTTGTATCCATAGGCATAACCGGGGTAACCATGATCAAATTCCCATTTATACATGTAACCCATCAGGCGGATTCTCTGGCCATCCCTCGGGGTGAATTTCATTTTGGCGTCAATACGCCACGTATCCTCCTGCCTGTAGCCGGATTTTTCATAATGGCTCAGAAGCGACGACAGATCGAGGTCCAGACCCGGATACAGGTTGAAATCCAGTTTTCCAAGGGCAGTATGCCTGTATGAATCGATGGGGTCCCGTCTTATGTCTTCCGCCTTCTCGTAGCTGTAATCAAGGCAGTAGCCCAGCCTCTCAAAGGGGGTATCGCTTACTGATACGTGGGCAGACGATGTATTCCTGTAATGATCCTTGTCACTGGGGCGGATGGTGGCGCCATTTTTGTGCCGGCTCTTTACGTCATACCATCCATAGGATGCGCCGGCCGAGACCATAGGTTGACGGGAAGGCCCCTTTGTTATGATGTTTATGACACCGGTTACGGCATCACTTCCATAAAGAGCAGTGCCGGGGCCTTGTACTATTTCGATGCGCTTTATCATGCTAAGGGGAATTTGATTCAATCCTATGCCATATTCACCCATGCCCCCGCTTTGACCAGCACCTATCATCCTCTGGCCATCTACGAGTATGAGGGCATAGCCATCGTTGAAGCTGAGTCCTTGCATGCTTGCCCTCCAGGTATACGTACCGAATATGTCATCATGAACATCGGTGATGATTCCCGGTACCTGGCCAAGGACCTCTACCAGGTTCTGTGCGTTGGACCTTGCGATGTCATCAGCAGTGATGACCATAGTATCTATGGGTACATCCTTGAGCGTATGAGGGGTCTTCGTTGCCGTTACAACGACTTCATTGAGTTCCAAGATATTTTTTGTTGGCTCAGGTTCGTCTGCTGCCTGGACCTGACCGGCCTGGCAGAACACGAGTGCCAGAAGGACGAGTAAGTAGATTTGCATTGTTTTTCCCTCCCGGTATCGTTGCCATTTTCACCGTGAAAATACATTCTGCGCCGGGCCGTGTTTTCATGCCCTGGGATGCGCGTTAAGGGTACGGGCCACGTGAAGTTTAGCGATTTTTACAGGAATCGGGCCAATAGTCCGGACAATGGCATCAGTGCAGGGGAGGGTAGCACGATTATTTAAAAAGTGCAACCATGAATGATGATTCAAATTCCAGGTTACCGATCAATAAAAAAAGGCCCTGGTAGGGCCTTTTCAGGTGGATTGATGTGGGGGTTAATTAAATCTGTACAATCTGTGGGCGCAGCAGGATGATCAGTTCCCTTTTATTTGTATATGTCCTCGAGCTTTTGAAGGCATTTCCAACCACGGGTACATCTCCCAATATAGGGACCTTGTTGCCTTCCTTACCCGAAACATCGTCTATTAGACCTCCCAAAACGAGCATTTGTCCACTTTTGACCCTGGCCATGGTGGTAAGCTCTCTCAAGTGAACCCTTGGGAGACCCACCTCGCTTTCGCTGCCGCTGCTCCCGAATTTTTTGTATTCTATGGGCTCCTGGAGCTTGGATGTCACCGGTGTGAGGTGAAGAATGATCTCGCCGTCCGAGGATATGTTGGCCACGACCCCCAGCCCGAGGCCTGAAAGTATGCTTTTGGTATCCACGGTGTAGGTGATGATGCCGGTTTCCGAATCCACGGTGGAACTTACGCTATCTATATACTTGACGCTTTCCCCAACCGTGAGCATGGCCGGTTGTCCATTCATAAGTGATAGCTTCGGATTGGAAAGTACCTTGACCTTTCCATATTCTCCCAGGAAATTGACGAACAATTCGAAGCCCTTGGCCGCAAGGTTTACCTTGCTTATGAGTTTTATTCCATCGGTAGGGTATATTTGTCCATTGTTTCCAAAGGTCATATTGAAATCAAAGGGGGACTTCTTCAGTAGATCACTCCAATCTATTCCCTTTTGTGACTCATCGTTTAGCTGTACCTCGATGATCTTTGCCTCTATTATTACCTGTCTGGAAAGTTCCCTTGCGATGGTTGTCAGATAGGTGTCCACCTGGTCGAGCAGGGAGCGTGGGGCAGTGACGGTTATTATGCCCAGGGGCTTGTCGATCGTGTAATAGAATCCCTCACGGTTGCCCTTTTCCTTGTTCGTCTTTGCCGTGGCGGCTGTCTTTTCCCCGCTGGAGGCGCTTATTGCACCGGCCTTTGCCACGGTTTTGGCCCTTTCCATGCAGAGGGCCTGTTGTGCTGGTCGCAACGGAAACTGTTTGCGGCATGCCTGCCTTATCTGATCTAGCTGATCCTGTGAGAGGACGCCGCCGGCAGGTGCCTGCGTGGTGGCAAGGCTCAGGATCTTATCGAGATTTTGTTGTATGTTGCCCCATAGATCGATATCCTTGTCGCTATGTTCTACGGACAGAGTGCCTTTTAAATTCTCTGAAGTCTGTTCCGATCCAAGGAAGTCACCACCCACCGATGTCTTGTACGAGGCAGTCAGAAATGGCGTAGGTAGATAGAATCGTTGTGTCTCCTTGTACTTTATAATGAGGGTGTTGTCCTTGTACTTGTAACTGTAGTCTATTTGCCTGAGTATGTTTCTAAGCGCATTCCAAAAATCGTCATCAGCACTTATATTCACGTCTACCGGCATGTCCTGCTTCACATCGCTTGCCCAGCTCACATTCATGTGTTTGAGGTCAGCAAGTTTCTTTATGATGGTTCCTAGGGGCACCTTTCCGTTTTTTGCAGTGATGTCCGCCCCTACTTTCAGCCTGGGAAGGCCTGATTCGTCGGTCTTGATCTTCACGTCCTTCAAGGAATAGGATGGCTTCCAGGTAACCGGTGGCCTGTATATCCCTGTCTCACCCACTGCTGCAGGGCCTGCTGGTTGCTTGGGAGGAGTTGGGGCAAGGCTTGCAGGAGAGGCCTTTTCGGATTTCGGTGTCATGTTTCCTGTAAGTACCGGTTCTGCACGATGTGCTGCACATCCAATTATTGGAATAGTTGTCGCCAGAATAAACAGAAAGTAGATCGGCTTATACAAATTACCCTTGATATCAACCTTGCTCGGCAAGAACATGGTTTCCTCCCTGGAAAAGTCTACTCGGCAAGCCCCTTCTGGCCCGCCAATTTTTTTATCTGTGCTTTTGCATACCTGATCATATCAAAAGGTATATCTTTCCCACCGTTTACAATGGTACGGTATTCCTCTAGGGCCTTTTTGGGGTACGAAAGTTGTTCATAGATACGTGCCCTCAGCATGATGACATCAGGGGTCAAGGAAAAATTGGTTGCTATCCTGTTCGCAAGTCTCAGACTGTCCCGGTAATCTCCATGCGAAAAACAAAATACCGCATAGTTCCACAACGTAAGAAGCGGTGGTTTAGAAGATACGGCCAATGCCCTTTCAAAGTAGGCCCTTGCCTGTTGATCCCTGCCCATCCTTGCCAGCGAGATGGCAACCAAGGTGGCTGCCTGGCAGTTTTGAGGCGAAAGTTTCAGTGCCGCCTTACCAAAGTTATAGGCAGCCAGCTCATCCTCGGACTTCAGCGCCAGGGTCCCTGCCTTGAGTTGGAGCTGGGCGTTGTCGGGCCACTTGATTGCCGCCTTTTGGATAAGTTTCCATGCCTTGTATATGTTGCCTCTTTTTTCCTCTTGTCCGGCCTGTTGGATCAACTTGTCAGCCTTGATGATATCGTCTGCCGGAATGGTGGAGGAGCTGATTTTATTCACCGTGATTCCGCCAGGCCTGGTGTCCACCTGGATGGAATGTGTTTCCATGTCCAGGGTGCCAGTGGTGTCAGAGTCACCGGCCCACGTGATCTTTTTGTCCGATGGATAGATCATTATCGTATTGTAGCGTTCGAGGCTCGACAGTCCCTTGAGATTCTTTATGACCTCGAGCACAAAGGTCCAGGGCACATTATCCAGGGCCAGTGTCAGCGATCCCTTGACGTCTTCATCCACCACGATGTTTTTGCCACTGACCTTTCCAAGGAGCCTGAAGACGTTATGCAGATCGATCTTGTAAAAATCCACGCTTATCCTTGCCACCCTATGGGATGTTGGCCCGCCTCCTTCATGATGCGTTTCCATTTCCTGCCCAGGAGGCATTGGCGATTCCACCGTTGGGATAGCCTCTTTACCACTGGGCTGTGCCTTTATGCCAACGGGCGTGGCATTGGGTGTATGGACCGAATTGGAATGTTGGACTGCTGCGGTTTTTTGGGCTTTGGGTTTGTCAGGGAGCCTTTTTTCCAGTTCGACAAGCCAGTGGGATACATCATCGGTCTTTACGTTTTTGCTGGTGGTTTTTCCCAGGGCAGAAACGCTGGATTGGCCAAACCAGCCCAGGATTAAAAACAATAATATTAATGATGTCGCAACGCTACTTTGCAAAAACCTCATTGTTGTTCCTCCGGATGAAGGTAGAGGATTCTATCTCTCTTTGCCTGATTTCCCTGGATCGTTTCAACTTCTTCCTCGACAATAACCCGGTCCTGGAGAATCCTTTTGATATGCCCGTTCCGGTATCCTATCGCCATGCCAGGCCTGAGCATATAGCCGATGCCAGCGGCATCCTGGGCCATGGCGATTCTTTTACCATTGTCCTCGATGACGATTGCAACCAGTGTGAGCTGTCCTACATCCATACATTCAAGTGGGGTGGAGCAATGTTCCGGGTGTCTGTTCCCTTTTTTCATAGCGTTTAGGCCTGCCAGGCCTTGAACCGGTTTTGCCGGCGCTGCCTGGAGAAATGGCTGAAAGGGATCTGGTTTCCCTGCGGGATCATAGGAGTATTTCAAGGGTTTCAATAATTCGCCAAGCCTTTGCTGGAACTCCTTTACCTTGGCAGACTCCCGGGCCAATTGCCTGGTAGAGCTGGCAACAGTGTTTTCATCGTGGCCAGACCTCTTGATTTTGTCGCAACCCTGTAGCAGGCTGAGGCAGACCAGGCAGAGCAACAGGCTGCAGGCCTTTCCTGTGACGGGAATCCACCCTCTTTTTTCATGGCTGGTATTGGGCTGATAAGGCATGTCTTTTCTGGTTATCTTCTTCTGTTCCTGTTTGCGTTTTTGCTTTTAAGTGCCCGTTGTTCTTCAGGACTCAAGAAGCGGTATGTTACCGCTGTACATTTCGTTTTTATCACCCAGTTGCTTCCCCTTTGTACGCCGACCCCTCCAGTTTTCGCCTCCTGGGCCCCTGGAGAGGCTCCGGCGGTCTTTGGCGTGCCGCCCGCCTTTTGGGGGTGGTTGCTGCCTGTCTGGCTCCATACCTCCGTACTTTCCTGGGCCTTTCCCATGGTGACCTCCTTGATGTGCACTATCCTGGCCATTCTGCTGATTCTGTCGAAAAATACCAGGGTGTTGTGAAATGGCCCGCGAAACTCCATTGAGACAGGAATGGCAGCATAGAAATCCACTGGCTGTTCCTTCTTGGGTTGGAAGGAGACGAACTCCAGCCTTGCCTCGTTTCCGAGGGACGAGATCTCAGTCAGCACGGATGGTATGTCTTCCTTTTGCGGAAGCAATCTTACGGCCTTCTTGAGAATCCCCTCCATGACCGTAAGCTCTTGCTCCAATTCAGGGAGCCTTTTGGATTTTGCCTCCAGGACAGCGATTTCCTGTTTCAGCCGTGGCAACTTGCTTGAAATCGAATCTATCTCGCCCAGTCTGGCCGACAGAAACAGGAACCAGAACAATGCAATGGGTATCGACCATGCCGCAAGCAGGATAAGCAGCTTCTGCCAGGAAGGCAGCTTGTAGACAGCGTCAAACAACTGAGGCGGTATTTTGAATGTGGGTTTTGCTAGTTTCACGACTTTTCTCTTCTTGCAGGGTCGCTTTTCTTCTTTTTCGTTGTCTCGGCGGCAATGCCCATATTTATTCCAAATTCCATCAGATCATGACCCTGAACCGGCTTGAGACTGGTGTTTTTAAGCCTGATCCAACTGAAGACCGGGGAATCCTCCAGGCGCCGCATGAAGAGGGCAACGGTATGATTGTCAAGGGCCACCCCCGAAATTGTCAGCCGATTGTTCTTGAGGCTTAAATTGGTGAGCCACAATCTGTCTATAGGGATGGCACTAACCAGTTCATCCAGGGTCTTGACCGTAAGGGTGCGGCCCTTCTGCAATTTTTCGATAGCCTTGAATTTCTCTTCGACTTCTTTCGTTTTTTTGTTAACCGTCTTTATCTTTTGGTTTACGTAGGAAAGCCTGAGCTTTTGTTTTTCCAACTGCTTGAGTTCCAGCCTTTGGGCCCTGACCCTGCCTTGAATTGTCAGGCCGACCGCTATCAAAACCGTCAATATGAGGGTAAGGGATAAGATAAAGATGGATATCTGTTGGCGCACCGCCTCTTTTTTGCGCCATTCCCTAACAGGAAGCAGATTTATCTGTATCATCTGTCTATTGTCCTCATGGCAAGCCCTGCCGCCAGTGCCATCTGGGGTGCTATCGATTTGCAATACTCCGGATCGATATCCTTGTCTGTTTTCAGTGATCTGAAAGGATCAAATATCTTTACCGGCAATCCGGTGCCTTCACTGAATAGTCTGTCCAACCCCCCCAGGAGTGCAGCGCCTCCGCTCAAGAATATATGGGTAGGCTGTTCGTCCGGTTGGGAGTTGTGGCGGCAAAAATCCAGGGCCTTTTTGAGTTCCTCCGCCCAGAGTGTGCATAACTGGTTGCATGCGGCCTCTACATCCTTGTACAGGGCCTTGTCCCTGGTGCCGGCTATCTTTACCCGCTCTGCCTCGATGAAATTGAGGCCGGTAGCCTCCTGGATCGTTTCGGTAAGCTGATAACCGCCAAATGCCATGTCCCTGGCAAAGAGGGAGGTGCCGTTGGATACCACGTTTAGATTGGTCTTTTGTGCCCCGATATCCACGAGGGCCACCGGCTCACTTATTCCCCCAAATGCGCCTTCAAAGGCGTTCCCCAGGGCAAAGGCATCCACGTCAATCACGGCCGGTGTGAGCCCAACCTCATGAATCAACGTGGCATATTCGTCTACGATCTCCCTCTTGGCAGCCACCAGAAATATCTGGGTACTCCTTTCCTCCTCTGAATTTGACCGCTCCACTATATGAAAGTCCACATAGACCTCTTCAATTTCAAACGGGACGTATTTTTCCGCCTCGAAGATGAGGTTGTCCTCTATCTCCTGTTCATCACCGTATGGTACGGTTATCTTTTTTACTATGACCGAATAGCCTGCAATGGATGTAGAGGCATGCCGCAGCCTTGGCTGGCAGTTGTTCAGGAGGGCTTTTAGCACCGCTGCGACCTTTTCCGGTTCCTTGATCGAGCCGTCCATAATGGCTTTGTCAGGTATCAATGCCCGGCCTATGCGACGAATCGTCCTATCGGCACCTGTCCCGGTAAATTCCACCAGTTTGATGGCATGTGAACCTATATCCAGGCCCAGGGTGGGTCTATGCCTTCTGCCCATTTTTTTGGGCAAGGATGGAAGTTTCATGTTAATTATTTCCAATCATCTGGTTGAATGGTTTTACGCTATGGGAATACATCCAACTTTTGCTTTTCAGGGCACTGGCCCTTGTGCCATGTCCTATGCCCTTGAATGGGTTCCAGCCCGGATGGGATTCAAACCTTTATTCCCAGGGGTTCGTGCACATGAAGACACAGCTCCCATGATGTATAAGGGTCTGACTTTGGGAAGCCGGGTTGTATTTTCTTATTCGGCAAAACGGTTTTTATCCTTAACCGAATAGGGTGCTTGCAAAAAATCATCCAATTGTAAGTATAAAAGGGAGGCGACTTTATAGATCCGCACCGCAAGGGACAATAGCGATGTTTTTTTCGAGGTGATGGTGCCTTCATAAAAATTAAACCCGGGTCTTCATGCGGCGCCAAAGGTTGTGGGCCGCATGGAAGTTTATAAAAAAGTTATGGCAAAATCTAAAAAGATACGAAATTTTTCTATCATAGCCCATATAGATCACGGAAAATCCACTCTGGCCGACAGGATGTTGGAATATACCGGAACTGTAACTGCCAGGGAGATGAAAAAGCAATTTTTAGACCAGATGGATATCGAGAGGGAAAGGGGGATAACCATCAAGGCCCAAACCGTACGCATACGGTACAAGGCTGACGATGGTGAAACCTATGTGCTCAATCTGATTGATACCCCGGGGCATGTGGATTTTTCCTATGAGGTCTCGCGCAGCCTTGCTGCCTGTGAAGGCGCCTTACTGGTCGTAGACTCGACCCAGGGGGTGGAGGCCCAGACCTTGGCTAACGTGTATCTGGCGCTGGAAGATGATCTTGAAATCATACCGGTACTGAACAAAATCGACCTGCCGAGTGCCGATCCTGAAAAGGTAAAGGGCGAGATCGAGGATATAATCGGGCTGGACACATCCGATGCCATACTTGCAAGCGCGAAGGAGGGCACAGGCACAAGGGAGATCCTTGAAGCCATAGTGAACAGGATTCCTGCCCCAAAGGGGGATCCGAACGCACCGCTCAGGGCCCTTATCTTTGATTCCTGGTTTGATCCGTATCAAGGGGCTATAGTATTGATAAGGGTGATGGATGGCACCCTTAGGCCTGGTATGAAGATACGCATGATGGCCAGCGGCAAGACCTATGAATCCATGCGGATCGGGGTATTCACCCCTGAGCCTGTAGGTGTCAAAGAATTGTCGGTCGGTGAGGTGGGATTTCTCGTTGCTGGGATAAAGACGGTCAGGGATACCCAGATTGGTGATACCATTACTGAAGATAGACGTCCTGCCAAGAATCCATTGCCTGGATTCAAGGCGGTCAAGCCCATGGTGTTTTGCGGTCTTTATCCGGTGGACTCGGCCCAATACGATCAACTTAAGGAGGCCGTGGAGAAACTGTGGCTCAATGATCCGGCGTTTTCCTATGAGCCAGAGAGTTCGGCTGCCCTTGGCTTTGGGTTCCGCTGTGGTTTCCTTGGCCTGCTTCACATGGAGATAATCCAGGAAAGGCTTGAAAGGGAGTATGAGCTGTCGCTTATAACTACCGCTCCCTCCGTATCATACAGGTTGCTGTTGACTTCTGGCGAGGAGGTACAAATCCACAATCCGGCCCAGATGCCATCGATCGGCATGATCCGGAGTATATCAGAGCCCTTCGTGGATATGGAGATATATGTACCCAAGGAATTCATAGGTCCGGTAATGGGCCTGTGCGACGAGAAACGCGGTCGCCAAAGGGACATGCGTTATCTCACTGAAGGAAGGGTCCTGCTCAGGTATGAGCTACCGTTCAATGAGATAGTGATGGATTTTTATGACCGGTTGAAATCGGTAAGCCGTGGGTATGCCTCTATTGATTACAATTTCCTGGAGTATCGTCCGGCAGATCTGGTTAAGCTGGACATATTGATAAACAAACAGCCGGTGGATGCCCTTTCGGTGATCGTTCACAAGGATAAGGCATATTACAAGGGGCGTGACCTAGTAGGCAGGCTGAGAAAGGTCATACCAAGGCAGATGTTCGAGGTTGTAATCCAGGCTGCCGTAGGCTCGAAGGTGATAGCCAGAGAGAGGATTGCACCCTTGAGGAAAGATGTAACCGCAAAGTGCTATGGTGGGGACATAACCAGAAAGAGGAAACTCCTTGAGAAACAAAAGGAGGGGAAAAAACGTATGAAGCAGGTTGGCCAGGTTGAAATCCCTCAGGAGGCATTCCTGAGCGTTTTGAAGTCTTGAACCCCTTTATAGAGGGGAGGGCCGCGGTTCCGATTCCCTTGGATGCATAATTCGACCGATGGGTCGTGCTCGTGCCAGGCTCTTGCCTTTTCGCCAAGCTCGTGAACCACATGATCCTGGTTCATGGCCGGATGGTCCTTCGACCCAAATTATGCACTTCAAATGTCGAATAAAAACACTTCCTCTTTCATTTAAGGCGGTTATGACTATTTTGAGACATGTGAACATTCACTAAAAAGGTGCTATGGAATCAGGCTTGCTCTTTACAAATTTGCAAGCTGCATAATTTGGATTTAAAAGCGGTAGACAGGCGAAAGTTTGGGATAATCCCTTGCCATGTGCCCGGGATATGGCTAATATCTTGCTTTCATGAACTCTTCTAATAAAAGATTACAAGATCCACCTGAATCAAGATCATGGCTGTCTATCTCCAAGGAGTATATCCAGACATTCCTGTTTGCCCTGCTCCTGGCATTGGTAATAAGGACCTTCGTGGTCCAGGCCTTCAAGATTCCATCGGGCTCCATGATAAAGACATTGCTTATTGGGGACCACATCCTGGTCAACAAGTTCATTTATGGAGTCAGGAATCCCTTGACCCGGGAGCTTTGGATCAAGGGGGAACAACCTGAAAGGGGTGACGTGATAGTATTCATATTTCCCCTGGACCGGTCGAAGGATTTTATAAAGAGGGTCATCGGTGTTGGGGGAGACACGGTTGAGATCATCAACAAAAAGGTTTATGTAAATGGCAAGCTCTTTCATGAGCCGCCAGGGGTCCAACATACCGATCCCAGAATAATCCCTGCCTCTTTACAGCCTAGGGACAACATGGGGCCCATAAAGGTTCCAAAGGGGAAGTTGTTTGTCATGGGTGACAACAGGGACCAAAGCTATGACAGCCGTTTTTGGGGGTTCGTTCCGGTAAAAGACGTAAAAGGCTATGCCTTTATGATCTATTGGAGTTGGAACTCTAATACGCACATGCCACGATTCGGCAGGATGGGACATCTGATCGAATAAATCCAGATTATGAACCTGATAATTGTCTTCATCAGGCTTGACACGTGTTTTGCTAGATGTTACACATGTTCCGCATTTTGGGGCGGATAGCTCAGTTGGGAGAGCACCGGCCTTACAAGCCGGGGGTCACAGGTTCAAGCCCTGTTCCGCCTACCACTTAATGAACATATATCCTTCCCCAGGGCGGTGTTTTTTACCCCGGGGTGCGACGCCAAGGACATCATGGGTCGCATGAATGTTTAATCAGATAGAATTTGTTTCAAGGGGTCGTAGTTCAGCCGGTTAGAACGCTGGCCTGTCACGCCAGAGGTCGCGAGTTCGAGTCTCGTCGGCCCCGCCATTCTTATTGTTTTAGCCCACTGCCGTTGAGTTAGTGGGCTTTTTTGATGATGATAGGCTCCTGGAAACACTTGCCATACGGTGCAAAAAAGGAGTTTGCCCGGTGGGCTTGATATTATACTTGCTCACTCAATCAACCATCATCGGATAAGCCGGAAATTATCCCGCAGAACTTACCAATGGACATATCAGGTCTCCTGTTTTCCATCAAAAAAGGCGTCTCTTTGCTTTTTATACCCTCTGGAGCGGTATTTATCCTTCTTTTCCTGGGCTTTTTTATCTGGCCAATGAAGCGAAAAAGAGGCATGGCAAAGACCTTTTTCTTCGTGGCCTTTCTAATCTATACCCTTTGCAGTAGCGCTCCGGTTGCGAATATTCTCATCAATGGGCTGGAAAGACGTTCATTTGATGGATACCCACAGGTTGATGTCTCCAGGATAGATACGTTGGCAGTGTTGTGTGGGGGTATGTACCAGGGGGATGGCCGGCCCGTCATTGACCGTCTCACCCCATATACACGTCTTCGTTTGTTAAAGGCATGGGAATTGTGTAGGCATAGGGGAATAAAGACGCTCGTTATTGCAGGGGGGTGTGCCAGGCCTGGTGGCAGGTGCCCTGTTTCCGAGGCAAGGCTCGGGTTGGACTGGCTCAAGGAGCTTGGAGTACCAGATGGATTGAATATCATACTTGAGGAGAAATCCAGGGATACCGAAGAAAATATCAAGAGGCTGCACGCAATCCTTGGCCAAAGGCCCTTTTTCCTGGTGACATCGGCAGCACATATGCCACGGGTGATGTGGCTGTGTCAAAGGTATTCCCTCAAACCGGTTCCAGTGCCCTGTAATTTCTTGGCCGGTAAATACCACTGGACACCATGGGATATCTGGCCCGATCCATTGAACCTTGCCAAATCCGACCTGGCTGTACATGAATATGCAGGTATCCTGTGGAACCGCCTGAGGTATCTTGTAGGTGGTGGCTTCCAGCACCGGCCGTAACGAAATATGCGCGAAAAGAACAGGCAAGAAGTTTGCGAGTATTCCTGTCGGTGGGGCTGGAAAGATGTTTGCTCGGTGGATACCCACAGGTAGATGCCTCGAGTATGGGTATAGTTAGATCTTGTGGGGGTACCAGTTGGGTTGGGTACATACTTGAGGAAAGATCCAGGGATACCGAAGAAAATATCAAGGGGGTTGTATGCAATCCCTGGTCAAGGGCCCCTTTCCATGGTGATATCGGCAGTACATACGCCACGGGCGATTTGGTCCATGTCAAAGGGATTGTTTACCCAAACCGATTCCAGTGCCCTTTTCTCCAGGGCCAAAACGTTCAGCATAGGTGTAGCCTGTTGTGCCAGTGTCCTGTTTTTTTGCCATTACGGTATTGTTGATCTTGTGGTTGGGTACATCGGGGGCCCTTGTCTTGGCCTTGAAGAGGATAAGGTCTTGTCCAGGAACTACCCAGAGCCCGGCAGGCCTGTTGATTGATCTGGCTTCAGAAAGGTTCAAGGAGGCAAGGTATGCCACCATGCGGCTCCAGGAGGTTGCGGATATCATCAGGGTAGGGCTTCTTGAGATAGAAGACGGTTCCACAAGGCGAATGAACAAGACCGCAGGGGAGATATTCTCCAGGAGTGATGAGGTTTCCATACGGCTGAATCAATTCCTGGACTCTGATACAGACAACAGGATCTTCGAGCTTGGTACCGATATAATCCGTTTTCAGCGCCTGGGTGAGATCCATGGGAAAAAGATGATATTAATCCAGGACGTGACCGAAAGTTTTACGCTTGCCAGGAGACTCAAGGAAAAGGAACGGCTTGCAATACTTGGGCAGATGAGTGCCCAGATGGCCCATCAGATCAAAACGCCCCTGGCAATTCTTTCCGGTCAGGCCCAGATGCTTTCCCGGCGCCTATATCACGATTCGAAACTCTATTTGCAGGCCCAGGCCATTTATCACGAGGCCCGGGATCTAGCCAGGCAGGTGAGCGAGATCCTCGAATTTTACAGGAGAAAGGGGGTCCATATGGAACGGACTCCCCTTTTGCCCATCCTGGAACGGTTGCAGGAAAGGCTTAATCGTCTTGGTTCAACCACCAAGATCATGATAGACTGTCCCGGGAATCTGTTGGCCTTTACCGATGGCAAGGTCCTTGGGAATGCCTTGTTCCTTATAGGCCAGAATGCCCTACTACCAGGTCTTCAGGCCACCAGGTTGAAGATATGGGCGGATAAGGAGGGTGGTCGTGTCTGTATCTGGTTGAAAGACAACGGAACAGGCATTCCAAGGGAGGTCGCCAACTCCATCTTTGAACCCTTCGTCAGTACGAGGGACGAAGGGCTTGGCCTTGGACTTTTCCTTGCACGGGATTTAATAAGTGACCTGGGAGGAGAAATTTCCCTTGAACCAGTGGAAAAAGGGGCCTGCTTCAGGGTGTGCCTGCCTTGCGAGGATGACCCATCTGCCTGATGATGCCCCCTTATCCCATGGTTTTTTTGAGGTATATCCTTATGGCGGTGATGGCTGCAGGGGTAATCCCGGATATCCTCGAGGCCTGCCCGAGTGAGACAGGACGCTGCCTGGATAGCTTCTCTACTATCTCGTTGGACAGCCCAGGGATCAGCCGATAGTCGAGGTCCTCTGGCAAAAGCATGGCCTCCCATTTTTTGAATTTTTTTACCTCTAGTTCCTGACGTTCTATATAACCGCTGTACTTGGTCTCTATCTCGAGTTGGTCCAAGACCTCTGGTGGGAACCTTTTGACCTCTTCGAATCTCCCTTCAACGGTCTTGATCTTGATCTCAGGGCGTTTAAGCAGGGAGAATAGGGTGGTTGTTTGTGGGATCGGGCTGCTTCCCACAGAGGCCAGCCACTCATTGATGGATGCCGACGGTGCTATTTTAATTCCCTTCAGGAGCCCCAGGGCCTCTTCAAGGCGCCTGCGCCGGGTCTTGAAGATATCCCATGCCTCGTTGTCGATAAGGCCTATGTCCCGGCCTATAGGTGTTAGCCTGACATCGGCGTTGTCTTCCCTTAGCAGCAGACGATATTCTGCCCTTGATGTAAACATTCTGTAGGGTTCTCTGGTACCCTTGGTGACCAGATCATCTATGAGCACACCGATATAGGCCTGGGACCTGTCGAGTACCAAGGGGGCTTGGTCGAGGCAGTATCTGGCCGCATTTATTCCTGCCATCAGGCCCTGGGCCGCGGCCTCTTCGTAACCAGATGTTCCATTGATCTGGCCGGCGAAAAACAGTCCATGAACCAAACGGGTTTCAAGGGAAGGGTTAAGCTGGGTAGGGTCTGAAAAATCATATTCTATGGCGTAGCCTGGTCTGAGTATCTGGGCATTTTCAAGCCCCTTTATGCTTCGTACCATTGCAATCTGGACATCTAATGGCAGACTCGTGGCGATGCCATTGGGATATATCTCTGCCGTGTCCAGGCCCTCTGGCTCAAGGAATATCTGGTGGCGTGGCCTGTCCGGGAAGCGGTATACCTTGTCCTCTATGGACGGGCAGTAGCGTGCCCCGGTTCCCTTGATTTTTCCTGTAAAGAGGGGGGAACGCCCGAGCGCCTGGTCTATGATTCTGTGTGTTTCATCGTTGGTATAGGTAATGAAGCAGGGGCGTTGCGGAAGTGATATGGCAGTTGTCCTGAAGGAAAAGGGGGTTGGAGGGGTGTCGCCCTCCTGTACCTCAAGCCGGCTGAAGTCTATGCTGTTACGGTGAAGTCTTGGAGTCGTTCCCGTCTTGAGGCGCCCCATCTCGAAGCCAAGTGCTGCGATGGATTTCGAGAGGCGGTTCGATGGGGGATCCCCCATCCTGCCTGCGGGGAAATGCTTGAGACCTATGTGGATAAGGCCCCTGAGAAACGTGCCCGTGGTAATCACTACGCATGTACTGTGTATTTCCTCACCGGTATTTGTCCTGATACCTTTGACGATATCGCCCTTAACCAGGATCTTGTCCGCCATCGCCTGGTGAATATCAAGATGTTTTTGGCCTTCAATGACCTTTTTCATCCTGAGACGGTACAACAGCCTGTCCGCCTGAGCCCTGGTGGCCCGCACCGCTGGTCCCTTGGATGTGTTGAGCTTGCGGAATTGTATCCCGGTGGCATCGATGTTTCTGGCCATCTCACCGCCCAGTGCATCTATCTCCTTTACCAGATGGCCCTTGGCAAGCCCGCCTATCGCGGGGTTACAACTCATGGCGGCGATACAGTCCAGGTTTATGGTCAGTAGCAGGGTTTCTATCCCCAGGCGGGCGGACGCCAAGGCTGCTTCGCACCCTGCATGGCCCGCTCCGACCACGATTACGCCGTATTCCTTGGGAAATACAGACATATTATATTTTCCCCAAGCCCTTTACGTCTTCCCACGCCTGTTCAAGTTCCTTGCTGGAAGAGCCGGCCATATCCTTTCCGGCCTTGCCAAGTGACCTTTCCATGAGCTGAAACCTGGAAATGAACCTTTCCAGGGTACCCTTCAAGGCCTCCTCTGGATTGATCCCCAACTTTCGGGCCAGATTGGCTACGGAAAACAACAGGTCGCCCAATTCCATCTCGACCTCCTCTTTTCTACCTGCTTCAATGGCCTTTTTCAGCTCCCTCTGTTCTTCCTCGATCTTGTCCCATACACCTTCGGCATCTTCCCAGTCGAATCCTACCCTCGATGCCCTCTCGCCGATCCTGAAGGCCCGTTGCAGGGCAG
This sequence comes from Deltaproteobacteria bacterium, assembly GCA_024275145.1. Taxonomy (GTDB): domain Bacteria; phylum Desulfobacterota; class Dissulfuribacteria; order Dissulfuribacterales; family QOAL01; genus S143-34. The sequence continues at coordinate 46,622 of JAJRZR010000035.1, read as the reverse complement.
GAAGCGCCTTTGGCAGGTGCCCCAGCACGCTATGGACCTCCCCCTTTTCTTTGGATTCCTGGGCCTTTATGGCCTGCCAATTGGCGGTCACTTCCTGGCTGTTCGTTACCTTGACGTTTCCAAATATGTGGGGATGCCTCCTGATCATCTTTTTCTCGACCAGGGCGAGCGCGTCATCCAGTGAAAAGGCCCCTGCCTCCTCGAACATGCGGGCGACGAACAGGAGCATAAAAAAGAGGTCTCCCAGTTCCTCGGCGCATTCGCCGGGCCCTTCATTCTCTATAGCCTCTGCGAGTTCGTAGGCCTCCTCCAGGATATATTTTCTCACAGATCCTGGTGTCTGTTCACGGTCCCAGGGACATCAGTCAGGTGCCCTGAGCCTGTCTATGATCTCAATAAGTTTCTGGAATGCTCCCTGGTAATTGTAGCTTTTCATGGCAAGGTGTCTTGAGTGTTCAGGCCCTTATGCGGTCCATAGTTTTTATTGTCTCCCTTGGATGTAGAGATGAAGCCCTGGTAAAGAAGGACGCTTTCTCGGCATATGAGCCTCGATTTTCGATGGTAGCGCCTTTGAGATCGACAGCCCGGCATGTAAATTCACGGGCATGCCCCAGGGATATGCAGGGTTGTTCAGCAATGCAGCTGTACCCATACTCACGCCCGCAACATATCACAATTAGCTGAAATTACAATAACTAGGTTGTAAGATTCTATTAAGGGGGCGAAGGGTCCTGCCCGGTGATCAAATCAGGTTGAGGCATCTTGCCGTATACAGATCAAGGGACACAATTTTCAACAATGGCCTTGTGATCGGTTGGATACGGGGTAGGTAAAGGTCGTGACAGGGAAACGGCAATGAAGCGGCATTGGGGGGGTGGCGAAAGGATAAGATCAGGCCTTTTTGTCCAACAGGGCGCCAGTGGAATCCGGTTTGAAAAGATCGAACCCCTTCAGGACATCTTCCGGTGGGACCTGCCTGATGACTTCACCCGTATGCTTGTCTTTTACCTGGATAACCAGAACTGCATGCTTTTGATCAAATTTCCAGTCTACTTCCAGGTTTTTCGAATTCCCCAGACGTTCGGTGAGTAAGTCCTTGGCCGCCTTTGCCACCTTTTCCGGTGGCCAGTCATTGTAAAGGTTGGTAGTCGATTGGTCGTCGTCCCTGGGCCTTGCCTGGTTTAAGACCTGATCCATCAGGCTCTTGCTAATTGCCTCTATGGGTTTGATGGCAGGGATGTCTTTCTTGTCCATGTCGATCCGGTTCATCGGTACCGGATGCGGGTTCAAAAATTCTATACCCTTGGTATCCATGGTCGGGTCTCCTGATCGTTGTAAATTTTCATGCTATCCAATCCTGGGCCGATTTTCTTATCTAGGTCCCAAGCCTGGTTTATCCCTTATTTTACTTATCGAGACCTTGATGATTCAGCTTTAAAATGGGTCAGATCCTGCAGTCATGGGCCGGGTTACGCCCTATGTAATCCAAAAAGGGATGCCTGAAGGCATCCCTGGGCAGCCTCATACCTCCTTTGTCCTCCTATCTCTTTACAATATCGCCCTTCGGACTGATTATTATATTTTCCACGGGAACAGACCTGCCGGCCATCTCCATTGCCTTGTCTATCAATACCATCATAGTGGCGCAACATGGGACCTCCATGATCAGGCACGTAATTTTTTTGATATCAGCGGCCCTAAATATCGCTGCAAATTTTTCTATATATGCGGATTGATCGTCGAACTTGGGGCAGCCAAGCAGTACGATGCGGCTCCTTACAAATTGGTTATGGAAATCAGGATATGCCACAGCGGTGCAGTCTGCGGCGATTAACAGGTTTGCATCCTTCAGGAACGGAGCGTCAGGTGGCACCAGCCTTATTTGTAATGGCCAGTTACTGAGCAACGAAGCCCTTGGCCTCTGCGATACGGGCCGGTTTGCCTCCTGGCAAGGGGTTGGGCGGTCTAGGTCCATTATTCTTGCCGATGGACACGTCCTGGGCGGGGTACTTGGGGCCGTTTCCTTTACATCGTCCCGCCTTTTCAGGTGTTCCTTTACCGCCTCTTCGTCGAAATCTTCCGCTTGCCGTTCGATTACCTTCAAGGCACCGGTAGGGCAGTTTCCCAGGCAGGCACCCAGGCCGTCACAATATCTTTCTGACACTAGCCGGGCCTTTCGATCGATGATTGCTATTGCCCCTTCTGCACAGGCAGGGACACAGAGGCCGCAGCCATCACAGAGGGTTTCGTCTATTTCAATTATCTTGCGCATTATTTTCATGGTATGAGGTTTCCTTTCGTGATAGTCTTGTTCCGTAAACAGGGTCTGGGTAATAGCCGTTTTTTTTCTCCATCTCAGATGGTGTGGATACAGGGCATTTTTAGCCTGAATCACCCTGGAATCATCAAAAAGCTCGCCGAACATACAAACAGACAGGTCCCCTAGATACGACAAGCAGGATACGGTATCTTTGGCCTTTGAAGCACATGATCCAGGATCAAGCCTCAAGATACTGGATCATATAATCAATGCAGCTTATTGCCCTTGACTTAGGTCAAGGACTCCTGATAATTTTTTTATTTTTATAGGCTTCCAGACGGCCTGTCTGGCTTTTTACTTTAAAGGCATATCCTGCTTGCGTACCTTAAAAAGCGTGGGCAAATCTGGAATGCCTTTCCCCCGTGTTTCCATGCCTGGAAGTGCCCATGTAACTGATTCAGGCAAATTGCAAGTTCGTCGGTTTCTTGAAAGGAGAGAGCCTGCCATGGTTGAAGACAACAAGATCGTTCCCGGGCTTATGGTCCAGAAGGATGGGACCTACGCCCTTACCATTGAATTGCCGAATGGAATTCTGAAGGGTCAGGTCCTGGAGGTGCTCACTGAAGTTTCCAGGGTATCTGGTATATCTCTTCATATCACCGTTGCCCAAAAGATCATGCTGTTGGGGCTCGAGTATGAGGCAGGAATCAAGGCCATGAAGGCACTGGAGTCCGCCGGGGCCGTGGTCAGGAAGGCAAGGGATCTTTCTCATCCCAGGGTGTGCGTTGGGAAGCCCTATTGTAAGCTGGCCTTTCAGGACACCTTTGCCATGGGCGAGTATCTTTACGAGGAATTGGCCAGGGAGGCCATACCCCCAAAGTTGAAGGTAGGGGTTTCAGGTTGTCCTGCCTGCTGTTCCTGGGCAAATCTAATGGATTTTGGCCTTATGGGGCAGCGAAGTGGATTCAAGGTTCTCATAGGGGGACACGGTGGTGTAAGACCAAGAACAGGGCAAGAGGTTGCCACTGTTACCACTGAACAGGATGCGGCCCGGATCCTGAGGCGCCTGGCACGCCTGTTTTCACGCGAAGTCAAGAAAAAGGCCAGGGTGGATAGATTAATAAAAAAACTCGGTATCGAAGAGGTGAAAAGGGAGATACTTGGCTAGCTAGCGTCGAGTAAAATATCTCCGGGGGTAGAGGCCCCTTGATACATACCCGGTACAGGACAGGAAGTATAGGTGAAAAAGCTTTTAGTTACAGGAGGTTGTGGTTTTATAGGGTCTAATTTTATCCACCACCTTATCTCTACGGGAAATTATGAGGTAATAAATCTGGATGCCTTGACCTATGCAGGCAACCTGGAGAATCTTGCCGATCTGGAAGACAATTCCGGTTACAGCTTTGTAAGGGGGCGCATCGAGGACGAAGAACTCGTCTCTGCCATTATGAAAAAGGTGGATGCGGTAGTGCATTTTGCCGCAGAAAGTCACGTGGACAGATCAATCCACGATGCGAGCCCGTTTATAACCACGAATGTCATGGGAACGCAGGTGCTACTTGACTGTTTCCGTAGGGCAGATCGGCCAGAAAAGTTTATCCACATCTCTACCGATGAGGTGTATGGGTCCCTTGGGCCGGATGAGCCCCCCTTCAGGGAGGAGGATCCCTTGAGGCCCAACAGTCCCTACGCTGCATCAAAGGCATCCTCTGATCTTCTCGTGAGGGCCTCCTGGAAGACCTACGGGACGCCGGTAATCATTACCCGTTGTTCCAATAACTACGGGCCCTATCAATTCCCGGAAAAACTCATTCCCTTAATGTCCATCAATGTCATGGAAGGCAGGAAACTTCCGCTTTACGGCGACGGGCAGAATGTCAGGGACTGGATACATGTCTCGGACCACTGTGAGGCAATAATGCAGGTGTTGGAAAGGGGAAAACCGGGAGAGATATATAACCTTGGCGGCAACTGTGAAATGAGCAACCTGCAGGTGATCCGCACTATACTTGGATTCCTTGGTAGTTCTGAGTCCTTGATCGAATATGTGGATGACCGTCTCGGCCATGACAGGCGTTATGCCATGGATATATCAAAGGTGGGTAATTGTCTGGGCTGGTCTCCCAGTATCTCCTTTGAACAGGGTATCCAGGATACGATCCGGTGGTATGAGGCCAACCGGCCATGGTGGGAAAGGATTCTGTCCGGAGCCTACAAAGGATATTACCTGCAACACTATGGGGAACAGATATAGGATACAGGGCTAAAATCACGTCTGTCATTTCAGTCGCGTACCTGACCTGTATCTATTTGGACGGCTCGTATAGGTCTTAGGAAATGACTATCCAGCCCATATAGATAATGCACCTTGACGATAAAAAAATAGTGCTTACCGGGGCACATGGCATGCTGGCAGCCGATGTGATCAAGACCTTTTCAGGCCCCTTCAACATGGTATGCCTGGGCAAGGACGATCTCGATATAACCGACAGGGCCAGATGCCTTGACGTAGTCATACGCCAGGCTCCTTTTGCTGTGGTGAACTGTGCAGCGTTTACAAAGGTGGATCTATGTGAGAAGGAGCGGGAACTGGCAATGGCAGTGAACGCCGAGGGTGCTGGCAATCTGGCCCATGCCTGCAGGGAGTCAGGTGCCCTTTTTGTTCAGGTGAGTACGGACTACGTTTTCGATGGCAGGGGCGAGGTGCCATACAAGGAGACAGATGCCGCATCCCCCCTCAATGTCTATGGTCTATCAAAACTCTGTGGAGAGAGAGGTGTCGCTGAATCGGGTGCGGATTATATAATAGTAAGGACCTCATGGTTGTATGGTGAACATGGTCCAAACTTCGTCTCTACCGTTTTGAATCTCTATGAGGGGGACAAGGAGTTGAGAATAGTTGACGACCAGATAGGCGCTCCTACCTACACTGTCGATTTGGCAGGGGGTATGTTGTCGTTGGTGCAGTCCGGAGCCAGAGGAATCTTTCATGTGACCAACCAAGGGGCCTGCTCCTGGTACGATTTTGCCAGGGCGATCCTTGAGTTGTCTGGCAGGGATAACGGCCGGGTCGTGCCTGTCTCAAGCAATGAATTCAAACGGCCTGCAATGCGCCCTGCATATTCGGTGTTGGACAATAGCCGCTTTCACGCAAAAACCGGGGCGTATTTGAGACACTGGAGGGATGCGCTCAGATGTTTTCTCAAAGGGAATCCAATGGCAGGCCAGCCGTTGGAATAGCAGGCAGGTGGAGTGGCCCAGGCGCAGGTAAGAGGTAAGGGCCACGTTTTACGTCCTGTTCAGCCGTGCCAGGTAATTGCCATTTTCCTTTGATTCAAATTCTATCCATCCTGGCTCTATCAGCATTCCGGGATTCAGGATAAGGCTTTGGCCTATGGTATCTTTCCCCCTTGCCTCATGGATATGGCCGGTGAAGCAGAAATCCGGCTGGTATTTTTCAATGAATTCGCGAATGGCCTTGCTGCCTACGTGCATACCGTTGTTTAATTGATCGGTAACGGTTCCATAGGGCGGCGCATGGGAGATGAGGACCTTGATAGGTGCATCCTGTATACACTCATATGCCCTATTTACAAATTCACTTATCTCCTCTTCTGTATATTCGCTCGGGGTATTGAAGGGAGTGATGTTTGATCCCCCGACACCGAAAAGGCCTATGTCTCCCTGGATGATTCCTGTACTATGAAGGTTTATTTCAAGCCCTGAAAGGAGATCGTTTACCTCAGGCAGATCCAGATTGCCATGTATGGCATAACACCTGGGATTGATCCCGCGTATCTCTTCAAGGATCCTCAAGGCCTCTTTCCTTCCACCGAAGTTGGTCAGGTCCCCGGTTATGATCACCAAGTTGGCATGCTCTAGATCCGGGATCTTTTTTATTGCCCGGCAGTCCATATGGATATCGCCAAAGGCTATTACTTTCATGGGCTTTACCAGATTACCCGGCCTCCCCCAGGGATATCCTGAGGGGTATGACACTCAATGTGGGATTTCTGGGCTCCGTGGTCCCGATCTGCCATCCCTTGACGCTTATTTCAGGTGCTAGCACCTTTTCTATCGCTGCACTGATGCCCTTGATGTCGATTACAGGATGCCTGTCAAAGACCTGCGGCAGGCCATAGGTGAGGTTGCAGGCCATGCATTTCCCAGGTCTTTCGGTCAGCCAGAATTCCAGCATGAGCGAGTTGGTAGCCCTGTCGACGCCGTCGAGGTGCAGACTGATATCAAACGCACCGGTTTCAGCCCCGCCATAAAGGGCATTAAAGAATTCATCCGTCTTTTCAGGTGGAAAGAGACCTGAAATAAATTCTTCCGTTATAATCGATTCAATTTGTTTTAGGTCCATATAAGATACATCCAGTGATGTTCGGGCGCCTCTAAGACGTTCTTGCCTGCCCGATGTTAGGATGCATTTTCCCGCTAGCTTGCCAACTTGGCGTGAAAATACATCTTGTCCCTTGGCTGTGTTTTTTTATGCCATGGGTGCGGCATCAAGATACGGGCCGCACGAAGGTTTTGGAAGCGCCCATTTGTTGTTCCCGATGGCGACTATATTTTCATTACAACCTTTACGTAGCCCATGGTGATTAATGGCACCATTACGAATACGAAAACACAGCCCGAAGGCAGTTTTCACGCTAAGATAAGATAATCTTTACAAGTTGGCAAGATTGTGCATTGCACTGGCGCAGAGATGGGCGATACCTGTCCATCTACGATGGCCTGACCCTGGCCCCTTTTGCCTTTCGAAGACGTATTGCCATGGGGGTGACCTCAACGAGTTCGTCATCATTGATATACGATATACAATCTTCGAGGCTCATTACCCTGGGTGGGGTGAGTATAACCGCATCATCGGATCCGGCAGCCCGCATGTTGGTAAGTTTTTTACCCTTTGCAGGATTGACCACGAGGTCCCCTGACCGGCAATGTTCACCTATGATCTGGCCCTTGTAGACCTTGACCCCAGGACCGAGAAACAACTTTCCACGTTCCTGGAGGTTGAACAAGGCATACGCCACAGTGATGCATCCCTCCTTTACTACCAACACCCCGTTTTGCCTGTTCCAGATTCCACCTGCATATGGTCCCCATCCATCGAACACGTAGTTCATGGTGCCCATCCCCCGGGTATCGGTCATGAATTCGGCACGGAATCCGAGAAGCCCCCTGGTTGGGACCCTGAATACCAAGCGGGCCATGCCGCTTTCTACCTTCATGTCCTTCAATATCCCCCTAAGCCCTCCAAGCTTTTCGATGACCACTCCCTGATATGCTTCATCCACGTCTACCGTAAGCTCTTCGTAGGGCTCAAGCACCTGACCGTTATCGTTTTTCATTATTACCTGGGGTCTGGTAACCTGGAATTCGTAACCTTCGCGCCTCATTTTCTCGATGAGGATAGACAGATGCAACTCCCCGCGTCCAGAGACCCTGTAACCTGCCCCATGACCCAAGGGCTCTACCTTGAGCGCCACATCGGCAAGGGTCTCCCTGTGGAGCCTTTCCTCCAGATGCCTTGAGGTGACGAATTTCCCCTCCTTCCCGGCAAAGGGGGAGTCGTTTGGTATGAAATTCATGGCGATAGTCGGTGGATCGATTTCAACGAGGGGCAAAGGGCGTGGGTCCTCGGGGTCACAGAAGGTTACCCCAACGGTCACGTCCTCCATCCCGGCAACGGCGACTATGTCTCCCGCACCTGCCTCCTTGGTCTCCACCTTGCTCTCACCTTTGAATTTAAAGATCTTGGTGATCCGTACGGGGGAAATCGTCCCGTCACGCCTTGCCACTGCCACATTGCTGTTTATGCTGATTTGACCGTTTATAAGTTTTCCAATGCCAAGTCGTCCAAGATACGGTGAGTAGTCAATGGTGTTGATCTGAAGTTGAAGCGGGGCAGAGATGTCCCCTGAGGGAGGGGGAATATGTCTTACAATCATCTCTGATATCAGGGCCATGCCGTTTACCCCGGAGGCCTTGTCATCCGGATCTGCCAGGGCATAACCATCCTTTGCCGAGGCGTAGACGACAGGGAAATCGAGTATTTCATCCGGGGCATTCAGCCTTACGAGAAGATCGAATACTTGATCCACGGCCCAATCACAACGGGCCGCGGGCTTGTCGACCTTGTTGATGACCACTACCAGTGGCAGACGTGCGGCCAATGCCTTCTTAACCACGAAGAACGTCTGGGGCATGGGGCCTTCCTGGGCATCCACCAGCAGCAGTGCCCCGTCAGCCATGCGCAGGACCCTTTCAACCTGTCCACCGAAGTCTGCATGCCCAGGGGTATCTATGATGTTGATCAGGTAATCTCCGTAGGTATATGATCCATTTTTTGATGCTATGGTAATTCCACGTTCCCTTTCAAGGTCCATGGAATCCATCATTCGTTCCACAACCTGCTGGTTGCTGCGAAACATGCCACTTTGGCGGAAGAGCTGGTCCACCAGCGTGGTCTTTCCATGGTCAACATGGGCGATGATCGCCACGTTTCTTATATGTCGTTGGTCCATAATCTAAATATCCTAATACCTTCATGCCAGCCTGTCCGTTGGGCAGTCACCCTGCGATATGAGGATAGGGTCCCCGACAAAGGACGATCTCCCCTGTAAGCTGCCAGCGGCCTGCAATTCGATACAGTATTCCATAGCATCGGGATACGTGTCCACGGTGTGTGCCTTCATGGTAAATGGGCGCTTCCGAAGGGGGCCGCACCTGGATTGCCAATCATCTAAACCTGGCACAGGATGGCGAAGTTACAGGACTTGTAGAAAAATAGCAAGCGAATTGCTTGTTTCCGTTTTTATGGAATATCTGCCGGATCTTAGAGCCCTTTCCGGCTATCGGCGGGCTTTGGGGTTGCCATCCATACCAAAAAGGGCCGTGGATGGGAAAAAAATAAAAAAAATTGTGCAGACGCTAAAGTTTCTTCTAAATGTTTCCGAACAGAATAATAAGATTGAAGGATTACATATTCAATCTCTCTTTCCTCCTCCTCCTCTCCTTAGCCCCAGCCATCATGGTTGGGGTTTTTTTTGTCCCAAAACTTTCATCCCAAATTATGCACTTCAAATACTGAATAAATAGAATTGCGTAAAAATACAAGATGTTACAAGCAAATCAGCATTCTATTCAGTTCATCCGAAAGGTGCAACAACTTCTAAACGAAATCATCCGGCATTTGAAGCCGCAAGGGGCGCGCAATTTACCGAATTTGATGCGTTATCGGGCAGTTGAAGTACACAAGTACGTCTGCGTGTCCTTCCCTCTTGCGTCTTCGGCAAACTTGCGCGCTGCATAATCCGGGTTCATGCCTGAGCAGGCCCCGTACAGGCGCCCCCTGACATGAAAATACATCCCTGATGGGGGTGTATTTTAAAACCTTCTACGCCCCATGTACCAGAAAACCATATGGCAAAGGCACAATGTCTCCCTTGCACCCGTGGGAATTTAAAGGAGCCTATAATGTTATGTCGAGGAAGTATTTCTTTCCTATTATCTTTTTGAGCACAACCGCCAGCAGCCCGGAAAAACTTACCTTTCCGCCAATTGCAGCTATTGCGTCATCTTCCCCTATGCTGACAGTGAGTCCCTTGTATTTGAAATCAGGGACAGGGATTTCCTCACCCTTCGCAAGCCTTGGCAGGTATTCTCCCAGGTATTTTCCCTGTTGTACAGCGATTTGACCCAACATGGGCTGTTTCGTACCGGCACAATCCCCAGCGAAGAAGACGTTTTCGAAATCGACCGATCTGAGGTAGGTGTCCACAAGCCCCCGGCCCTTGGAGTCTGTTGAGAAGCCTGCCTGTGCAACGATTGGGTTGGCCTTGACACCCAAGGCCCACAGTATGATATCCCCGTTTATCCTCTGTCCAGTGTCCAGCAGGACCTCCTTTTCCCGTATCTCTGTAAGGTGGCTGTTACAGACTATGTTGACACCCTTTTCCTCCAGGACCTTCCTGGCGTGTGCACGTATCTTTTCAGGCAAACCAGCCAATATGTCACTTGCCGCCTCCAGCAGGATGACCTCATAGCCCATGTGTCCTGAAAGCTCTGCGAGTTGACCTGCGGTTTCCACGCCTACGAATCCCCCACCGCATACCACGACCCTACGCGGCTTCTCGTACAGCAGTTTGCGTACCGCAAGTGCAGATGGAAGGTCTTCCACTATTTTAACGCCACGGGCAGGCAGAAAGGTGTCTGCAACCCATCCCAGGCAGATGGTAAGGGTACGGTACTCTATTCTTTCCAGGCCATCCTGGTTTTCAACGCTCACGGTGTTATGTTCAGGGTCTATCTCCCTTACCTCGGCCACCATGATATGGGCTAGGATGTCCCTCAACCATAATATCCCTTCGTCGTCCTTTATGGCCCCTGTGGTAAGCTCCGGCAGCAGGGCAATAAGGCTCTGATAGGGCCTTTTGTTGACGATAAGGTATGGGATAGACCTTCTTTGCAGCCTGAACGCGATCGGAACGCCTGCATAGCCTGCTCCAAGTATCAGGGTATCGATCTTCTTCATCACCGGTTCCTCCCTGCCAAGGGCGCTATTACAGGATTGTCAGCTCCTGTGGCCCGAGGGTAAGCCTGCGTGCACCGTCTGCGGTTATGAGATAGGTATCTTCCAGGCCTATCAATCCTATTCCATCCAGGGCTATTTTGGGTTCAAGCGCAAGGATCATTCCCTTCTCCAGAACCATGGAGTTGCCCCTTGAGATAAAGGGATATTCGTCTATTTCGATTCCAAGGCCATGACCTATGAATCGTACCTGGTTTCTTCCCCATCCCATGAATCCGTTCTCAAACCCGGTGCCCTTTACGAAATCGAGTGCAAGGTCATAGAGCACGGACGACCTGATTCCAGGGGCGAGGTTGCCTTCCAGTTCCTTGAGCAGTGATGCTACCAAACTAAAGGCCTCTTGTAACCTTTCAGGGGGGCGGCCTATACAGAAGGGCCGGGTTTGATCGCAGACGTAGCCGTTTACTGACCCGCCCAGGTCAATATTCACCGGTTCACCATGGTCGATGATCCTGTCGGTGGCACCTTGGCCGTAGGCGGAATTGATTCCTCTGCCGCCGGCGGGGGTATTTGTCCAGGCAGGCCAGCTCCCTTGCGGACCCGATATGATTTGTCCAACCCCAAGTTCCTGGTTCCAGCCTCTCATCCTGAGGTATCCAGGGTGCCCCAGACACCTAAGCCTGGCTTCAATTTCTGCCGCCAGCTCGAGTTCGTTGATGCCGGGCTTAAGTATCAGGGGCATATCCTCAATGACAGAAGAGATCTGGCGACAGGCCTCTTCTATACATGAAAGTTCCCATGCGGACTTTCTGCAACGTGTCAGGCGGACCTGGTGGGTAATATCCTTGACAGGTACATCGGGCCATATCTCCTTTGTGTAATATAGAAAAAGAGAGGCAGGGAGCACGTCCATCTCCAGGCCAAGGCATGATATGTCCTTCAGGCCAAAGGCACGCAGGATGTCGGGTAATTTTTTTAGCCTAGGCAGGTATTCGATGTTCTCAAGCGGGGATTCCTCAAGTGCCCGTTCATAGACCCTCCATACCAGAAACAGAGGGGGGCCATCGGCTGGAATCAATAGATGGGCATCCTGCACGGTACCCGTAAAATAATAGAGATCCGCATTTTGCCTGAGCAGGGAAAGATCGACCCCGCAATCCCTCATTTGAGCCTGGAACTGCTTGATCCTGGCCTCTAGCTCAGAACGCTCAGGGGGCATGGCTTTGATGATTCGTGAATTCGGCATAAGTGCCTATATTCTTTTGGCTACCTCGAGGACGGTCCTGGCATATGGTCGGCTGTAGTTGTATTTCAATATTACCTGTTCCTGCTCATCTTGGGACAGGCCCTTTTTCCATCCAAAGTGTCTAAGATAGTTTGCCATGCTCGCCAGGGCGTCTGCCTTTGAGAACAGGTCTACCTTGCCATCATGGTTATAGTCAACCCCAAACTTCAGGGCATTCGTGGGCATGAACTGGCACAGCCCTATGGCCCCAAATATGGAACCCTTTATGGATAGTGGGTCGCATCTGTTTGCCTGTGAATACCGGATTAGTGCCTTTAACTCTCCGTAGGCCCACCGGGATTTTTTTCGCAGTAGCCTCCTGGTACGTTCCCCTTCCTTGCCTTCAAGCAACTCCTTGGGGATCCATTGTTTTACGGTTTCAAAGTTTGATGCCACTGCCATGCTGGCCAGTATGTTGAAGGCTGGTCCTGCCCCCAGATAACGTCCAAGATCCGTTTCAATCAGAAGGATTGCTACCTTTATCTCCTTTGGCACGCCGTAATCCCTCTGTACCTGGTCGAGCAGGGCCTTGTTGTCTTGCAGGTAGGCCCTTGCCCTGTTTAGCCTGACCGGGTTGAGAAATTTTTCGTAATTTAGCCTACTTTCCCTGTGGGCAAGCTTTCTGGGCATCACCCTGGGATCGAACCTTACGTCACCTCTCTGGAATAATGCACAGACCATGGAGCCTTCCATGCCGTCTCGTATGAGACGCCTTGCAAGATTCCTCCATACAGGGGGAATAGTGGATAATTGCGGTTTGATATTCGTAACGGATTGTACCGAGGAAGGCCTCCATGCGTTTGGATCGCCAGCCTGGATTTTTTGCCCGGCCATGGCTCCGGAGATCGAAGACCCCCCCATAGAGGCCGCGATGCTTGCCGCTGCCAGGAGGACAAAGCCTGTGGTCGATTTCAGCCTGGTCATGAAGGTTGTCTTTACCGGCATTGCTTAGCCACTCCAACCATTTGGCGGGCCTATGAATTTTTTTGTCACAACAAATAGCGTCCCCTTGTCATTTCCTTCCTTGAGTTCGTGACGCCATTTTCCAACGTATGCCTTGAAACGTTCAAGCTTAAGGCCCCTAAGCCTGGACCTGGGTTTGAATTTCAGGCTGAAAGGGTTCCTGAATACCCCATTTTGTTTTATTCGGTAATCCAGGTGTGGTCCTGTTGCTAGGCCACTTGAACCCACGTATCCTATTACCTGTTTTTGTCTTACCTTGACCCCTTTCTTGATACCATGGCCGAACCTTGAGAGATGCCCGTAATACGTCCTGTATCCACCCCTGTGGCCTAGGATCACTATCCTGCCAAATCCTCTCTGCCAGCCCACGAATTTGACCCACCCATCTGCCGCGGCCATTACAGGTGTTCCGACAGGTGCTGCCAGATCCACGCCATAATGAGGTCTGTAGACCTTGAGTATGGGGTGGAGGCGTCTTCTGGTGAATTTTGAGGTTAGCCTGTAGACAGGAAGCGGGGACCTTAAAAAGGATGCACCAAGCTCTGCACCACTGGCATCGTAATAGCGACCGGATTCCTTGCCCGCCGGTTCATAATAGTAGGCCTCCAGGTCCCTGAGCCCTGGGCTGCAATATCTAGCAGCAAGAATCCTGCCATAGCCCACGAAAACCCCGTCTTTAAAATACCTCTCGTATATCAATTCGAAATAGTCGTCAGACCTTGATTCGGTATTGAAGTCTATCTGGGATGCAAATATGTCTGCGAAGGCCACCGTGAGCCTGCTGGTAGCTCCTGCCTTAATAAACGAGTTGAAAAGAGAGCTTTCTATTATGCCGGATATCCTGGAAACCCGGAGTTCAAGGCTTACAGGTACCCGTATTGCCTCGAGGACTTGTAGATCTTCATGCGACGGCCGCAACCTGTAGACTTCGAAAGGTGATTTCTCATAAAGGCATTGCATGAGGTGTCCCTTTTGATCAAGACTGAGGCAAAATGATTCCCCTGGCCTGCATCTTTTGAAATCGATAACCGTAGAAAGACCACGTATTATTTCGGCACTGACCCTCTTATCCACCTTTTGCCTGGCAAGGGTGCTGTTGAAGGTTTCACCGGAACGTATGACCCCCCTTATGATCCTAGCAGGTCTCATATGCTGGTCCGCAATCGGGGTGTCCGGTTTTTTGACGTCCTGTGGATGGGAAACTGACAAGGGGGACCCTGGAGTGACGGGGGTATGTTTTTCATTGCCGTGGATCATCCAGGCTATGGCGAAACAGGCAGCAAGGATGGCGGCAGACAGGAAGGCCACCGGGTGATTCATACGAAGATATGTCCTGAGCTTGGATCGTGTCTTCATGTCTGAAGGTATCCGCGCAAGTAGGTGTGTAGATATGAAGATTTGCCATAGGGATACGTCGTCCTTCGGAGCCGTATCCTAGTGCCCGCAGGTTCGGTATTGAGGTGCTGGCTGCGTAGGGATTTGGGTCTTGGGTTCATTTTCGGGCCTTTGCTGGCATTAATCCTGGAAGAGGTTTCCAAGCCCGCCTAGCAGTGAGCCTTCGCCTGTAGTGCTTTGTCCTCCGTTGTTTTGGGGGGCGGCTTCATAGATCCTGCCAGCCAGGCGGGAGAAGGGTAACGACTGGAGCCAGACATGCCCTGGCCCTGTAAGTTGTGCGAAGAAGAAGCCTTCTCCGCCGAATATTGCCGATTTTACATTTCCGACGAATTCTATGTCATAGTCGACATCCCTTGTCAGGGCAACCAAACATCCGGTGTCAACCCTGAGCCTTTCCCCGTGGTCCAATTGACGTTCAACGATGGTACCACCTGCATGCACGAAGGTAAGGCCATCGCCATCAAGTCGTTCCATGATGAAGCCTTCTCCACCAAAAAGCGCAGCCCCTATCTTTTTCTGGAACGCCACTCCGATTGAAACGCCCTTTGCAGCACAGAGAAATGCGTCCTTTTGGCAGATAATCTCCCCATCGTGTTCTTTTAGATCGATGGGGATGATCTTTCCTGGATACGGGGAACTGAACGCCACCTTGCCCTTGCCGGAACCCTGTTGGGTAAAGACCGTGCAAAAGAGGCTTTCCCCGGTAATCAACCGCTTGCCAGCCCCTATAAGCTTATCAAAAAAGCCGCCTGATTGTGTGGAGCTTCCATCTCCGAAGATGGTTTCCATAACGATGCCGTCTGTCATATACATCATGGCACCAGCCTCCGCCACTGCACTTTCCCCTGGATCCAGCTCGATTTCGACAAATTGCATCTCGTTGCCATAGATCTTGTAATCTATCTCGTGTGCTATTCTCCCCCTTGGCGGAACAGGAGGTGAAGGGGACATGGCAGGACCTCGGGATGGGTTGTTCAGCTCGGGCACGGTGGAGATGGGGGCCCACTCCCCCATACCTTCCTTCCAGACCAGTGTATCACGCCCAAGCCTTCCCTGAAGGACACGGTTTCGTATGTCCTCTTCCGGGAAGGGGCCTTCTGCCTTTCCACCTATGCCTACATACCAGGTACTCATCTCTTGTTTTTACTCCCTGTATGCTTTTGGAGATCTCCGGCCCGTAAAGGGCGTCAGTTAGACTTTGTAGCATGAGTATGGATTGAGTCAAGGCCCTGTGGAAGAATTTGGTTTGCTGCAAGGGCCTGGAAAGACCGGCATGAAACCCAGCCATGGTTAGTCCTGTGAATGGTTAGATTCGTGGGAGGGGCATTTTTTAGCAGTAGGATCCATTAATTGCAAGATGTCTCTGTGCTGGAATCGTTGCCGTGAGGGCGGGATCAGCCAACCCCGCCCTTTTGGTGTTAAGACAGGCCTTCCAATGGAAAAGGAGGAAGATTTGAACCCTGGCACAGGCCTTCAGTGGACGTCTACCGAAGGTCCTGACAGCTTGTCGGAAAGCCATTTCTTCAATTTCTTGCTGAGCGGGTATACCCCAACCCCTGCCTTGTAACCGAACATCTCTATCGATTACCTGATCAAGCCAGGCTCAACAGGGATCTTCGCCAGCTCTTCCACCTCCTTTGCAGATCTTCTTAACATCGTGACCTGGGGTGGGCTCTCCCAATCATATATCACAAAATATATCGATTGGTCGTCGCTCCTGGCGAAATCATTTCCCCTGGTCCAACCTGCTCCCCATTCCAGGTACATGTCAACGGCCTTTTCAGGCGTCATGGTCCAGTCAATTTGTTGTATCAGGTCCCGTTTTTTCTTGAGTTCTTCGATTGTCCTTATAGTCATTTCAGGGCCTCCTTAATGTAATTGCGACTCTTTTACAATTAATAACAAACTATCATAGATGATAATAATTGTCAATAAACTTTGTGAGAGATTTTGAAAAAAACGATAGCATGAAATATCCCGGTTTCGAGGGGATGGTTCGAACTGGGTCTGTAGGAGGGGGTGGAACATGTATCCTGCAGGTATAAAAACAGGAATAATTATGTTATTGATAGCAAAGCCATGTCTTGGGACAAGCAGCTACTTGTGTTATGCTTTCTGACCGTACACTTCGCCATCTCGTTTTCTAGGGATATGAATTCCTGTATAGACAGGATGTGCAGTCACGATTCCCTGAACACAAATCATGCACTCCCAGCATCTGATAAAAATTTTTTATTTAAAATAGTTAAATATATGGATATTTACTTGAATGGTGCCCTGAAATCCGATCAAATTCGTTCGGTACTTGAAGTGAAAAATTGAGCGTGAAAATGCGCCCTTCATCATGGCTGGATTTTTATGTCCGGGGGTGCCTGTGCAAAGGCTAGGTATGAAAGTTTGGGCTGAAGGCCATTTGGCCGGATATACATAGGGAACTGGTGCCCGGGGCCGGAGTCGAACCGGCACGGCCGGAAAGGCCGAGGGATTTTAAGTCCCTTGTGTCTACCAATTTCACCACCCGGGCACGTCATCGATAGAATCAAGCGATTTATACTATATTTCGCCGATACGTCAATGATCCTGGCCGCCCGGTAGGCCTGACGTGGGATCGCTTTTTTTAAAGGCCCTTGATTCGATTACATGAGAAGATATCTAATGCCCACAGGCTGTTTTTTTTACCCTTCGGGGCGACATAAAAGATAAGGGACGCACGAAGTTTAGGAGGAATTTTGTTATGCCTGATAATATAAATGCCATGCTTGGCACTTCTGATATACTGTGGAGGCTGGAAGATCTCTACCGTGGGCCAGACGATCCACAGATCGAAAGGGATATGGACACGTGCCGTGAGATGGCCTCGAGGCTCTCTGCTGATTATGCCGGCAGGATAGCCAGCCTTGATGCCCACTCGCTACTCGGGTGTGTAATGGGCCTTGAGGGGCTCTCCAGCCTGTTGGCCAAGCTTTCTGCCTTCGCCTACCTGAATTTTTCAACCAGGGTTAACCAGCCAGAGACTGGGGCATTTCTCCAGAAGATAAAGGAATTTGTAAGTGCAATAGGCAAGGAGGTGGTGTTCTTCGATCTGGAATGGGCCAAGATCCCAGATGACAAGGCCGATGTCCTGCTTTCGGATCCCATTCTGGCAGATTATGAACATTACCTCAGGGCCGCCAGGAGGTACCGGCCTCATCTACTTTCAGAGCCTGAAGAGAAGCTGCTTATCGAGTTCAGCCCGGTGGGCCATACGAGCTGGATAAGCCTCTTTGAAAAGGTGCTTGCCATGGAACGTTATGGTGAGAGCGGACGTACTCAGGAAGAGGTCCTGTCGGATCTCTACTCACCTGACAGGGAAGTAAGGAAAAAGGCAGCCCAGGAACTAACCTGTGGCCTTAAGAAGGACCTTCATGTATTGACCCATACGTTCAATACCGTCCTTGGGGAAAAGATGATCGAGGACAGGGTGAGAAGGTATCCTGAATGGATCAGTGCGATGAATCTGTCCAATGAGGTGGACGACGATACGGTGGCTGCATTGGTCGAGGCGGTTACAGGACGTTATGATATAGTTAAACGATATTACAATACCAAGAGAAAAATACTCGGCCTGGAAACAATCTACGATTATGACAGGTACGCTCCCTTACCCTACATGCCCCGGGAACAGGTTTCCTGGGAGGAGTGCCGCAGGCGGGTGCTTGGCTCCTTCGGACGGTTCTCGGCAGAGATGGAGGAAATCGCAAGGGATTTCTTCGAGAAGAAATGGATTCATGCCCCGGTAGAGACCGGTAAGGCCAGTGGTGCCTTCGCTCACCCGGCAGTACCCGAGGCACATCCCTATGTGCTGGTGAACTATACAGGTAATCTCAGGGACGTGGAGACCGTGGCCCACGAACTCGGTCACGGGGTTCACCAGGTCCTGGCTGGGGAGAAGGGCTATTTCAACAGCCAGACCCCTTTGGTACTGGCTGAGACCGCTTCGGTCTTTGGCGAGATGCTGGTATACACGGATATCATGGCAGGCCTGGAAGGCCCTGAGGAGAGACTTGGCCTGGCCGCCGCCAAGATTGAATCCATATTTGCCACGGTATTCAGGCAGATTGCCATGAACCGTTTCGAGGACGCAGTGCATCGCATGAGGCGCACCCAAGGTGAACTTTCTGCAGAGGATTTTTCTAGGATATGGCTCGATACCCAGAAAAGGATGTTTGATGAAAGTGTCACCCTTACCGAGGATTATGGGGTCTGGTGGTCCTATATCGGCCATTTTATTCATGCCCCTGGATACGTATACGCCTATGCCTTCGGAGAGTTGCTTGTCCTTTCCCTGTTTGCCATGTACAGGCAGGGGAGTGAAGGCTTTGTAGAAAAATATATGGATCTATTGAGGGCCGGGGGAAGCGATACACCCTACGCCCTGCTGAAGCCGTTTGGGATAGACCTGCATAATCCAGGATTCTGGAAAAGGGGGTTGGATATGATAGACGAGATGGTCAGGGATGCCCAAAGGCTTGCTGACACTATTACCTAAACCCTATCTTGAAACCGATGTCCAAGGAGAGAATTTTGGCCTTAAGCTGATTAGACGGAATATATTGATTGGAATAATGGGAAAAGACTTATCGTTGAAAGCCCTTTCTCTGCGTCTGCCAGAAGACCTATTAAACGAAATAAAATCTTGGCAGGATGTATCTTATCAGTCGTTGTTAAAGATGTTTTAGGCGGAAAGGGTGCAAAGAGAATTAATGTTTTTGTCAAGAAAACTATTTGAAAATTAAGGAAAATATGGCCTAACGAGACACTTAAGGTGACCGTCATTCCGCTGCGGCACCTGAGCTTATGCGTTGGCTCGCATACCAAGGGGGCAAAGTTGTTTTTCAGCAAGGGGTTTCAACGTGGAAAGAGATAAAGACAAAGGCAGGCCTGAATGCCTTGACATGCGTACTGCTAAGCTTCTGGAGCCCTTGCTAACCCGTGAGAGGACCATGCGTTTGGGTACAGTGGCCTCAATGCGTACCAGGTGGATAACCATTGTCCTGGACGACCTGTACCATCCCCACAACCTCAGTGCCATAATCAGGTCAGCCGAGGCCTTTGGTATACAGGATATCCATGTCATTCAGGTCACCAATTTCTTCAAACCAAGTCCAGGAATAAGCCTCGGGGCACAACAATGGATCAATATAATAAGGCATGGATCTATCGAAGACTGCGTATCCCACTTGAGGGACAAGGAATACCTGATACTTGGCGCGGATCCACCGCATGATGGCCGTGCAGATGACGAAGGCGCCCTGGCTATTGAGGATCTTCCCCTCAACAATAAGGTTGCCTTGGCGTTCGGCAGGGAAAGGGATGGCCTGCACAGTGAATTGAGGGACTCCTGCGACCGGCTGTTCCACATCCCCATGGTGGGATTTACCGATAGTTTCAATGTCTCGGTCTCCGTAGGTATCTGCCTGTATGAACTCAGGAAGAGGCTAGGCAAGCTGGAGCCGGAGATATGGACGATGTCAAGGGCGGAGCAGATGGACTTGATAGATGATTGGGCGGTCAAGTCGGTACGAAACGGTCAGAGGGTGTTAGACGAAATTAAGGCCCGGCTGTCTGGCAGTAATGGGACAGGCCGGAAACGTTCCAAATCGGCGGGCAGTCTGCACCCTTCATCCCAGATTATGCATTTCAAAGGTCTGAGTAAATGATTTGTCTTAAATAATTCAAACAATTATTATATGCAGCTTATAAGATCATCAAACCCTGCACCTAAAATGCAGGGCTTATTGGATATGATATACTATATCTCAGGCATCTTAGCCGCAAGGGTCGCGTAATGTTACCTGATCTGCTGCGTTGCCGAGCCTTGAGGTACCCAAGCACATCTCGCGTGCCTTTCCGCTTGGCATCTTTTCGGCAAACTTGCAATCTGCATAATTGTAGGTCATGCTCGGCCGACTTGATTCATACCTTGCCAGGCTTGAACTTGGTGCCGTTAAATATGGATGATATGAGTCCTTGGGGCCTTTTGATATCGTTCCATATCAATATGTAGATGTGCGTAAAGGCGTACAGGATAAAGTACCACATCAACAGGTGATGGATAAATCGAGCCTGTTGCTGTGTTCCGAAGAGCTTGAGCCCTATACCCTGTAGCGTCAGGTTCTCCGGATAGAGCAGGTAGAACCCGGTCAGTATCTGTCCCAAGGCAAGGAAGAAGGTGACCAGATAGATGCTCCCTGCCAGTGCGTTGTGACCGGATCTGGGCCTGTATTTGTCGCTAAGATACAGGTAATAGGCCAGGGTTGCAAAGAAATTCTTTATATTCCGGGGAGTAACAGGGATGAAATCCAGGAATTTTTCATGGCGATTTCCGAATACCAGTAGATAGATCCTTGTCAGTATGGCCCCTGTAAGTACGAAGCCCGCCACAAAGTGTATATAGCGCATCGTGGCCAAGGGAAACCGGCCCGTTCCCTCAAGCACGGTATTGGTCCAAGGATTATGGACATATATGCCGGTCACGGTAAGCGCCACGATCGATAGGACAAATGCCCAGTGGAACAGGCGAAGCAGTACACCCCAAACCTTTCTTTTTTCGTATTTCATGGACGCACCTCCTAGAGCACCTTGATACTCGACAGCTCTTCCCCCTTTGGGTCCAGCATGTGCACTGCGCAGGCTATACATGGGTCAAAGGAATGGACGGTTCTGAGTACCTCCAGGGGCCTTTCCGGTATCGCCACGGGGTTGTCCACCAAGGAGGCCTCGTAGGGGCCTGGCTGTTGTTTACCATCCCTCGGTCCGGCATTCCAGGTGGAAGGCACTACGCACTGATAATTACTTATCCTTCCGTCCCTGATTACAATCCAGTGGGATAATGCCCCTCTGGGTGCCTCATGGAAGCCAAATCCCATCTGTTCTCCCTTGGGAAAGGATGGGGGATTGAAGATGGCAGTATCTCCTCTGCCAATGTTGTCCACGAGGAGCTGCCAGTGTTTGATGGCAAGATCCGACAATACCGCAGCACGTATGGCCCGACCCAGGTGCCTTCCTGGTGTGGAGTGGAGCGCTTCGAGACCTACTTTACTTCCGGCAAGCCCGCTTATCCTCTCCAAGGCATAGTCCACATACCGTCTGGTCAGATCGTGCCCCAGGGCATAACCCACCAGTACCTGGGCAAGTGGGCCTACCTGCATCGGTTTGTTCTGGAAACGGGGGGATTTTATCCAGGAATATTTCCCGTTTTCCTGGAAATCCGTATAGTCCGGCACGGTATCTTCATTGAAAGGATGCCGTGTCCAGTCACCCTTGTACCAGGAGTGAACGATCGACTCCATCACATTGTCACGGAAATAGGGGTCCTTGAAGTTTTTGAATGCCTTCGCGGAATCGAGCTTCCCATCGAATATGGTACCGCCTGGAAGATCGAACCGGGTACCTTGCGTATCTAGGGGCATGTCCGGGACCGCCAGATAGTTGGTAACCCCAGCGCCATATTCAAGCCAATCCTTGTAGAGCGCTCCTATCGTGATCACGTCCGGAAGGTATACCTTGTGGACGAATGCCCGGACGTCTTTGGCAAGCTGTTTTATCCAGTAAAGCCTTTCCATGTTCAGCGTGGCTTCATTGTCCAGGTTGATGGCAGTGGTCACCCCTCCTACCGAAAGGTTTTGTATGTGCGGATTTTTGCCTACAAGGATGGCAATGGCTGAGTCCGCCTTTCTCTGGTAATCAAGGGCCTCCAGATAGTGCGATACGGCCATCAGATTGGCCTCAGGTGGCAGCTTCATGGCAGGATGACCCCAGTAGCCATTGGCGAATGGGCCAAGCTGGCCGGTGTCTACCAGAGTCTTTATCTTTTCCTTGATTGCCTTGAAGCGGTCCACGCTGTTGCCTGGCCAGTCTGAAAGGCTGTTGGCCAGTGCGGCGGTCTTTCCGGGATCGGCTTTCAGGGCAGATACCACATCCACCCAATCGAGTGCTGAAAGGATATAGAAATGCACGATGTGGTCATGCAGGCCATGAAGTGCAAGGATGAGATTCCTTATGTACTGGGCATTAATGGGGATCTCAAGGTCAAGGGCGTTCTCTACGGCCCTTACAGAGGCGATAGCGTGTACGGTGGTGCACACTCCGCAGATTCTCTGGGTGAATAGCCATGCATCCCTGGGATCACGACCTTGCAAGATGACCTCTATACCGCGCCACATTTGCCCTGATGACCATGCCTTTGTTATATGTCCTTCCTTTATTTCGGCATCGATCCTGAGGTGACCTTCGATCCTCGTAATAGGGTCTACAACGATCCGCTTAGCCATGAGATTCCTCCCTGAGCTTTTTCAGTTAATCAGATTGGTCAGCCTTACCCTTTATGACACGCTTCCCAATGCCTACAGCAGCGTGGATGCCAATTGCCGCAGCGGTTATGCCAAGGATCTTTTTGCCAGCGCTATCGGCACTCGAAACGATCCCCCGGTTGCCGGGAATCTTGACATCTGGAAGCCTTTCATAGAATGGGGTCATTGTGTCCCAAAAGGCAGGCTCCGTGCACCCTATGCAGCCATGCCCTGTTCCTACGGGCCATGCCCCTACATCATTGAAACGTACCGCCGGACAGTTGGAAAAGGTCTCGGGTCCCTTGCAGCCTGCCTTGTAGAGACAATAGCCCTTGCGGTGGGCCTCGTCCCCGAAACGTTCTACGAATCGGCCCTCATCGAAATGGGCACGCCGTTCACACTGGTCATGGATCCTTCTGCCATAGGCAAACAGCGGCCTGCCAAGACGGTCGGCTTCTGGAAGCCTTTTGAACGTAAGGAAATTTAAGACAGTGCCCAGAAACGAGATGGGATTTGGTGGACAACCTGGAATATTCACAATCGGCCTGTCCTTTATCAGGTCCCTGACCCCCACAGCCCCGGTTGGATTCGGGGCAGCCGCCTGTACACCACCGAAGGACGCACACGTGCCTATGGTTATGATGGCCGCTGATTCCCTGGCCACCTCATCCAGTATTTCCATGGCGGTCCTTCCACCTATCTTGCAGTATATGCTCTTGTCCTTGGTGGGTATCGCGCCCTCTACCACACATATGAATTTGCCCTTGTACTTGCTGATGGTGTCCTTGAGTACCTTTTCTGCCTGGTTGCCAGCGGCCGCCATTATGGTTTCATGGTAATCCAGGGAGATGATGTCCAGGATGAGGCGCCCTATATCTGGGTGTGACGCCCTGAGTAGTGCCTCGGAACACCCTGTACATTCCTGGAAATGAAGCCAGACAACCGGGGGTTTCAGTGGGGAGGCCGCGGCCCTGGCGATCCTTGGCACGAGTTCGTCTGATAGGCCTAGCGCCGCTGCAGCCATGGCACATCCCTTGAGGAATCCGCGTCTGCTGATGCCGGTTCCCATGGACGGCGCACAAAAGCTCCTGGACATGAGTTGCCTCCTTTCAAAGCTGGATTATTCAGGATGGATGGTGGTCAAAGGTGGCCACGAAAAAATTGCTGGCCAGATGAATCCAAAACCCCTATGCGGCCCGTACTCTTGATACCGACCCATAGCATGAAAACACGGCCTGGGAGGGCATAGCTTTTACGCCAGACTATTTGTCGTCGGTGTCGCAGTCAAACGGGTACATGATCTTGGATAAAGCGTGGTCTAGCAATCTAATAATTTTATCCCAAAAGATCCTGTATTTGTAAAGGGAAAAAAAATGGAAATTTTATCCGAAACTGATCTAATAATGGAGGCGCTTGCTTTCATGCCCTGGTAGCGTACCTGGGGCCAGGCACAAATGTTTGACTATTAATACGGAGGCCGTATCTTTAGTTGACGGCTGCGTCCCTAATCCTTACTACAGACTGGAGTGAACTATGGTAGACCTGAAATTGGCACTTTTGGGATCAAGGGCCAGAATTACCAATTTACCCTTGAAAGAGGTGAGCCTACTGGCGCAGGGAAGCCTTCCTGCCTATGGCTATGACCCAGGGGATTTTATCGAGCTGTTGGCAGGTGATGTCTCGGTTGAAGAAGGGCGCCTGGAGCAGTGTTTGACCTGGCTTGCCTCCTTTCTCGTATCCACGGAGCTTACCCCAAGGGTGAACACCATCGCCTATGGAGAGCAAAGGGACATATTCCAGCTTTTCAAGCAAAGGGGGATATCCCTGGCAGATGAGCACCATGGCTGGTTTATGGTGCACCAGATACTTCCTCCCGGAGGCAGGGCACAGAGGCCCGACCGCCTGGAAATGGATCAGGACAAGCGAGAAAGCCTCAGTGGTAACAACGGGATCGTGATCATAGATGACGGTGGCAGCCCTCCACAGGTGGCCGGACTTCTCAAGGCCATGAATCCAAGGGCGTGGGTAGTGGCACTGGGGATTACTGCTGCCCACTGGGAGGATTGGGCCGGGCAGTTTGGCCGTAAGTTTTTGCTTTTTTGCAGGCTTTCTGACCTGGAAACCACCCGAATGGAAATGGACAGTGCCATAGTCTGGGAGTCAGTGGTGGCCATGACCTTAAGGGCCTTGATGTCACCTGAAGTCGGCCTTTGGAGCGAGGCTGAAGGTCGTTTCAGGTGCCACATCGTCGTTGAGATGTTCCCCCATGGTATTCTCTATGTTGGTCCTGAAAAGAGTATGTTTAGACATAGGGATGGCAGCCTTCCGGAAAAGGGCAATGCAAGGCGTGGTGGATCCGTGCCCTGTTATGACAGCCTGGTTACCGCCATGATTGCGATAGACTGCCTGCGCTTTGGCAGGATCCCTGTAAAGAATCGTGGATATTTTTTCGATTTTTCCAAGCGTGTTTTGATGAATTGGCACCTACTAAGGGAACGGGGCTATTATTTCAACGGAAACCTTGAATTTCCCAACCTGAATTTTTCATCGACCCTTCCGGGGAAAGGCCCGTGCTCTTTTATCGAAACCAGTGAAGATCCCTGCTTTTTTGAACTGCCAGGTATTACACACGAGTTCGAAAAGACACTCGATGCAGTGTCATGCCAGAGTTGTAACGAGGACAGGAAGAGGGCCTTCAGGTCATTCTTTTCTGGCTCCGGTGTTATAAGGCATAAAAAAAGACAGATCGTTTCTGCCAGTCCTCCAGGATACGTTGGCGTTATCCTTTCTGTCCTCAAGCAGTTGAAGGATGAGGTTAACCTTAAAAGGGGATTCTGTGGGCTGAGATTGTTCCAGATCGGCAATCTCAGGACAACAGACCCTGCAGAAATCGCACCGGTGGTCACCCTTCAACGGGTTATGGATAGCTATGTATCCAAGGAAAGCTTCAACAGGCCGCTCTGCATAGGGGTGTTCGGCCCACCAGGCTCTGGCAAATCCTTTGCCGTAAAGGAGGTGGCGAAGGTCATCTCCCGGAGATATGATTTCAATCCATTCGAGTTTTTCGAATTCAACTTGACCCAGTTTTCAGGTCCTGAGGAGATAAATTCGGCAATAGATCTTGTACGGGCCTCTGTCGCGAAGGGAAGGGTACCAATAGCATTCTGGGATGAATTCGATTGTCCCTATAGGGACCAGGAATTCGGTTACCTTAGATACTTTTTGCCATCCATGCAGGATGGCGTGACGTATGTCCATGGTATCCCGCGCTATATTGGCAGGTCGGTGTTCGTGTTTGCCGGCGGGGTCAAGGATTCCTATGATTCCATGGAGGCCATGCTGCATTGTGCCGATCCAGTGGCTTCCAGACAGGTCAGGGGTCTCAAGATTCCGGATTTCATGAGTCGGCTCAGGGTGGTAGTGGATATCGACGGGATAGGGATACCGGATGATCTTTTCAGGGATTCTGCCACGGATGCAGACCTGGATGAGCTTAACAGGATATTGTTGAAGAGGGCCTTCATCATTGCACATCAAATGAACAATCACTGGCGAAAGGCAGCAAGAAAGACCTCGGGTCTGCTTCTGCGGCTGCTTGTGGCAAAATACAAATTCGGTGCCCGTTCAATCGAGGCCGTAATCGAGGCCAGCCATGCCACAGGACGGCTCGTATACGGCCTTCCAGAGCTTATAACCCCTCCCAGCGCAAGGATCCATGCCCATTGGAGGATCGACCTGGAAAGAAGGGTGGATAGTGTCAGGAAGGCATTGGGGCTCAGGGGGATCTGGTAGAGGCCGCAAGGGTGGCAGTTGAAAAAGGAGGAGATAGGTTTGAAAAGGCTTGTGTCCTTTTTAAGGTGGTTCATTCAAGGGGCATTTGCCATGTACATGATCCTTGCGGGCGTAAGATTCTACGAATTCTTCCTGTGGGCATCTGGCAAATCAGCAACCTATGTAATGCGTCCGGCATCGATCGAGGCCTTTCTTCCCATAAGCGCCTTGGTTGCTTTGAAACACCTTGTTATTACAGGCCAGTTTGATCGGATACATCCGGCAGGCCTTGTAATTTTCCTTTCAGCCATTTTGAGCGCTTGGGTAGCTAGAAGAGGGATGTGTGGCTGGATATGTCCGGTGGGATTCCTGTCGAGGCTTCTGGAACAGGCAGGATACGTATTCAAGGCTTCGTTTTGTCTTCCCAGGTATGCAACCTTTTTGCTCCTTCCAATAAAATATCTCATTCTCTCCTTTTTTCTGTTCATGGTTTGCATCCGTATGGATATTCGCTCTATAGAGGCGTTTATGGATAGTCCTTACAACATGACAGCTGATGTACGGATGCTTATGTTCTTCCTGCAACCTTCTACCATGACCATCGTCGTTATCGGAGGGATGATCATGTTGTCGCTCGTCTTCAGAAACTTCTGGTGTAAATATATATGTCCCTATGGTGCCTTCCTTGGGCTGATCTCCGTACCGGGGCTGTTGCGAATCTCAAGGGATGATAGGGCCTGTACCGGTTGCAGGAGGTGCAGTGCCGCATGTCCTGTGTGCATCGAGGTGCACGGGTCGGATGTGGTGGCAGGCTCTGAATGCATCGGGTGCCTGGAATGTGTGAATGCCTGTAATACGCCAGGAGCACTCAAAGTGGAGAGTTTGTGGGGGCAAACTGTCCCATCAGTTGTTATTCCTTTGATATTGTTGTTTATTTTTCTTGGTGGTTGGATTACGGCCGAGCTTACAGGGCATTGGCACAGCAGTGTTACATCCCAGGCAATCAGGATGCTATTTGCCAATCACTGATCCAGTGGCCAGCGGTTTATCCACGGTATCATTATCAAAATACACAGATGAGGTCTAATGCACCTTACTTTCATGCCATGTGGAAAGCCTGGCCTTGAGACCCGATGTCCGTACAGTGGCTGATTTCAATGCATGGGTCAATACTTCCCTGGCACCCCATATCTCAAGCCTTCTTCTGGCCCTGGTGATTGCCGTATATATTAGCTGTCTGGACAACACAGGATTGATCCTTTCCGGCAGTACCAACACTACCGTGTCGAATTCAGATCCCTGACTTTTATGTACGGTTATGGCATAGGCACTTTGGTGTTCAGGCAGATCCGCGATGGAAAACCTGCGGATTTCTTTTTCACCCTGGAAAAAAGCCCACAATTCACTGTTTTGATTAAGAATTACGCCTGTATCTCCATTGAACAACATCCTGTTGTAATCATTGACCGTAACCATTACAGGCCGTCCGGGATATGCTGTGTGGCCTGTGGGATGTTCCTTCAAGAATCTTTGTTCAACCATATAGTTGATCCCTTCTGCACCGAAGGGGCCCGACCTTGCCGCACACAAGACACCCAATTTCCCCATGGCGGATAATGCCTTCTCTGGGTCCATCTCGGTCATAAACTGAAGGTAATGCCTGTGGATCGTCTCAACGAGCTCCCGAGTAGTTTCCCTGAGGGGCCTGTGGGATGGGTCCTTCCAGCTTAGTTGCTCCTTTCGGGCGCTACTTATTACTTCCATCGCCTTCTCGTGATCCCTTTCCCTTATGAGCGTGCTTAGTCTTTGGATAGGGCTGCCTTCATCGAAACGGTAATTTTTGACAAGGGTGGTGATGTTGTCTTGAAGCAGAGCATCCTCCTCTGCGATTGTCATGTCAGCCGTGTATGTAAATATCTTTGCCATTTTTATAAAGGCCATAGAAAAGGCATTGCTTCCGGCCCGGCAGATGTCACTGAAGACCGAGCCTGGCTGTACGGATGTCAATTGATCCATGTCCCCAAGCAGTATGAGCCTGCAACCCGGAGGTATCGCCTCCATCAAATGTGCCATTAGGGGAAGGTCCACCATTGATGCCTCATCTATGACTACAAGATCGGCGTACAGTGGATTGTCCTTGTTAAAAAATATCCGGCGTCTGCCTGCACCAAGAAGGCGGTGTATGGTTACTGCATCTGAAGGTATCCTGTCGATTACGTGGCGGGGGGATTTGAGGTGCTTTTTCCCTTTGAGTATGGCAGTGCTGAGCCTGGAGGCAGCTTTTCCTGTGGGGGCTGCCAGAAGGATTTTAAGGTCCTTGTCCCCAAAGATTTCCATGAATAGTGCCAGGATCTTCACCACCGTAGTGGTTTTTCCCGTACCTGGTCCACCATTTATTATAGAAATTCGGCTTCCGAGGGTGGATAACGCCGCCACGGCCTGCCAGTCTGTCTCCCGAGCCCTGGCTGGGAAGAGCCTGTTGAAAGGGCCTTTCAGCCTGTCCTGCGAGATTGACGGCCACTTGAATCCGCATCTTTCAAGCACAAACCTCGCCACTGATTTTTCATAGGCCCAGTACCTTTTCAGGTATAGAAATGGCGGATCCAATATGAGGGGAGAGGCCTCACCAGGGGCACCTACGCACCTGCTGCCCTCCAATTCCTGGAGCCATGTACTATAGCCAGGGCAATCGATCCTCTCTTTGGTCGATTCAACAACGAGAGTCTTTCCCGAAAGATCACTAAGATCGATGCAGGTACTTCCAAGGCGGGTATGATGACTTACGAGTCTTGCCGCAGCTTCCAGGCCTTCTTCCGGAGAGGCTCCGGATAGTCTGCAAATGAACCTGGCAAAGTGGTTATCGATACTGGAGAATGGCTCAATGAGCTGGATCTTCATGGGAACACTTGGAAAGGCCGGTAAGCAGTTCTATTTCCCCTGGTTGTAGACCGGTTTCCCTGGATATCCTCTCTATACTCATACCCTCCTTCCAGAGCCTTACTGCCAGTTCCTTGGCCCTATTTCCATGGCTGCCAGGGTCGTGGGGCGGGGCATCGACCGGATTTGTAGCAGGTGTCTCGATGAGCCCGGAGATTTCTTTGACCAACCGCGCCTTTTCCTCGATGTTCTTTTCAAGATCGCGGCATAATTTTTGGCCCTTTTCCAGTGCCTTCAATGTGTTGGCAAGCTTTGTCTGATCAAAGGCACCTATCTTTCTATAAAGGAAAAGGATAAGGATAAAAAGAATCGCATCAACGGCTAACTGAATCCCTGCGAGGATCGATGAGAAATCGGTGGAAACCAAATCAAACCCTGATATCAATTTTTTTCCTAGAGGTTTCTGGCCTGGGAGGTGACTGCGTGTCAATATGGTTGGTGGCGGAGGATATCTCTTGCGAGCCTTGCAGGGTGAGCCGGTCCTTGTCGTTCTCCCTGTGTCCGCGCCTGCCTTGCCCCTGTTTTTTCTTCTTCGGCCCCTTTTTTACATGCCTTGGTCTTACGCCTACAGGGTCTGTCGGCCGTACGGAACTCAACTGTTTGATGCCATCATAAGCCATTTGCTATTTCAATAAAAATCCCATGATCCGGACGTCCCGGATTTCAAGCGGAGAAAGCTTTTTGTTTAATCTTGCAAGCAAAGGTCTCCTATATTTTAAAAGTACGTTGCCTTTTTCGCCAGGGCTTATATCGATCCCCTTCAATTGTGTGTAAATTATGTCCCGTACCCATGCCTCCCTTTTTTTAAGTGCATGTTTGGTTGTCGCATCCGGTACGATTAATTCGACCTTTAATTTGAAGAATACAAGTTCCCCCTCCCGCTGGGCCGGGATCAAAAAGGGGGCAAGGTCAATGGCCTCGATGCCCTTGGGTGACCATTTTGATTGCAATGCCGTTTTGTCATCCTGGGGTCCACTGGAGCCGTCTTCCTTGGCCTGAGCGACGCCATTCCTTTGATTTGTAGCGGAAGAATACGTTACACCTGAAGTGTCTGCCACTGCAACATTGGTTGCCTCTCCTCTCACATAGGGGCCGGCAAGCTCCCAAAGAACCATGAGGCCTGCCATGATCAACGCAAGGCCAATACCTGAGATTGTCCACGTCATCCAAGGCGATATGGCGGATACGCTACCGGTAAGTGATTCGTCAAGCTGGCCGGTTTCATCCTTCTCGTCTGCTACACTTGGCTGTTCGTCCCTGTTTTCTGTTTTTCCTGGTGCGTTATCAGGGCCTTCATGCCCTGTTCGTCCCTGTTCTTTACCTGCCACGCTGCTGGTTGTATCATCCCCGGTTTCACTGGCCCTTACTGGGCCGCCTTCCCCGGTGGTATGTTCGTCTTTGTTGGGATCATCCCCTATCAATTCCTCCTCATCGAAGAGAGGCACCTCGTCCAGTCCATCTGCATCCTCCCACAATTCATCATCCGTGATAGTGATGCCCATCTCATCGTCCGAGTCGAGAAACGACGACGCATTCTGCCTGTTTTCTCCCTGGGCACGTGGCTCCCCCCCATGCTTTTCATCATGATTTTTCATGGCGTCTTCATGTGGGTGAATCCCTGGTTCCTGTGCGGTTTGATAAATGGCACCGTCAGAGGAGGTCGTGGCGGTATCGTTATCCATATTCACAGACGGGTTTCCATCCTTTGATATGGATGAATCCTGTCTCGTATGCTCTGCCCTGCCTTTTGGGCCTGTACGTTCTTCTCTTTGCATGTCACTGCCTACCCATGGGAGGATAAGCCGGGGTAATTATCCCTGCCTGCCATTTGTATCAAGAATAACACCTGCTGGGTTTGCTTGGTATGTCTGGCTACTGACCGGAGAGGGTTCAAGATAGGTACTCTTAAAAAGACAGGGACAAACAGGAGACATCCCTTGTATCTTCATGTCCATGGCCTATCAACCGAAGATCTTGTCGATTTTTTCGCTAAGCGTTTCTGGCGTGAAAGGTTTTACGATGTAATTACTTACCCTTGCCTTTACAGCCTCTACTATGTTTTCCTTTTGGGCCTCGGCAGTAACCATCAAAAAGGGTAGATCCTTAAACTTGTCGTCGGCCCGTACCTTTTTCAATAGCTCGATTCCGGTCATCTTGGGCATATTCCAATCCGATACGATGAAATCTACGTGCTGCTTCTGTAAGATCTCCCAGGCCACCGAGCCATCATCCGCCTCCAGGAAGTTTTTAAATCCGATCTGGGTAAGAATATTTTTAACGATTCTGCGCATAGTGGCAAAATCGTCTACTATCAAGACGTTCATATTATAGTCCACTGCCATGGCTTCCTCCTGAATAAATTTTCATACAGCCTGTTCACCTGGTGTCACATAACCCCTGGGTATGAACAATGTCCGTTATCCTGGCTGTCTTTCGGTAAAATTGAGCGACTTGTTCGGTCCTTCTATAAAGAGTTTATCGGAATAGAGGTAAAAAAGTTTAAGCCACTTATTATGGCACAGGGAGACTTCCATGTTTTTTTATTTCAATCATTATTGAAAATTGGCACAAGCACCGGTCCGCTTGTACCTCAGTGGACCCGGCAGGTAATCCCAAATTATGCACTTCAAATGCTGAATAAATAGAATTGCGTTAAAATTACAAGATGTTATAAGCAAATCAGCATCCTATTCGGTTCACCCAGAAGGTGCAGCACTTCTCAACGAAATCATCCAGCATTTGAAGCCGCAAGGGGCGCACGATTTTGCCGAATTTACTGCGTTGTCGGGCAGTTGAAGTATACAAGTAGGTCTTACGTGTCCTTCCGCCTTGCATCTTTGGCAAACTTACGAGCTGCATAATCCAGGGTGATGCCCCTCACGGGATATGGGCAAATGGATCTGCCCGATATCCCAAGGTTGGTCTATGGACCGGATTTTTTACCACAGGCATGCCCCATTGGGGCGGTATTTTTGTGCCCGGGCACTGGCGCAAGCGGGACAGGCCTGCTGAAAACCTATGTGAGAAGTCGTCCCCTGTGTTCGTCTCCTATGGAGGCTAGGTCGGCCCGCAATTTCAACATTGCCTTCGTATGCATCTGAGAAATTCTGGATTCTGTATAACCCATTATCTCTCCGATCTCCCTCATGGTCAGTTGCTCATAGTAATAGAGCGATACCACGAGCCTTTCCTTTTCAGGAAGGGCCTTGATGCTGTTGACCAGTATCTCCTTGACCTCCTGGAGATTCATCCTTACGAATGGATCACTTTCACCGTCATCTGCAATGAGGTCAAAGAGGTCGTCGTCACTGCTGTCCGGCATCCTTTTTCTTATTACGTCAATGTCCAGGAAGGAGATATTGCGGGTCTTGTCCAGGAGTTGGTAGTATTTTTCCATGCTCAGCCCCATAGCCTTTGCCAGTTCCTCGTCTTCCGGCGGGCGTCCAAGATCCTTCTGGAGTTTTTCGAAGGTCTTTTCCAGTTCGCTTGCCTTCTTCCTGACCGACCTGGGAACCCAGTCCATGGAGCGCAACTCATCAAGCATGGCACCCCTGATTCGAAACTCCGCATAGGTCTTGAAACGGATCCTCTTGGCAGGATCGAATTTTTCGATAGCGTCCATGAGCCCTATCACACCGGCACTGATAAGGTCGTCGGGCATCACGTGTGGAGGTAGTTTCATTGCAAGCCTGCCTGCCACGTATTTTACCAGCGGGGCGTAACGCAGTATCAACTCCTCTCTCTTCTCCCGCGACAGGGGTTGTCCGGTTCCGAAGAATTCCGCCGTATAATCCCGTATTTTAGGATTCGTGTTGTGTGTCATAATTCCATCAGGATTTGAGAAGATGCTCCCAGAAAAATTTGATGTTCCCGTCAACATTTGTTTTACACCTGTCGTTAAGAATGTTTTTGGCCAACCTTTCAAATCCACGGCTGGCTTTTGATCCTGGATGTGTTTCCAACAAGGCCTTTTGATACCTGACCGACTTGGGCACATTGGAATCCTTGGGGATGTAGCCA
Source organism: Deltaproteobacteria bacterium (assembly GCA_024275145.1). Taxonomy (GTDB): domain Bacteria; phylum Desulfobacterota; class Dissulfuribacteria; order Dissulfuribacterales; family QOAL01; genus S143-34. The sequence goes on along the minus strand of JAJRZR010000035.1, from coordinate 13,119 downwards.
AGGAAGTCCAGGGATAGCAATCCAAGAAACCGGTCGGCTACCATGGAGAGTTGCTTGTAGACGTTTTCAGCCTCTCTCTGGGAATCGGCCCAGTTTACCAATATGGAAAAGTCCTTTACCTGGTGCCTCTTCGACAGCACCTTTATCAAGGCGTAGGCATCGGTTATGGAGGTGGGTTCAGGGGTTGCAATGATAATCCGTTGCTGTGCAGCCAGATTGAAATAGAGGACGTTTTCCGAAATTCCAGCAGCTGTGTCGATCAGCATCGCATCTATGCGGGATGACAGACCCTCCATTTCGTTCAGTAGGAGCAATTTTTCGCCTTCGTTCAGGTTTGCAAGCTCGGGCACCCCTGAGCCAGCGGGTAGTATGAGCATACCTCCGGGCCCGGTGACCAGGATCTCCTCAAGGCTCCTCTCACCTGAAAATACGTGCTGGATGGTGTACTTGGGTATGAGCCCCAGCATGACGTCCACGTTCGCCAATCCGAGATCAGCATCCAGTATCAAGACCTTTTTACCCATCTTACCCAGGGCCATGGCAAGGTTTATGACCACACTGGTTTTGCCAACGCCGCCCTTCCCGCTGCTGAAACAAAGTACCCGAGGGGATTTCCTTTTGTGCGCCGTAGACCAAGAATCAATGGATGATTTTTCATATCCATGGCCGTTTAGTTTCCAGTCTCTTAGCGTGGCGGCTTGGTTCATGATAGCTCCTGGACTATTATGCTCATCTTTTTCTGATTTGCAGGTTTCATCTTCTTAGCTATACTCTCTGAGGTTGACTCGTACGCTTCGGATTCGTTTGTCCTGAGGGAATTGGAAAAGATAAAATTTATAAAATTCAGAGGGGTCAGATGGATCAGGTCCTCGGGGACCCGTTGGCCATTGGTCAAGTATGATATGGGCAGCCTGTATTTCAGGACCGGTGTAAGTATCGGACCATAGGTTCTGGTTTCATCTATCTTCGAGATTATCCAACCGGCATTTGGAAATTCCCTGTAGCACTCTATCGCGGTTCTGAGGTCCTGGGATTTTGAGGTGGCACACAGAAGCACCTGGGCCTTTAGGTCAGGGATCGATTCGAATAGTCCGGCAAGTTCCTGCCTGTGTTTCTTTGACCATGGATTCCTCCCGGTAGTATCAACGAAGATGAAGTCTTTGTCCTGGTTATCCAGGAAGATGCGCTTTAATTCATCAGGGTTACCTGCGGCCTCCAAGGGGATGTCCATGAGTTGTGCATACCTTTGGATCTGCTCGATACCTCCCAACCGGTAGGTATCGACGGTAACGATAAGGCCGTTTTTCTTATGTCTGTATTTTAGCCTTGCAGCGATTTTTGCCAGGGTAGTGGTCTTCCCCACGCCTGTCGGGCCAACAAAGGCCCACCAGCATGACCCCGTGCATTCATGGGCCTTTGGACCGGTGTTCATGTTGCGGGCGATATAGGCCAGAAGCCATCTTTCCACGAAGCGATGGTCAAGTAGCCGTTTTGTCTTTGCAGAGGCCAAAAGCATGGAGGATAGCTGTCTTATGAGTGATTCTTCCATGCCCATGGCGGAAAATACATCCTGTATCACGAGCAGCGATGAACCTCCATGGAAAGGTGAGAAAGGCTGCTGTGTGTAGCCTTCCATCCCACTATTGGCCTTCAGCAGCCCGATCTTTTCGTTTATGAGTGCCTTGAGTTCATTGATTTCAGACAGGATGTCTTTCCTGATCCTGTCGTCAAAGGGTGGATGGCAGGTTTCCTGTGCCCCACCTACAACCGGTTCGGCCTGTTGTGGGTAACCCCTGCCAGGAGCCTGCTCGTCGAGATCCACCGCGGCAATCACCTCCACGAACCGCTCGAACCCGCCGGTTTTTTCGTTTCTCGCCCTTTTCTTGCCGGTACTCAATATGACAGCATCCTGCCCAAGTTGGTTTTTGACCATCTCTAGGGCTGAGGTCACATCTTTGGCCCTGAAACGTTTAATATGCACGCTCTATCCACTCATCCTTTCTCTGTTAGTGGTTCTTTCCCCTGTACTGTCCGCTATCTTATTATAGCGATGGACTCCAGTTTCACGTTGCTCGGAATCTCTGAATGGGAAAGAACCGTGACATTTGGAACGAAGCGTTCTATCAATTTCCTAAGGTGTCGCCTGATGGCTGGATTTGTCAGTATCACGGCCTGGAAGCCCTTTTGTGTGGTCTCTTCCACGCCCTTCTGGATCGCCTGAATAATCCGTTGTGCATTGGCTGGATCCAATGCAAGGAAGCTGCCATGTTCGGTCTGTTGAATGCTGTTTCTCAGTTGCTCTTCCAGGCTGGTATCCATGGTAAGGACCGGCAGACTACCTTCCTCGGTAAGGAAGGGTTTGACAATGGCCCTGCCAAGTTTTTGACGCACATATTCGGTTAATATGTCGGGATCCTTGGTGACCGGTGCATAATCAGCCAGAGTCTCAGAGATGGTAAGCAAGTCCCTTATGGATATATTTTCCCTGACGAGGTTCTGGAGAACCTTTTGAATCAGTCCTAGGGAAAGGGATTCGGTGACCTCCTCTACGGCCTTTGGATGGGTCTTGGCAAGGGCGTCCAGAAGCCGTTGGACCTCTTGCCTTCCAAGAAGTTCGTCTGCATTTTTCTTTATCACCTCTGCCAGATGGGTCGCCACCACCGTGGAAAGGTCTACCACGGTATAGCCTGCCAGTTGGGCTTCTTCCCGTTTTTCTTCCGGAATCCACAGGGCTGGAAGGCCAAAGGCCGGTTCAGTAGTTGGAATGCCTTCCACCTTTCTTTTGGCGTTTCCAGGATCCATAGCTAGAAGATGGCCCATGAGCAGTTCACCCTTGGCCACATCGATACCTTTTATAAGGATGGAATACTGGCCAGGGTTCAACTGGAGATTGTCCCTGACATGTAACGGGGGCACAATAATACCCATTTCCTGGGCAAATTGACGTCGGATTGACTTTATACGTTCCAGGAGATCGCCTCCCTGTTCTTCATCTACCAGGGAGATGAGGCCGTAACCTACCTCCAACTCAAGTATGTCCATGATGAGTAGTTGTTCTATCTCTTCAGATGATCCGGGTTGGGCGGCTTCAGCCTTGCTTTCTGTTGTCTCCTCCAATGCAGCCTGCTCCGCTGCCCTTGATTGCTCTCTGTAGGCTATCCATGCCAGGGCTGCCATTCCTGCAGCAAGGAGGGAAAATGGTACGGCAGGCAGCCCCGGTACCATTCCAAAAAAGAAGACTACGCAGGAGGTGACGCCAAGTGCCTGTGGATGGAGGGCAAACTGTTTCACGAATTCGGAGCCCATGTTGGTGCTGGACGCAGCGCGGCTGACCAGGATGCCGGCAGCAGTGGAGATGATAAGGGCAGGTATCTGTGAGACGAGGCCGTCGCCTATGGTCAAGAGGGTATAGCTTTGGGCAGCAGAGCTTGCCGGCATATTCTGTTGAAGCACCCCGATTATGAAGCCGCCTATTACGTTTATGGCCATTATGATAAGACCGGCAATGGCCTCTCCCCGGACAAATTTGCTGGCACCGTCCATGGCACCATAGAATTCAGATTCCTTGGCCACCTCCTTTCTCCTGCGCCTGGCTTCATTTTCATCTATGAGGCCTGCGTTAAGGTCGGCGTCTATGGCCATTTGTTTGCCTGGCATAGCATCCAAGGTGAAGCGGGCCGCCACCTCTGCGATTCGCCCAGACCCCTTGGTGATGACCACGAAGTTGATGATCACTAGGATGGCGAACACTATACCGCCTACGACGTAGTTGCCGCCCACTACGAATTTTCCAAAACCCATTATGATCTTGCCGGCAGCATCCGGTCCTTCGTGGCCATGAAGCAGTATAAGCCTGGTCGATGCAATGTTCAGGGAAAGTCTGAAGAGGGTGGTGAGCAGAAGCAGGGAAGGGAATATCGGAAAATCAAGCGGCTTGATGACGTATAATGCCAACAGGAACACGAGCAGTGATATGGTTATGTTGAGCGCTAGGAACAGGTCCAAGGCTGGCGAGGGAAGTGGCAGGACCATCAAAAGGAGGATTCCCACTACTCCAAGGGATGCAATGAGGTTGTTCCTGTCTATACGTATGCCGGACCACAGGCTTCTTGCGGCTTCGGTAGCCATCTAACGGATACCTCCCCTCGTGTTGGTGTTTCTCTTTTTGCTTTTCAGCCGATAGACATATGCAAGTACCTCGGCCACGGCCTGATATAGATTTTCAGTGATAGGCTTTCCCATGTCCACCAGCTTGTAAAGGCTCTGGGCAAGAGGCTTGTTCTCGATAACAGGCACATTGTTTTTCTTTGCGATTTCACGGATTTTTTCCGCAATCACCCCAGCGCCCTTGGCTATCACCATGGGGGCCTCCATCCTTCCCGCTTCATATTTCAACGCAACCGCCAGATGGGTCGGGTTTGTGATCACTACGTCGGCCTTGGGTACCTCTGCCATCATGCGTTTCTGGGCCATCTCCCGCTGGATGCTGCGTATCCTGGACTTCGTGTGCGGGTCACCTTCGGTCTGTTTGAATTCCTCCTTGACCTCCTGCTTCGTCATCCTGAGATTCTTTTCAAATTCCCATTTCTGGAACAGGAAGTCCAGGGTTGCCAGGATCACCATGACCATGCATGTCTTGAGGAACAAGGAAAAGCTCACCCCCCCCATATATTGGAGTATCTGGATGGGTTCCTTGTCCAGGAGTGGAAGAAGGTTCATTGTTTCGTCACGTACCGTGTCATAGGCTATCCAGCCCACTATGGTGAGCTTCAGGAGTGATTTCATGAACTCCACCATGGCCTGCAGGGAGAAAAGCCTTTTCAGCCCTTGGAGTGGACTGATCTTGGATGCCTGGGGTTTTATGGCCTCGAGGGAGAGAAGTCCTCCTACCTGGAGATAGTTTGATAGTATTGCAACGGCACAGAGGACAAGAAAAAGGGGCACAAGCATCAGGGCAAACTGCTTCATGGCCAGCATGGCGAGCCCGTCAATGTTGTCACTAGTGATCTCCAAGCCAGGGAATCGTTCAAGGTAGTAACTCAGGGTGTCCGTTATATGATGGTAAAAAAAAGTACTTCCCCATGATAGGGTAAACAGCCCCGAAAGCAGGACTGCTACCGAGGCAAGTTCCCTGCTTTTGGCCACCTGGCCCTTCTTCCTGGCCTCCTCGCGTCGCTTCGGGGTTGCCTGTTCTGTACGTTCCTGGAAGGATTCTTCAGCCATGGCCCGGTCTCTTGGGTTATTGTCCAGCCATGATCTTCATGGCTACAGGTAAGAGCTTGACACCCTTGTCGAGGTATCTGACGAGCACTGGCCAGAAAACCTGAAGGGTCAGCCCCATGAAAAAGAGGCCCAAAGCTATGTTCAGGCCAAAGCTCACTATCAATAGATTGATCTGAGGCACCGTCTTTGCCAGTATCCCAAGGGCTACCTGGGAAAAAAGGAGTATGGCCATTACAGGGGCCATGAGCTTTACCGACAGTACGAACATCTCCCTGCCCATATCAATGACGATGTCGAAGAGTGAAGAGGAGAGGACCAGCTTGCCCGGTGGTAATATGACGAAGCTGTCATATATGGCCCTGAGTATGAAGAGATGACCGTTGGCCGCCAGGAAAAGGAGCAATGCGATAAGATATGCAAATTGTGCAACGATTACCGACTGAACACCGGATTGGGGGTCCATGATGTTTGCTACTGACAGCCCCATCTGTACGCCTACCATCTGCCCTGCTGTCTGAAGCCCGGCAAATACGAAACGGATCAGGAGTGCCAGGGTCATGCCCGTGAATAGCTCGTTTACTACCAATAGTGCGAAGCCCACTGGATTACCCGGTAGCTGGGCAGCAGAGAAGGGGACTACCGGGGTCAGGAGCAGGGCTATGACCAATGAAACGGCAGCCTTCAGTTGTACAGGGATGGTCCTGCTGCTGAATATCGGCATCATGAAAAGCAGGCTCGCGACCCTTACCAGGACAAGCGCAAATACCTTGTAATGGCTGATTATTCCTGCAAGAAAGTCCTGGTCTAAAGGCATGGGTTACAGGCCCTCCGGCTACCTGATGAACTGCGGTATCTGTTCAATAAGGCCCCTTGTGAAGTCAAGGAGTTTGTTCATCATCCATGGGAAGGCAAAGAGGAGGCCCACCAGCACGGCCACTATCTTAGGGACGAAGGTAAGGGTCATCTCCTGGATTTGGGTCACGGCCTGAAATATACTCACGGCAAGCCCTACAATGAGCCCAAGACCGAGCATGGGCAGGCTTATAAGGAGGGTTAATTCTATGGCCTGTCTCGCCAGTCCCACTATCATATCCTGTGTCATGTCTATCCTCCGGTAAAAAAACTCTTTACAAGGGAGCCAGTCAGTATGTTCCAGCCATCCACCAGGACAAAGAGCAGGAGCTTGAAGGGCAGGGAGATCAGTATAGGGGGAAGCATCATCATGCCCATTGACAGTAAGACACTGGAGACCACCATGTCTATTATAAGGAACGGGATGTAGAGTATGAAGCCTATCTCGAAGGCCGTCTTGAGTTCGCTTATCATGAAGGAGGGTATCAGGACCAGTGTAGGTATCGCATCCTTGTCTTTTGGGTTTTCGATGTGGGCCATCCTGCAAAAGAGTGCTACATCGGTCTGCCTGGTCTGCCTGAACATGAAATCTCTAAGGGGCATCTCCACGTTGTGAAGCGCCTCCTTGAAGGAAATTTCTTCGTTGAGGTAGGGTTGGATTCCTTGGCTGTTGGCCTTTTGCCACACCGGTTGCATGATGAAAAATGTGAGGAACAGGGCCAGCCCTATCAAGACTTGGTTCGGGGGCATCTGTTGGGTCCCTATGGCCTGCCTCAAGAATCCGAACACCACGATGAGGCGGGTAAAGGAGGTCATCATCAACAGGATGGCAGGGGCAACGGAAAGGACCGTAAGGACCAACACTATTTCAAGGGCAGTGGCCACCTTTTCAGGGTTGTCGGTGTTCTCGATCCCTATATTCAAGTTGGGCACTGTTACCGCATGGGCATTTGCGGTAAAGAAGATGGGCGCGAAGACTGCGACCACCATGATGATGAAGGGCAGGTGGATATGGCCAAAGTTCCTATAGCCTCTGATCATGATCTTCCTCTTTGCCCGGCACGTGTACGAGGTCATCTTCACTGAGTGAGCCAAGAAGCACCATCGCCTGCTCGGAGCTGCCCACGATCAGGATCCTTCCTGGTACCTTGACCAGGCTGATATATTTTTTGGGAAGTATCATCCTCGTGGATAGTACCTGTATCATATCAAGGCCTTCACCCTGGATTCTTTTCCCCCATTTGCGAAGGCCATAGAGCATTACCAGTATCAGTCCAAGGATCATGGCAAGTGCACCTATGGTCCTTATAATCAGTCCGGTGACCTCCATGATTTCCTATCCCAGGGACCGTACCCTGTCTGCCGGGCTGATGATTTCGGTGAGCTTGACCCCAAATTTTTCGTTTACGACTACTACCTCTCCCTTTGCCATCAACTTTTGGTTTACGTATATCTCAGCCGGTTCTCCGGCCATCTTGTTAAGCTCAACCACGGCCCCCTGGCCCAGCTTCAGGAGGTCCTTTATCTGCATGGAGGATCTGCCAAGTTCTACTGAAACCTCCAGGGGCAGCTCCAGGATAAAGTCAAGGTTTGGTTTTATGCCTGTCTCATCAGGGGAAGTTGGGGTGGCCTTGCTGAATTCGGCAAAATCAGGGGCCTTTGCCTCCGCATGGTCCTTTTCTTCAGCCGGTTTGTCCCCGGTTGTCCCCTGGTGTATTGCCTTTGCCGCTGCGGCATCACCACCTTCGGCAGCCTCCTGGAATGCATCGGCCCAGTCTACATCGTCATCAGTGCTACCATCGTCCCCCGTTTCTGAAGCAGTAGCAGTAGAGGTTTTGCTACCGTCTGATTCCCCCAGTATCTCGTCCAGTTCATCCTGGCTTATGGGTTGATCAGATGAGGATGCGGCAGAGGTCTCCGGTTTGTTTTCATCGGTCCCGCCCCCGCCCGTGTCCGTGCCTTCACCACCTTCTTCCAGTAATTTGTCCAGTTCTTCCTGACTCAACATGTCTTTTTTCTCCTGATGATTCGGAGTGATGTACCTTTTTATATGATTTGGGTTTAATCCTCTGGCAAAATAGGGGTCACGATCTTTATCGCCCTTTGACCCCTGGATATACCCGGATGCCCGGCAAATTTTGGTTGCCCCTGGATGATGACCTCCAGCATGTCGTCAATTCTGGTATCGAGCTGGATGATGTCCCCGATTTCGAGGTCAAGGAGCGCCGAGCCTTTGACCCTGGCCTTGCCCAGGGGAACCTTTATTTCCAGAGGGGTTTCCTTGAGGTTGTGGACGAGTCTGTTCAGCCATACAGGATCATCGGCCTCATCCGCCTGAAAGGAGGATTGAAGCTTGGCCTTGATGGGTTGGATGAGACCTACGGGTATGCACAAATAGATGACGCCGCTCATCTCCTCTATGTCCAATTGAAACTTGGATATTATCACCGCGTCCTCATCCTGGGCGATCTTGGCAAACTGGGGGTTGATCTCACTTCTTACATAGTTGATCTTCACCGGGTTGATCGGTTGCCAGGATCTCTCGAGATCCTTTAACAGGGAGTTCACTATCCGTTTTATCAGCCTCTGCTCAATTGAGGTAAACTCCCTTCCCTCTATCCGGCTCTGGCCGATTGAGGATGAGCCCAGGAATATCTCCACGATACAGAAGACCAGTTGGGAGTCCATTACCATCATGAAGTGTCCCCTGAAAGGGTCCATCTTGAGTATGTGCAGGCTGCTGGGTACAGGCACTCTCCTGAGAAATTCCTTAAAGCTGATAACCTCTATGGGCACGATGGAACTGTCTACCATTACCCTCAGGATGGATGAAAGCGTGGTCCTCAGCCCCCTGTTGAAATGATCGTTGATAGCAGCGAACGCCGGGAACTTTACCCTGCTCATCCGGACGGCATTGGTGAAGTCGTATGGTATTATCTCACCCTCTTCCTGAACCGACGGTTCGCTTTCCGTCTTCGATTCAGAGACCTCATCCAGTCCCCCTAAGAGGGCATCTATTTCATCTTGGCTGAGTACCTGGGTCATGCTTTCCCTGAAATTCTGTGGCCAAGGGGTTGATCCCCGGCCTATTGAACCACGAACTGGCTGAAGTAGACGTTTCGGAGCCTGTTGCTGCCAACTATGCGGCTCACCCTTGCGATGATTTCATCCCTCAGGCGTACCTTGCCTTCGATGGATATGACGTCTTCAATGGTCTGGCTGCTCAACAGCATCAGTATATCGTTTCTGATCCTGGGCATGAGCTTCTGGGCAACCTCTTTTGCATCCTCGTTTGACAGCTCGAGTACGAGACTGGCCTTGAGGAAATGCCTCGCCTTGGGATCTGCGAGGTTCACCACGAATGGGGTCAGTTCCAGGGTCACGCCAATGGCCTGTCCGGATTCCTGGGGTTGGGGTGCATGTTGTGCCTTCTCATCCTTGGCTATCTGGTTTGCTATCTCTTCGTCACTGGGAGCCGAGTACAGGAAAAAGAATGCCCCCCCGCCCGCTGCAACCAGCAACACCAGCCCTATGATGATGAACAGCAGGATTGGCTTTTTCTTCTTACCACTGGTTTCCGCGGCCCCTTTGTTTTTTGCGCCTTTCTCATCCTTTGCCATCTGTATCTCTCCGTATTCGTTCAACCAGAACCCTCATGTCCAAGGGCTGTATCAAGTGCGCATGCCTCGCTGAAGGTTTCACGATAGAATTTTTATGCGTTACCGGCTCGATCGAGTAGGCCGTTTTGGATATGAAAGTCCGGGTTCAATGGCTGGTATTGGGGCAATTACGAACCGCCGGTCCTTTGTCCGTTCTTTTTTGTACCTGCCCCCATACAACAAGGGGCATATGGCCGATACCGTGCCCTAGGCCGTGCCTTGCAGGCGCAAAAAATAATTGGTGTAACCTTGCGATATTGCATGATTGACTCAACACCAGCAAGATCTGTAAAAAGATCACGCCCCATGGATGTCGCAACAGTTGTGCCATTGGACGCCCTGGACGTTACATGTTGAGATTACAGGATTAATAAGGATGAAAGATAAAAAACAGGGTGGATATGGCAGGATGGGCCAAGATGTTCGTCATTTTTTTGACATATCTTGCCGTGGAGGTATGAACCTGATGCGGGCGGTGTTGCCGTGACCAGAAACCACACCGTGCGGACCCGCCTGGAATGGGTGCAGGGGAGGGGAGGAGAAACTCCCCTTACCCGATTACGTGACCAGGCGGGCATTGGCTATGGTGGATAGGTGATGGTCAATGCCTTCTATTTATCTGGGAAAATGGAGCCTCTTCCATGCCTTCGTGTCCATCCGTCATTTTGTGGGGGCATAAGGCCTGGCAGGAGACCTGTACCCTATGCCGCCTTTATACGTTCTTTTTCCCAGACCTTAGTTCATCCAGATGTTCCCTGGCCCATTCAAGCGATGGGTCCAGTTCGAGAGCCATGCTGTACCAGTTGATTGCTGCCTCATCCTGGCCTAGCTTCCGCAGGTTGCTGCCGATATTCGCATAGTCGATGGCAGATGCCGGATCTATGGAAACGGCCTGCTCGAAGGATTCAATCGCCATCAGGTATTCCCCTCTGCGGTAATAGCAATAACCAAGAAGGTTGTGGATCTCTTTGAGTCCAGGGTTTAATTCCCTGGCCTTGAGCAACTCGTCTATGGCCTCTGCGATCGCGCCGTTCTCCTTTTTGCATACCGCCCTGTGGCAATAGATACTTGCAATTTCTTCAGGGGCCGGGTTGGATTTCAAGGCCTTGTCGTAAAATGCCAGTGCAGCCTGGAAGTTTCCCATCAGCTCGTGGAGGTGGCCCTGATAGAAAGCGATATCGAATCTTCCTGGATGATGACGTTCCAGGGTCCCCAGGATCTGTATACGCTCTTCAGGTGATACGTAACCGGCCGAGGCGGTTACCCTCGCACAGTGGAAGGGCAGGTCGAGGTTTATTGTCCTGTCCCTGAAATGATTTCCAGGTATTATGGCATAAACCGCAGGTACTCCCAGGTCCGGATGGGTGATGTCGAGCAGATATACGTTGAGGCCCTTTTTTGAAAGGGCAGTGCTCATCCTCTCCACTTCCAAACGGAAATTGTCAGCCCCGCAATCAGATAGCGCGGTGATCGGTACCGTTTGAGGGGATGCAAGGATATAGTCGGCCTCTGTCAGATTTTTGAACTTGGGCAGGCCACTTTCCACGTATTCGCCATCCGTATCGAAATCGCCTGCCAGTTGCGCCACCTCTGTGAGTGCCCTGATCAATGCCCTCTCTGGATCAGGGGCAGTTCCCGCCGTGTAGACGATCTCGCTCCTGGAGGGGAAGGTGGCAGGATCCCACGCAATCGCGCCCACGGTTGGGACCCCGGTATCCAGGGAGAAATCCTTGAGCACAACCTCAACCCCAGTGTGTGTAAATTTTTCCAGAAGCTCCTTGGAAACCGGATTTTTGACCGAGGTTGGATCTATGGTGGGTGTCCTTAGTTTATCATAGCTGATGACCGAGCATACGTGTCTCTCCACTACCTCTGAGATGGCCTGTACTGCGGCTTCTTCAAGGCTGTTTCCCGAAGCCGATCCATTGTACTCGTTGATGGGCCAGAACCAGGAGAACGGGATCCAGACATTTTTCCTGTCCAGGGGGCGATAACCATGGACCCATTCGAAGGGAAGGAACTCAAATAGTTCCTCCAGCTCCTTTATAAGATCCTGCGCCCCCTCGCCAGGATGGAATACACAGGCCATATCCTGCACAGGCATGGCACCTGGCGTAAGGTCTGGATAACTGCCGGTCCTCTTTGGGCATTCCTTCACGAACGAAAAGAGGCTGAAACGTTCCATCAACTCCATTACTGCACTGGCCTCGGCCTGCCTGGCTGTAGCACCCTTTCCCATCTGTTTTGGCGTTCCGGTTACACGCAGGGCCTCTGGCGTATACCTACTTATGTATACAGGGATGCCAAGTCTTCCCTTGTCGATTCGAACGGTTTCCTTGAGCAGTGGAACGTCGAAATGGTCAAGCCTGCCCCTGACCCAGTCCAGGGTTTCCTCTGGTGTTTTGACTTTGTCGTAGTAGGCGCCGGTATTTTTGTAACAGTCTTTTAGAATCATAGCCATTTTAGTCTTCCAAAAAATCCGTAATCGCTTGTCGTATAGCCTTTTCCGCCTCGAACCAGTCCTGCTGATCTGCACCCGGTTGGCAGCCCCTTCTTTCATAGATGGTATGGGCCACTGAGGCAATCCACATCGTCATACCCTCTTCAGGATTCTCATCCAGGAAACGGATTACCGCCATGCCCGCACCAGGGGCACCTTGTATCTGAATCCCGATTACTGGATTAGGGCTTTCGTCATCCCGGATAAGGTACAGTGCCCTTGGCACCTTGACCGTATGGGCGATGTGGTAGATCTCATCTGGATCATTGGAACCGAAGAAGACTTCTATCTTTCTTTCTTCCGGTTCATAAGAAAGGCCTACCAGTGGCAGTCCTTCCCCTCCCACGATTTCGCGGTCACCAACCGCAAGAACAGCCCTCCTCGACTGGTTTTGCCGGTTGAAGTCCTTAACGAAAGCAGGCCACTGTTGTTTTAGGATCCTTAACTTTTTCTCGGCCATTTCTACACCTCCTGCTACGGGTTGATTCAAGATATACCGTGAGGCACTGTACGATCGGCTTTTTTGGCAAACGATCAGGTGCCCCACAATACGATTCAAGATTGGTTTATTTCCATTGATTAGGGGGTTCACAGCTGCCTGGAGCGTCCCTGCCTGGAGGCATAGGTCTTTTGGACCTGCCCCGCGTCTTCCCTCCCTGCTGTTGCCGCGGTTTTATGGTACCTGTAGGCCCTGAGGCCTTATCTTTACCGCTTGATAGGTGATGCTCTCCGTATCTGCCATGAGGTATCCCTCCTCCGGGCCGTGCTTTCATACCTGGAGGTGCCTGTACAAGTGGCCGGGCAGACATGAAGGTTTACCGTGAAGCCACATCGTTCATTGGGTGGTGTCTTCATGTCCCAGGTGCGCGGCATCAGGTGTACGGG
>JAJRZR010000034.1 GCA_024275145.1 Deltaproteobacteria bacterium | reverse complement strand
GGAATGAAAGTGATCTTAAGAAACTCGATTTGATCAAGGAGCAGGTCCTTGACCTCAATTCCAGGATAGGGGCGTCCGATGAGGCCGGGGCGCTGCTTCACGGTCTTGAGGGTGGCTATATCGCCCCTGGCCCTTCAGGCCTTATTACCCGCGGCCGGGACGATGTGCTGCCCACGGGACGTAATTTTTACTCCCTAGACCCGGCAAGGGTGCCAACAAAGGCGGCCTACAGGGTGGGTGAAAGGCTTGCCAATGCCATTATAGAAAAGCACAGGGATGAAGAGGGGAAGCTGCCTGAAAACGTGGCCATCTACTGGATGTGCACGGATATCATGTGGTCCGATGGGGAAGGAATGGGCCAGATCATGCATCTTCTGGGGGTAAGGCCCCTCTGGCTTTCAAACGGCAGGGTGCGCGGGTTTGAGATTATTCCCCTCAATGAGCTGGGCAGGCCCCGTATAGATGTCACCATCCGGGTCTCCGGCATCACCCGGGACAACTTCCCCAATTGCATAGACCTGATAGATGAGGCGGTCCAGGCGGTTGCATCGCTGGACGAACCCGTGGAGATGAATTTCGTAAGAAAGCACGCCCTGGAGCAGGTAGCTTCAAGCGGTGGGGACGCCTCAGACAGGGAGTCATGGCGTAGTGCCACCATGAGGCTGTTCGCCTCCAAGCCCGGCACCTACATGCCAGGCGTCAACCTCGCGGTCTATGCCTCGGCATGGAAGGATGAAAAGGACCTGGCCGACATCTTCGTCTACTGGAACGGCTATGCCTATGGCAGGGGCATCTTTGGCAAAGAGTCCCCAAAACAACTGATCGACAACCTGAAGACAGTTGATATCACCTTCAACAAGGTGGTTTCCGATGAATACGACCTCTTTGGCTGCTGTTGCTACTTCGGCACCCACGGGGGAATGACGGCAGCAGCCAGGAATATCTCGGGCCGAAAGGTGAAGAGTTACTATGGAGATACCAGGGAGCCGGAGCACGTGGAGGTCAGGGACCTTGCCGATGAGGTGCGCCGGGTGGTGCGTACCAAACTTCTCAACCCCAGGTGGATCGAGGGCATGAAACGGCACGGCTACAAGGGCGCTGGCGACATCTCCATGCGGGTGGGCCGCGTCTATGGCTGGGAGGCAACCACCCAGGAGGTAGATGACTGGATATTTGATGACATCGCCCGAACCTTTGTCCTGAACGAGGAAAACCGGAAGTTCTTCGAGGAAAACAATCCCTGGGCACTGGAGGAGATTGGCCGAAGGCTGCTTGAGGCAGAAAGCCGCGGGCTGTGGCAGGCCGATCCCGGGATAATCGAGCAGCTCAAGGCACGTTACCTGGAGATAGAAGGCTGGATAGAGGAGAGAATGGGGGATACAACCGGAGATTTTCAGGGCGGCTCCGTGGACATACTGACATCTGAAGACGTCGAGAACTGGGGGGAGATGATGAAGGAGGTCAAGGAAAAGTTGAAGATGGCAAGGACATCGGCCTGATATGGACGATGAAGATACCATATCTTAGATCCCCCCTCGTTCCTGCCCTCGTGTTCCTTGGCCTGTGGCCAGTAAGTGTTGCCTATCCCGGCACCCCAAAAGCGGTCATCAAAAACGAAATCCCATACGGGGAAAGGGCTGGTGGTCTGCTCGGCAGGGGTACGACCATTACCGCGCTTCTTTGCGTAGAGAGCCTTTCACAAGGGGATGTTGCCATTGACTATGAGGTAAACATACCGTCCCCCTTGAGGCCATTGGTGAAAGACGGAGATCTCAAGGCAGGGAAGAGAGCAGGTGGTTGGATACTGAAGGCCTCCTTTCATCTCAAGGTGGAAGGGGAAAAATGGTTCAGGCCCGTCAGGATATACATCCCCAAAAACTGCCCATGCCATGTATATACCATACATGCCACCGCCTATATCTACGGCAGCAGCGGTGTAGAAGTGGTCAGGCATGCGGCCCGGTTGAAGGTGGTATCAAGCAAGGAGATGATGGATTACTTCAGGATAGGAGGGGTGATCATCCCGGCAAACGACAAGGGGGAACCGGACGTCCGCCAGGAGCAGAATACCTTTTTGATAACGGAGAAGAGGAATTTCTGGCAAAGGCTTGCCACCAAAGAAGACAGAAACAAAAAGGGGGTGGAGCCGGCGACCTATGCGGCCGTGACAATAAAAAACAAGGGTGCCTACAAGGCAATCCTGCTTATAAGCCTGGACATACTGGACCCAGGAACTGGTAAGAGGATCGAGGGTTTTGAGTACCCATATGCAGCCGAGCATGGCGACCTGCTGGGGGAAGGGGAGATATACCAGATCGTAAGTCTCAAACCAGAAAGTGAGGAAAAGGTGGTGCTACCCATCTATACCAAGGAGGACATGGTCCTGCCAGGCACATATACGGCCAGCCTCAAGGCCTTCCTGTTCGGAACCAGCACCATGGTCGGGCACAAGGATATCAGGGTAAGGGCGGTCTCCACCCGGTGGATGCCCATCTTGATGACAGCCATGACGCTCATGACAGCCATGGCAGGATGCCTTTTCTTCTACCAGAAAAGAAGGCAGTTCCTCTCCATGAACAGCAAGGACCTGATCCTTATCTCCCTTTTCGGCACGGTGATGTTTGCAGTGGTAAATGTCCCGGGAACGATCCTCTTTAACGTGGCCCATGTATTGTTAGGGCCTTTCAGCTTCTTCCTTACCGGTTTCTTTTACGAGGTGATCTTTTATCTCTTGCTTACCTCCCTGTTGGTCCTCATCCCCAGGGTGGGAACCACGACCCTTGTCATCATGGTCAGATTCCTCATGGGCAGTTTTGTCCTGGGGGAGTTCAGCCCACTGTCACTCATCTATTATTCCACTATGGCCACCGTCCTGGAGGGGGCAGCCTATCTATCTGGGATCTCAAGAGGAAAGAAAATTTTTAGCATGCACCGTATTGTGCTTGTTGCCTTGAGCCTTGCCATTGCCGACACCTATCTTGGTCTCGTCTTCTTTAATCTCAGCATGCTCTTTTACAGGCTCTACTATGCCAACTGGTATATCGCTATCTATCTCATTATCAATGGATTCCTGTTTACATTGCTGGCCGTTCCACTTGGGTTCAAACTGGGTAACAGGCTTAAGGCCGTATCTATCGTTTAATCATGATCAAAATTAAGAATTTTACATATACATATCCTGAGCGGTCTACACCTACCATAAAAAACCTGGATATGGAGATTGCAAGGGGTGAGTTTGTCCTCCTCACCGGGCGGACCGGTTGTGGAAAAAGCACCTTGTTAAAGGGCATAAACGGCCTTATCCCCCATCTCGTTGGCGGCAGGATGGAAGGAAAAATAGAGATAGATGGCCTGGATACCAGGAAGGCCGACATATCCACACTGAGCCGAAAGGTGGGCCTGATCTTCCAGAACCCGGATGACCAGATATTTTCAACAGTAGTGCAGGATGAGGTGGCCTTCGGCCCCGAAAATCTGGCATTACCAAGGAAAACGATCCGGCAGGCCATGGATGAGGCATTGAAACTTGTTGGCCTGGACAAGTTCCAGCACAGGGGCACCCACATGCTCTCTGGAGGAGAGAAACAGAGGCTGGCCATCGCCGCTGTCCTGTCCATGTCACCCGAAGTCCTAATCCTGGATGAACCCCTTGCCCAGTTGGACCCACAAGGCGCTACCGAGGTTCTCAAGACCATCAAGAGGCTTAACAGCAACGGCATGACCGTGATCCTGGTCGAACACCGGGTTCATGAGGTAGCTCACCTGGTGGACAGGATCATGATCATGGAAAGGGGCCGGATCGTCCTTGATAACGAACCAAGAGCAGCGTTTGAAAGGATAGACGTGTTCAGGAAACTTGGATTGAGGGTCCCTGAAAGCTCCGAACTTTCCTGTGCCATGGGTTTCAAAGAGGTGGCCATGGACCTGGATGAGATCAAAAAAGGGATGAACAACGGCATCAAGTTCCCTGCGGGTCCGTCAAAAGGCCCTGCTTCACTTGAACTGCCTGGGGAAAAAGATTCGGGCACAGTGGCCCTGGAGATGGAAGGGGTCTGCTTCCGGTATGACCGTAGGACCGATTTCATCCTGAAAGACCTCAGCCTTCGCATCAAGAAGGGGGAGGTCGTTTCCATTATGGGGAACAACGGTTCCGGCAAATCGACCCTACTGCTCCATTTTGCAGCCTTGTTGAAGCCATCAAGGGGGCACGTGACCATCCTGGGCAGGGATAGCCGGAAGCTGGAAGCCAGGCGATTGGCTGGTACTGTAGGGGTCGTTTTTCAGGACCCGGCCCTGATGCTCTTCAACGAAACCGTGGAGCAGGAAGTCGCCTTTGGCCTACGGATGCTTCATCTTGGAGAGGCAAGGCTCGATCAACAGGTAACAGAGGCCATGAACGCCATGGACATAGCCGGGCTGAAGGACAAAAACCCCCTTTCCCTTAGTGGCGGACAACGGCTAAGGGTGGCGTTGGCGTCTATATTCTCCATGCAGCCAAGGGTAATCCTTCTCGACGAGCCCACTTCAGGCCAGGACAAGTCCAACAGTGACAGCATGTTACGATACCTTTATGCGTTATCAAAAAATGGAATGACTATCCTTTTCACAACCCATGATATCGAGGCTGCCATAAGGTATTCAGACAGGCTTCTTATAATGAACAGCGGAAGGATAATCGCTGATGGTCTGCCCAGAAAGATCGCAGGAGATACCGAGACATTAAAGCGGGCCAATCTAAGGCCCCCTGTCTCCTTCGAAATAGGTAGAGTCTTTGGAATCGAGGCCTTCTGCATAGAGGATCTTGTCAGGATGGCGACATGTTCAGGATAAGGCCCCTCACCGTGGCCGAAAAGAAGGACTCATTGGTATATCATCTGGATCCAAGGACAAAGCTTTTACTCCTCTCAAGCATAGGAATAATAGCGGTAAGCCTGGATGAACCAAGACATCTCTTGTTCTTGTCTATCTTCCTGATCCCGGCCTATCTTCTGGCCAGGTTTGAGTTGAGCAAGTACAAGCTGATCATGCTTGTCATCCTGGTTGGATTGTGGGGCATGGTCCTTTCCCAGGCGATGTTTTACAGGCAGTGGCCCCGGACGGTCATCCTGACCATTATTCCCCAGGATCTCCCCCTGCTTGGCCGGCTGACAGGAGGACTTTATCTCTACAAGGAAGGGCTTCTCTATGGCCTTACCCAGGGCCTGAGGTTTTCTGTCATGATAGCCTCTGGCCTCCTTGTTGCCTGGACCACGGAACCAAGGGATCTGCTACTGGGCCTGATCAGGCTCAGGGTACCTTACGGGCTGGCCTTTATGTTCATCACCTCGGTCAGGTTTCTGCCTGGCCTGGTATCCGAGCTCTTTACGGTTATTGCTGTCCAGAGACTAAGGGGTGCAGATCCCGTAAAGCTGGGCAGGCATACATTGAGGAGCGCCATGAACATCCTGACGCCTGTATTGGCAAGGTCGGTCAAGCGGGCGGCCACCCTTGGGGCCTCATGTGAGAGCAGGGCATTCAACCCGAACCTACCCAGAACCTACCTGCGAGAACTCCATTACAACCGGGTAGATATCATGCTTTCAGGGGCTGCGGTCATGGTGGCAACGGCCCTTGTTATGGCAAAGATGATCTTCTGGCTCTACTGCAAAGACATCCTGTATTTCCCCGGGTTAAGGTGGCTCTATGCAATGGCAAGGGAACTGTGACAGATCATGCTATGGAAACACGCTGCCCTTAGGGGCTGTATTTTCATGTCCAGGGAGGTGGCATTGGATATCCAGGCCACATGAAAGCCTATGATCCCCTTGATCTCTGCTATCAAATACCTGGCCGTAATGATCCCTTCCATGATACTGGGAGTGGTCCTGGTCAACCTGGCTATCAATCTTCACATACTGGACCGCATCTCCTGGGTAGTCAGGCCAATCACCAAATTCGGCCACCTGAGGGATGAATGCGGGTTGAGTTTTATCACTGCCTTCGGCTCTCCAACGGCGGCCAATAGCATGTTGATGGAGCTTTACAGAAAGGGTGAAATGGGAAAAAGGGAACTTTATGTGGCCTCACTTGCCAATTCCTTTCCGGCCATTATCATGCACTGGCGTTCCATGCTCCCTGTTCTTGTGCCATTACTGGGTATTACGGGCCTGGCCTATTTTGGGATACTGGTTATGGTGGGCCTTGTGAAGACCGGGCTGATTCTCCTGGTTGGAAGGCTGATTCTCCCAAAACGTAAAGACGACTCTCCGGAATACAAGGAAAAGGTGAGGCCGGCCTTCCGCGTGGCACTCTGGAAAAGTATCTGCCAATCCAGGGAAATGATCAAAAGGATAATGGCTGTCACCGTACCGGTCACGGTGGCTACGTTTGTCTTGATCGACTTCAGGATCTTTGATGTGCTCAGCCTGTACCTGAAGAATATACCTAAATATCTGCCTGTAGCCCCGGAAGGGATCCCCATCATAGCTGCCCAGTTTGTCAGTGGCGTGGCTGCCTATACGGTGGCCTCCAATTTTTTGATTAAAGGAATACTTTCTGGCTACCAAATAATCGTTATCCTTCTTGTTGGGAACATATTAAGCAGTATCGCGGGCCTGCGATATATTGTCCCCTACTACATGGGTATCTTTGGCCCACGCTTGGGAACAGAGTTGATGATCATTTCCACCACCTTGAGGCAAGGCTTGACGTTGATGAGCGTATTTGTGCTGATCATGGCCCGGTGATCACGATGATTGCCAGGTGCGGCACCAGTAATATCGGATTCATACTTTACTTACCGACTGTCCTTGGTTGTAGTAAACAGACAAAAATGACAATCAAAACGATCAGAAAAGAATGAAGCACAAGAACATTTTCCCATTTTCAGCCATTGTTGGACAGGATCAGCTCAAGCTGTCATTGATCCTTAATGCAATAAATCCCCAGATTGGTGGGGTACTTATCCGAGGTGAAAAGGGGACAGCCAAATCCACGGCTGTCCGGGCGCTATCCGCCTTCCTGCCAAGGATAGCCGTTGTAGAGGGCTGCCCTTATAACTGCAACCCGAGCCGGCCGCAACACCTTTGTGGGCAATGCCGGGATAGCCGCATCAAAACGGTTAAAAGGCCTGTTCCTTTGATCACACTTCCCTTGAACGCCACCGAAGACAGGGTCGCTGGAGGAATCGACATCGGCAGGGCAGTAAAAGAGGGGACCCGGGCCATAGAGCCTGGGCTACTGGCCAAGGCACACCGGGGTATACTCTATGTGGATGAAGTCAACCTCCTGGATGACCATATCGTGGATATCATCCTGGATGCGGCTTCCTCCGGTCGAAATGTGGTCGAGCGGGAGGGGATATCCCTTTCACATGCCTCCAGATTTGTTCTGGTAGGCACCATGAATCCGGAAGAAGGAGAGCTCAGGCCACAGCTTCTGGACCGTTTCGGGCTCTGTGTAGAGGTAGCTGCTATAGCCGACAAAGCGGACCGCGTAATACTCATGGAGCGCCGTGAGGCATACGATGCATCCCCCTTAGACCTCATCGCTGAATTCAAAAGGAAAGACGCAGGGATTACTGAACAGATTGTACAAGCCAGACAAACGATCGGGTCGATCCACATGCCCAGGCATCTGCGCTCCCTGGCATCTCAACTGGCCATAGAAAACAACGTGGCTGGACACCGTGCCGATCTTATAATCGAGCAGGCCGCAAGGGCCGTTGCCGCCATGAGGGGACATCCTGAGGTCGTAGTGGATGATGTTCTGGAGGTGGCACCACTTGTCCTCCTTCACCGGAAAAGGGACCCTGCACCTCCCCCTCCGCCTTCACCCCGAGAGCATACCCAGGACCAGGAAAATCCTGCTGAAGGCAACCAGGAGACACGGGAAAACGACGGCCATAAGCAGGAGGAAGGGCAACATGGGACGCAAAATACGTTAGGGTCTCAATCTGGCGACACAGGCCCCTCACAGAACGAAGCTGGATCTGAAGACCAAGAAAGGGAGCAGAATCGACAAAAGGATTCCATGGAACAGATCTTTGCCGTGGGTGACACCTTCAAGGTCAAGAAGTTCGCTTCTCCCAAGGACCGTCTGTTTCGCAGGGGATCAGGCCGGAGGTCCAGGACCAGGAGTGCCCGGAAGCAAGGACGCTATGTCAAAAGCACGACCTTCCATAAAACAGGTGACATAGCCCTGGATGCCACCTTGAGGGCCGCTGCCCCATACCAGGCCAGGCGAAGAAACGGCAGCGGCCTTGCCGTAATCATACGGCCAGAGGATATCCGGGAAAAGATCCGGGAAAAACGGATCGGAAACTTTCTTCTATTCGTGGTGGATGCCAGTGGTTCTATGGGTGCCAGGGGGAGGATGGCAGCCTCCAAGGGGGCGATCATGTCGCTTCTCCTGGATGCCTACCAGAAGCGGGACCGGGTTGCCATGATCTCTTTTCGCAGGGATGATGCTACGCTAAACCTGCCGCCCACTGCCTCCATCGAACTTGCAGCCCGGCTTCTCGAGGAAATGCCTGTGGGCGGTCGGACCCCGCTATCCGCTGGTCTGCTCAGGTCATACGAGGTGTTACGTAATTACCTGCTGCACGAGCCAACCGCCATGCCAATTGTAATCATCATTACCGACGGCAGATCCAATGTGGCCCTGGGAGAAAACACCCCGCTGGAAGAGGCGCTTGAACTTGCTGAACGGATGGCCATGGATGAACGTATCCGGTTCATAGTCATCGACACTGAAAGTCCTGGAATCATCCAGTTTGGCCTGGCCCGCAAGATGGCCATGGCCTTGGGCGCACAATATTTCCGGATCGAGGACCTGGACGCCGACACCCTTTTGAATATCGCAAAGGAGAATATCAAATGAGCACAGTACCTGTTTATCCATTTGTATCCATTGTTGGCCAGGAAAAGATGAAACTGGCCCTTATACTCAATATCATCAATCCGACCCTCTCTGGTGTCTTGATACGCGGGGAAAAGGGCACAGCCAAGTCAACCGCTGTCCGGGCACTGGCCCATATCCTGCCCGCCATAGACGTGGTCAAAGACTGCCCCTTTCAGCTCCTTCCGGGGGAAGCCAGGAACGTGTGCCAGCAGTGTCACTGCATGGAGTGCAGACAGGCCATTTTGGACGGGGAGGCAGTTGAGACCATTAAACGTCCGATCCGCGTGGTCGAGCTGCCGGTAGGGGCCACTGAGGACCGTGTGGTAGGAACCATGGACATGGAGCAGGCCCTTAAAAAAGGAGAAAAACAGGTGGAACCAGGACTCCTGGCAGCGGCCCATCGGGGCATCCTCTATGTGGATGAGGTGAATCTCCTGGATGATCACGTGGTAGATGTACTGCTTGATTCTGCAGCCATGGGCATCAACACCATTGAACGGGAGGGGGTAAGTTTCTCCCACCCTGCCTGGTTCACCCTGGTAGGGACAATGAATCCCGAGGAAGGGGAACTCAGGCCCCAGCTTCTGGACCGTTTCGGCCTGTGTGTAACCGTGGAGGGTATCAATGATCCCGATGCGCGGGTATCCATAATGGAGCGGCGTCTGGCCTTTGACGAAGATCCGGAAGGCTTCTGCAAGAGGTGGGAGTGGGAATCAAGGGATCTGGCAAAAAAGATCGAAAAAGCCAGGCACTTGTATCCAAAGGTCACCATTGATCGTGAAACCCTGTATGAAATCGCCTCCTATTGCATGGATGTTGGTATTGACGGCCACCGCGGCGATATCGTCATATTGAAGACAGCCAAAACACTGGCGGCCTTCAATGGCCGCACACACGTAACCAGGCCAGATATTGATACGGCAGCAGAGCTTGCATTACCCCATCGTGTCCGCAGGCAGCCCTTGCAGGATGTTGTAATGGATATCGACAGGCTTCGGCAGCAGAGGCAAACTGCCTGAAACCTTCATGCGGCTCCTCCCCTTGACGCCGAGCCCCATGACATGAAAATACGATCCATAAGGACAGGATGTATTTTCATGGTAAGACAGGAAACGGAGAATCGGCAAGGGTGTGTGGAGGCGTGTAACTGCTTGGGAAATGGGGAGAAACGACAAAACCCCGCCGGGTCATCCCGACGGGGTCTCGCGTTAACTAAGAACCGCCAGAGTTGGCGGATTGAAATCTGGCTCCCCTTGTGCAACCCTTTTCATAACCGTTCTCCATTCGGCTGTCAAGCCGTAAGCCTTCGTAGTGCAACGAGTTATCAAAGAACGG
>JAJRZR010000033.1 GCA_024275145.1 Deltaproteobacteria bacterium | reverse complement strand
TCAAGAGGTGTTGCCGGGATAAGGGGCGACACCCTGATCGTGAACCTTCCAGGCAGCCCTTCGGCAGTAGCAGATGGACTCGAGTGCATCACTCCAGTCCTTCACCATGCCATAGACAAGATAAAGGGGGACATGACCCCTTGCCACCAGGAACACGATAGGCGTTGACGATGGAAATAGGGATAATAGGATTGCCAGGTTCCGGAAAGACCACGATCTTCAACGCCCTTACAGGCAGTAAGGCCGAAATTTCGGCCTATCAGGGCGCAAAGAAGGACCCAAACCTTGCCGCTGTCGAGGTCCCAGACTCCAGGCTAGATGCACTCTCACGGATGTATCGGCCCAAGAAGACTACACATGCCCAGATAAAGTACGTGGACATAGGGGGAAACGTGTCGGCCAGGGAGGGACAGGAATCCTCGATGGACGAACTCCTGCGCCTGTTAAGACCTGTGGATGCCATGCTCTACGTCATAAGGAATTTCGAGGCAGCAGGCACCCTGCCTACGCCCCAGCAGGATCTCGACAATCTCGAATCGGAACTGGTATTGACCGATCTGATCATAGTGGAAAGGCGCCTGGAGAGGCTTGAAAAGGAGATCACGAAGGGTAAAAAGGGAGACCCAAGGGAACTGGAGCTTCTTAAGAAGGCTGCAGGGATACTGGAAAGTGGCAGGGCACTAAGGGCCTACCCGGAGCTTGCCCAATCACCACTGCTCAAGGGATACGCCTTCCTGTCCGCTAAACCGTGCATAGTTGTGCTGAACAGCCCCGATGAGGCTGTATCCGGGTCCCTACAACTCAATCTGCCGGAAGGTGTTGTAATGATAGAGGTTAAGGGCGCCATCGAAATGGAGCTCGCCCAGCTATCACCCGAAGAGGCCTCCCTGTTCAGGGAAGAAATGGAGCTGGAAGAACCGGCCACCTTCAGGCTTATAAGGGAATCCTACGCCCTGCTTGGCCTGATTTCGTTCTTTACGGTTGGAAGCGATGAGGTCAGGGCCTGGACCATAAGGCTGGATACAACCGCACAGCGGGCCGCGGGCGCAATACACTCCGACATAGAAAAGGGCTTCATACGGGCGGAGGTAGTGGCATTCGATGACCTGATATCTGCTGGAAGCCACGCCGCTGCCCAGAAGGCCGGCAAGGTAAGGCTCGAGGGGAAGGACTATACAGTTAGGGATGGAGACATCATAAACTTCCGGTTCAACGTTTAAGACAGGCCGTTTATTCCTATCCGGCAAATTATTCCCTGCAAATCTTCATAGGGACCGTACCGCTGACGCCGCGCACCAGGGTATAAACCCAGATTATGCAGCTCGCAAGTTTGCCGAAGATGCGAGGCGGATGGCACGCAGACGTACTTTGGTACTTCAAGTGCCCGACAACAAAACAGATTCAGTAAATTTGCGAGCCCCTTGCGGCTTCAAATGCCTGAGATATAAAACTGGATGAAGTCGCACCTTTTGGGTGAACAGGTTTGTCGGATAAATTGCAGTTAACCATCGAATTATTCAGATAAAATCTTCTTCTCGGGCATTTGAAGTGCATAATCTGGTATAAACCCAGATTATGTATTTTAACGGCAAATCATTGGGACACTGAGGATCTCCCTGGTACTGGTATGATTGTTGCGTTTCATCGGGACACAACGATCTTAAACCAGGAGATCCCCACCATGACTCTTCGTTCCCTTTCCCTTTCTATATTGGCCTGTCTACTCATGATCTTTGGCTTTTTAAGAGGTCTTGACGCCGACCAGATCCTAAACCTTCAATCGCTGGTCATAGTATTTGGAGGCAGCACCCTGGTCCTTTGTCTTGGTTTTTCAAAACGCAGGCTGATCGAAACCTGCCGGGCTGTAATCCAGGCACTGGGACACAAGAGCCGTCGCAACGATGTCAACACCCTGTCAGGGATCCTGGAGCTGGCGAGGATATACCGGCTCCATGGCCCGCTCGCCCTGGAAAGGGCCGCGGAGGAAACAGAAAATGACTTTCTGGGCTTTGGGGCCACCTTGATAGCAGAAGGATACGATCACCAGGGCCTGCTCAACGCGCTCGAAAGGGAAAGTGCCCTCAGGTACGCTGAAAGGAGAAACCAGATAAACCTCCTGAGAGCGCTCATGCGGCTTGCCCCTGCCCTTGGCATGGCAGGTACGGTCATAAGCCTCATGCAGGTCATGGGACAGATCGGGCAGATGAAATCACTTGGTCCGTCATTGGGACTTGCCCTCAGTTCCACCCTCTACGGGATACTGTTTGCAAATCTCCTGATACTGCCTCTGGCCACGAAGGTCGAGGCATTTGCAGAGGATGAAATTATGGAAAGGGACATGATCATAGAGGGCCTGTTGGACATGCACAGGAAAGAGCACCCCCTGCGTATAGCTGAAAGGCTTAATTGCTTCGATTCCTATTGTCGACTCCAGGAAGGAAGGACAAAAGGGCGTGCACCCTTTGAAGGTATGGACAAACAAGGCATCGAACTCGGCCAGGAATCATAGATGACGTACGGCAACCTTCCAGGCAAAGCGGGGATATCCTTACCACCAGGGCCAGTATACAACAGACGCCATCCCTTCCGAGGGCCGGAAGATGCAAGGCATGACGAGGCCTCATGGCTCATAAGCCTGAGCGACATCATGTCGTTGTTGTTGATCTTCTTCCTAGCCTGGACTGCGCTTGAAATCTCCAGGGCTTCAAGCCTAGAAAACCATTCCGAAGGCAGGTCCACCACTGACGGCCTTGAAGGCACCTTGCTGCACGAGGTGACAGGCACGGTCATAGCCGGCAACATATGCCTGGTACTGGATGAAAAAATAGCCTTCGATGAGGGGAAAGCAACGCTTACTCCCAACGCACGGCACATCCTGGCCAGGGTCGCCCAGGTACTCAGAAAAAGGCGTGGTTATGTAATAGACATAATAGGGCACAGCGACAGCGTGCCGGTAAATCCTGATGCCGGCTACGGGTCCAACTACGACCTTTCCCTGGACAGGGCTGTGAATGTCTACAAGGAGTTCGTATCCTTTGGCCTTGATCCAGGCGTCATGAGGGCCCAGGGGCTTGGAAGCCTCTATGGCCTCAAGGAAAACGATTCGGATGCACACAGAAGGGCCAACCGGCGCGTGGAAATCGTTATAAGGCCATCGAAGGGGAACCAAGGGGATGTGGATTGATTCATAACCATGGCGCGCGTTCTACCGTGTTGCCAGGCGTCTCAGTGCCTCTATCAACCTGTCATTGTCCTGCATTGATCTCAGGCTGATCCTTATGAGTTCACCTTCAAGCCCCACGAAATTCGCACAATTCCTCACAAGTATGCCCTGCCCCTCCAGCAGGCCGGTGAGATCGGCAGCGGTCCAGGGGGAACGCACCTTGAGGAGTATGAAGTGGGTCTGACCCGGAACAGGTTCAAGGAACGGTATACTGGCTAACCTCTTCAGCAAGCGTCCCTTTTCCTCGCGACAGTACCGCCTGACCTCATCCTCGTAGGCATCCTGGCGGCACAGGAACTCCCCTGCCACCTGGGCCAGCCTGCTGACCGCCCACGGACGGGCCCCCTTCGCCATCCGTGCTATCAGGTCGCTGCTACCTACAGCGTAGCCAAGCCTGAGCCCAGGCACTCCATAGATCTTGGAAAATGATCTCAGAAGCACCAGGTTGGGGGGCATATCGAGTGTGATGAGAGAGCTTCTCTCGTCGCGGTCTATAAAGGGCGCATATGATTCGTCCACGACCCATGTGGCGGTTTGACATTCCCTGATGACAGCGAGCAGGGCTTCAGGCTGGATAAAGCGGCCTGTTGGATTGTTGGGATTGCAGTAGAAGACCAGCGAGTCGTCACTGGCCGATCCAGCCAAGCCTTCCAGAATCCTTGCATTTTCCTGTGGATCGGCCCCTGGCCATGGCCCTATCATCTCGACACGACACCCTGCCAGGGATGCGGCATCCGAATAATCCGAGTATGTGGGCAGCGGCACCACCACCTTTCCAGGCCTGAGTATCCTTGGCAGGCCATATATCCATTCGGTTGTGCCCCCACCAACCAAGAATTGATCATGGGACATGGTATACCTGCGTCCCAGGGCGATTCTCACCCCGAGGCTGTCCACCTCCGGCAGGCACCTGATCTCATCCATATGACCTGCAAGCCGTGCCTTGAGCCCGGGCGGAAAGGGTAAGGGGCTTACATTGCTGCTGAAATCAAGGACCTCTCCGGGGTCCAACCCCAGCCTCCTGGCAAGCCTGTAGACATCGCCACCATGTCCGTGAAGCATCTTTCCTAAGACCTCGCTCCGGCAGGGCCGAAGGACCTCTCATACAGGTTCTCTATGGCCTTTCTGCCTTCATCCGTGAGATTCCTCGTACCGGTTCCTGCAAAGGTTTTGTATGCAATGACCGGGGCATCAGGAACCCACTTGTTATCCTTCCAGCTAAACCATTTGTTCTTGTCCTGATCAAACACGCTTACCGGTCGGTTGAACAACTTCGCCAGCTCTACGGCCCACCCGGTACCGCCCTTCACCGTGTCGTCCGGCTGGATCCAGCCAATGGCAAAGATCTGGTGCCCGTTGTTTACGATATGGAATATGGACTGGATAACACGGCGGATCTTTTCCGCCTCGGCATAGGTCCGGCCCATGCGACGGGAGACGATCTCCATGCTTATGTCACCCTGCTTGAGGTCATCTTCGGTGAGGACCTTGACGTCCTTTACCCGTTCCATGGTATGACCCTTGAAAGAAAAATTGACCTCCTGGACGCCCCATCGTTCTGCCATGCGCCCGAATTCCGCCTCGGCGCCCTTCAGGCCGCCGCTGAACAGGGTATATTGCGAACAATCCGTCACTGATAAATCCTCCTTGAAATCCTTTAGCCAGACTTAACTACACGCTCACTATGTAATTGATTACGGGTTACCGGTAAAAAAATTGTGAAGGTCTTACGCTCCGCCATCTACTTCTCTTATGAAATCCGATAGCATCTCCTTCAGCCGTGCAAGGGCCTTACCCCGGTGGCTTACGGCGTTTTTCTCCCCAGGGGAAAGCTCCGCCATGGTCTTTCCGAGCCCTGGCAAAAAAAAGACCGGGTCATAGCCGAATCCATGCCTTCCTCTGGGCCCAAACGTTATCTCCCCCTCGCAGGTCCCCTCGGTGCTGATCCACTTGCCACCTGGGTGGTAGACAACGATTACACACCTGAAACGCGCGGTCCTTTTTTGTTAAGGTACCCCCTCCAGTTCGGCAAGAAGCTTCATGTTATTTTCCTGGTCACTTGCTCCAGGCCCGGCAAAACGGGCCGAGTGGACGCCAGGGGCCCCGCCAAGGGCATCGACTTCCAGACCCGAATCATCGGCCATGGACATCAATCCAGTAGCCTCGGATATCTCCCTGGCCTTCTTGAGGGCATTGTCCAGAAATGTCCGACCGTCCTCTACGACCTCTGGCAGGGAATCAAGATCGTCCATGGACAGGCAATCAAGGCCCATGCCTGAAACCCAGGCCTTTATCTCGGAGATCTTTCCCCTATTGCGGGTTGCCAACACCAATCTTTTTCCCATAATAATCCCTTCTCATGACCGGGCCAAACTCCGCCTTCACGGATCCGGCCGGGCATATGGATACACATCTCAGGCAGCGTATACACATGGTGCTATTGATATCGTCGGTACCGTCAAAAAACAACACCCCTGTCGGGCAGACCCTGGCGCAGGCCTTGCACCTTACACACCTGTCTGCCAGAAACCTCAACCTGAGCCAACTGGCCCGGTTAAACAGGCCGAAAAAGAGCCCCAGGGGGCAGATCACCCTGCAAAACGGCCTGGAAGTTACCATAGACCAAAATATTATCAACAGCAGCACCAGAAGTTTCCAGGCAAACAACCAGCCAACCGCTGCTCTAAGTCCCTTTTCAAGCCATACCAGTGGCAAACCGGCCTCGAGGGTGCCGGCAGGACAGACCAGCTTGCAGAACCATGTTGAACCGTAACCAAGGGCATCAACAACGAAAAGGGGCATCAAAACCACAAAGACCACCAGGAACACGTAACGCAGCCACCTCAGTGGCCTCCACAACCCGATCCTGGGAAGCGGCACCCTGTTGAGCCATTCCTGTATCAACCCGAAGGGGCATATCCAACCGCAGGGCATCCTACCCACCACCGACCCGACCAAACCCATGCTGCCAATCACGTAGGTACCAGGATGAAGGATGCCTGCCTGGAGGTTGGTCCTGAACGAGGCCAAAAAGTTCTGTATGCTTCCAAGGGGGCAGGCCATGCTGGCAGCAGGGCAGGAGTAACAGTTGAGGCCTGGGAAGCATATCCTCTTGACCGGCCCCTGATAGATGGGGGCCTTCCATGGAAACAACCAATATGAGTTACCTATGAGGGCGAATATATACTGGCTGAACCGGCGAAGCCTTTCCATCAGCCTATCCCCACACAGCTAAGGCATATGGTCACTGCCTTCTGCCAGACCTCCTGTACCTCTCCGTGGACTGTACCCCAGACAATCAGGCCAGTGGCCAAGGCCGTCAAGAGGAGTGGAAGCCTTCGTCTCATGCCCTCTCACCGGTAATTGATGCGGCCTTCTGGCCTAGGTGAACCTCCTTGTCCCTGCGATCGTCTATCTTGATTACTGTGTAGACCCTCTTAAGGCCTTCCAGGAAAGGCCCCTCGTGAAGCCTCCTGGCAAGATCGAACAGATCATCGATCCGCCCCTCGACGATTGTTCCCATGTCGGTTACCTGGTAAGGAAGCCCCTTTTCGTCAAGGACCTTCACAAGGCCTGCCACGTATCGGCCCACACTGGTCGATCCGGTTCCAAGCGGTGAAACATTGATGTCCATCAAAGCCATTCGAGGTTCCTCCTTTCAACCTTTTCCAATTACAGGCTCCACGGAAGCAAGGGCTAGCCCCGACGCCCTTGCCATCTCCACCGTGGAAGATCGGTGCCTTTCCAGTACTCCGGCACGACCAAAACCGCAAGGGTATAAAGCTCCAACCTGCCAGCCACCATGCAGAGTATCAGGACCACCTTGGAAAGGGCCGGTATGCCTGCAAAATTCTGAGTCGCCCCCACACCGGCAAGGCCAGGGCCTATGTTGTTCAAGGTGGCGATGACAGCGGTGGAACCGGTCAATATATCCACACCCTGGCCGGTCACGATGAGTGTGGCAACCACAAATACCACCAGATACAGGGAGAGATATCCCAGTATGGATTGCATCACCTCTGCCGGGACCCTTCGGCCATCGAGTTTTATGGCCTCTACCGCCCTTGGATGTATTAATTTTCTTATCTGCATACGCGTAAACTTCCAGAACAACAGGATCCTTACCTGCTTTATGCCACCGCCGGTGGAGCCGGCCATGCCGCCTATGAACATCAGGGTTACGAGGGCAAAACGGCACACCGGGGACCACTTGTCGAAGTCCGCGGTACCAAAGCCGGTGGTGGTAAGGATGGACCAGACCTGGAAGGAGCTGAACCTTAGGCTTTCACCAAGAGATCCATAGGTATGGGAAAGGTAGTTGACCACCATGATAAGCAGGGTCGCACCTGTTCCCATGCCCAAATAGAATTTGAGTTCTTCGTTCTTTATGACGGCCTTGAAGTCCCCCTTGAAGAGACGATGGTGCAGGGAAAAATTCATACCGGCAAGTATCATGAATATCACGATTATGTAATCTATCAGGGGACTGCCAAAGCCTCCAACGCTTGCTGTCCTGGTGGAAAACCCCCCGGTGGCCAAGGTGGCAAAAGAGTGACAGATGGCATCGAAAAAATCCATTCCGGACAGCATCAGGAGGATGACCTCGCCAAGGGTGTAGAGGACGTAGACCCCCCACAATATCCGGGCCGTATCCTGGATACGGGGTGCCAGCCGGTCCTTCGTAGGACCGGGCATCTCGGCCTGAAAAAGCTGCATCCCTCCGATGCCCAGTACGGGCAGGATGGCAATGGAGAGGACGATGATCCCCATACCGCCGAGCCAGTGGGTCAGGGCGCGCCAGAAAAGAAGGCCAGGCCCCAGAATCTCCACCCGTTCCAATATGGTTGACCCTGTAGTGGTGAAACCGGACATGGCCTCAAAATAGGCATCCAGATAGGAAGGGATGGCCCCTGACAGGTAATACGGCAAGGCCCCCAGGGCGGCAGCGGCCAGCCATGCAAGGCCTACGATGGCGAAACCCTCCCTGTGGCCGATCTCCCTGCCAGGAAGGCATGACCATGCCAGGAGCCCTCCCAGGGACGCCCCTGAAAGGCTGGAGACGATGAAGACCCATGCGTTGCCATCGTGGTAATACAGGCTGAACCCGATTGGCAGAAGCAGGGCTACCGAAAGGAAGACCAACAACCAGCCGGTCACTGCTCCGATGGTGCCTAATTTCATGAGCTTAGAAGCTCTTCAACCATGGGTACGGCCTTTTTGATAGTGAATATGATCAGCCTGTCACCGGCCGCAAGGACCGTATCCCCCGAAGGGATAACCACATCGCCTCCCCTTATGATGGCCCCCACATTGGCCCCCAGGGGAAAATGGATCGATTTTAACCGGTTGCCGGCATATGCCCATCTTTCAGAAACCACGAACTCCACCACCTCAGCATCGCTTCCAAGAAGGGTGGCAACGGAAAGTATCACACCCCTGCGGACGAACCGCAGGATCATATTGGCCGCCACAAGCCTTGCACTGAGCGCCACATCGATACCAAGCTTCCCCAGCAGTGGTATGAAATCCGGCCGGCTTATCCGGGTGATGCACTTATGCGCCCCGTGGTGTTTTGCCAGCAGGCTGGCGAGTATATTAGTTGTGTCCCCGTTGGTGACCGCAATGAGCAGGTCCGCCTTGTCTATACCCTCAGAAATGAGATCCTGGGCATCCAGTCCATCGAAGTTCAACACGACCGTATTGTCCAGCCACTCGGCCAGCAGCTCACACCTCCTGACGTCGGATTCCACCAGGAACACATCCACCCTTTCCTTCTCAAGTCCTTTTGCCACCTCCAGCCCAACCTGGCCGCCGCCTATTATAAAGACCCTTTTGGGCAGGTGGCTGCGAACATTCAAAAGCCCTTCCACCGCAGCCATATCTTCCCTCTGTACCACGAGATATAGACGATCGTCCGCCTGGATCCTCTCACTGCCCCTGGGTATGATGGTATTTCCTGAGCGGACGATTGCGACCACCACAAAATCATAAAGGCCCTTCAAGGCCCTAAGGTCCGCCAAGGTAATACCACAGGTCGGGTTACCTTCCTTTATGTGATACCCAACCAAAAGAACCTCGCCGTGGGCGAAATCTACGATCTCAAAGGCCTCCGATACCCTGCTGATCTTGAGTATCTCCTGTGCCATCACCTGATCGGGATTGATAAGCAAGTCGATACCAAGACGGTGCTCATTGACAGGTGAATCAGCAGCAAGGTATTCCTTGTTCCGGACCCGGGCCACACGCCTCAGGACCCCATATTGCTTTGCCATGATGCAGGCAATAAGGTTGACCTCATCGATATCAGTCACTGCAATGAACAGATCTGCCTTCGATATCTCCGCCTGCTCAAGGACCTTGGCCGATGCGCCATTGCCTTCGATGGCAAGTATATTTAATTCCCTTTCTACCCTTCTAAGATGTTCGGGATTCCTGTCTATCAGGACTACCTCGTGGTCCTCAAGGGATAATTGCTGACACAGGTGTCGGCCGACTTCTCCGGCCCCCATTATGACTATTCGCATGTAACAACCTGCGGTTAAATAAGAAAGAGGCTTGGAACACAGCCCCAGGGAAATGCCGTTGAAACAAAAAAGGATTGCATCCAGGGAGCAATCCAATCGGTTACGAAATGGAGGCGGCGCCCGGATTCGAACCGGGGAATAACGGTTTTGCAGACCGTCGCCTTAGCCACTTGGCTACGCCGCCATAATGAAAGCCTTTGTTCATTAACATACGGCCAGTGCTTTGACAAGTCCGTTAACCCCTAAGCCTTGTCATATATCGATATTCATATCCCTTAGGCTGGAAACCAGTTGTAAGAACTGCTCTGGATAAAGGGATTGGGGCCCGTCCGACAGGGCCTTTTGCGGATCGTTATGGACCTCTACTATCAGGCCGTCCACATCCATGGCTGCCGCTGCCTTGGCCAACGGTATAACCTGATGTCTGCGTCCTGCGGCATGACTTGGGTCCACCACGATGGGCAGGTGGCTCTCCCTTTGGATATAGGGAATGGCGTTTAGATCCAAGGTGTTGCGCGAATGTCTCGTAAAGGTTCTGATTCCCCGTTCACACAGGATCACCTGATCATTGCCCTCGGACATTATGTACTCAGCAGCCATCAGAAATTCGTCCACCGTGGCCCACATGCCACGCTTCAAGAGAACGGGTTTCTTTGCCTGACCCGCCCTCCTGAGCAGCCGGTAATTCTGCATATTGCGGGTGCCGAGCTGGATTATATCGGTATATTCTTCCACCATGTCACAGACCTCATGGTCCGTGGCCTCTGTGATGATGAAAAGACCGGTCTCCTCCCTGACCTTGGCCAGTATTTCCAGGCCCTTCTTTCCCAGGCCCTGAAAAGAATAGGGAGACGACCTGGGTTTGAAGGCGCCTCCCCTGAATATCTTCGCCCCTGCCCTTTTCACCTCGCGGGCAATGTCGAGCGCCTGTTTTTCGCTTTCTACGGCGCACGGACCTGCCATTAGCACCGGCTTCCCACCACCTATAACAACCTCGTCATCCCCGAGGCCGATCAGGGTATCCTCAGGGTGCATCTCGCGGCTGACCAGCTTGTAGGGCTTGGATACGGGTATCGCATCCCGAACCCCTGGAAGATCAAGGAAGATAGCCGGGTCTACAGGCTCGGGGTTCTTGAGCACACCTATGGCAGTTCGTTCACCACCGGGGATGGATTTGGCTACCCATCCGTGTTCTTCAATAAGCTCTATGACCTTCTTTATATCGTCAGGTCGTGCCTGACGATGCATCACTATCAACATGTCCCAATTCTCAGGCTACGGATCCGCCCCATGTGCCCGCAATAATATATGAAGGGGTTAGGAACACGAATCACAGGCCGTCTTTTTCTCCTTGGTCTTGGAAGCCGTTGACTTTTCAGAGGATACGTTTTCACTTCCGCTCTTCTTACCGGCATAGTCCGTCACATACCAGCCTGATCCCTTGAGATGAAACGACGAATGAGAAATCAGCTTGTGCATCTGTCCCCCGCATTTCTCACATGTGGAAAGCGGTGGATCAGAGACCTTTTGCCAATTTTCCTTCACGTATCCGCACGATTCACACTCGTATTCATAAATTGGCATAACAACACCTCCGAATAATTAATGATTTCAAAAAGCCATACCAAAAACTCTTCATGGCAAGACACTGCCCCAGGGAAAACGACCCTGGTGACTTTTATCTATCGTACCCCTGCATCATGTACAGTGGGCAAATCTTTCTATCACCGCTGGCAGCCCTGGAATCTTAAGGCCTGAAAGGATCAACCCGGTCTGCCGATGTACTATCATCTCCTCTTCACCTTTTCTGTTAGACTTGAAGAAGCAGTCAAACAGACTGAACCTGGCAATATGTACCAGCTCATGGGTCACAATGTAAATAAGAAGTGGGTACAGACGATGGCGCTTGCCACCGTTCGTATGCTCTAAGATCCTCTGGTCATGCAGACATATCCTGTAAAAGTAAGGGGTATCCCTGCCAAATTTCTTCTTCACGAAGGGCTTGCCAAACCTCATGAGGTGCGCCAACACACCCTCGGGAATATCAATGGCCCTTACGTCCTTCAAGGTACGTACTTCATAAGGATTTCGAACCCAATGGCCTGCCGAAAGCGAGAAATGATCACTGGTAACCTCTTCCGATACGGCTACCGCCTCATCCAACGTCCTGAGATGTCCATCGTCGAAGAACTTCGTAACCATGGCCTCGCAAACCCGCCGGCCAAAGGGTTAGCCCCCTGACATATAAAAGATGATTACTGCTTGATTAACCGGTTAGGTTGAAATTAGTGCCAGGCGATGATCATGTCAAGCAAGGCCAGTAGGATCGATATCCTTGTCAAAGGTACTCCACTTCCCCGGACACCACGGAAACCATGGCGCCACTGTCCTCGAGCCTTACCGCAAGATCACCGCGGGGACCAAGGCCGGCTATGGTTGCCACGCAGGTGTTCCCACCCCGCCTGAACCTCACGCGTCTCCCAATAGACGAAGAACATCCTTCCCACTTCTCAAAGAGCATCTCCATCCGCCCGTCACTTGCAAGGCAAAGCACCTGGTCTACATGGTCCAGAACGAACTCGAGCATTTCCTCACGGCCCGGTCCCAGGCCATGGGATTCAAGGGTAGTAAGCCTTCCGCGCACTTCAGGAGGAAAGTCATCATCTCCCCCTATCATGTTGAGGCCGATCCCCGCAACGACCACACGCCCCCCCGGGGTCACGGTGGTCTCACACAGGATTCCACATACCTTTTTGCCGGCTATCAGTATGTCATTGGGCCATTTTATCGAAAGATCTGCAAGTCCAAGGGCGGATAGGGCACCGTGTACACCCAGGCCTACCAAGAGCGTCATACATGAAAGGTAGCTTTCAGGCAGGTCGGGGTATATAACCAGTGAGGCGATCAGATTTCCCTTTTTCCCTGAAAACCACCTGCGCCCCATCCTTCCACGGCCCCTGGTCTGACGATCCGCATACACCACAAGACCTGCCCTTGAAAGAAGTTCGGGCCTGGAAAGTATGTAGCTGTTCGTGGAATCAACGGTTTCAAGGTGTAAGAGACTCAGCCCTGTGAATCTGCGCATCTCGCCAACCTCATGGTGTGGATGCCGACATCACTCAAGCCTTTTGAGCACGAACAGGAGCTGCCCCTCCTGTACGGAGTCGTTCAGCTTGATTGCTATCTCAACGACATGGGCATCGAACGGGGCAACGATGGCATTTTCCATCTTCATGGCCT
Organism: Deltaproteobacteria bacterium; assembly: GCA_024275145.1. Taxonomy (GTDB): domain Bacteria; phylum Desulfobacterota; class Dissulfuribacteria; order Dissulfuribacterales; family QOAL01; genus S143-34. The sequence continues at coordinate 18,679 of JAJRZR010000033.1, read as the reverse complement.
CGAGATTGGCAATCTCCTCACCCTTGTGGACTATGTCGCCGATCTTCAAGGTGCCCCTGTCAGGATTTCCTATCCTCCAGACGTTTCCATTGATCGGGGCGCCTATTTCATCAGGCCCTTGGGCCATCCTGATCTCCGTCTTCTTGGCCCTCGGGGTCTCGACTGTATAGACCCTGGTCTTGTTGTTCACCTTCATGACCACATGGATAAACCCTTCGTGCTCAGAACCGATAGATACGAGCTCGATGCAGTAGGGTTTGCCCCACAGGTCGAACTCCACCTTGTCCCCGCAATTCTTGAGGCCTTCCCGCCACACATCCGTTGGAAGAACAAAGGGGGTTTCACCGTACTTTTCCCTGAACTCGAACATGGTCAGGGCATCCTTGGGATGCATGAGGTACAAGATGAATTCCTCCTCGCTGGGCGGCCTGCCGATGGTCACACCAAGATCGCTCCTGATCTTTTCCAGATCGTCGGCTTCCAGTGTGTCGAGTGGTGAAAGCTCCTTTCGCTCCTCAAGCCTTGCCTCCCACTCCGGGCCAAAGGCACTCTGGTACACCCATTCATCCGGCCATCCCATAGGTAGTTTACCGTATCCGCCAAGGAGGAGATTCTTGAAGTCCCCGGGGGCATTCCTGAAAAGGGTAAGCAGTTCTTCCTGTTCTTCGGGCTCCATGGCGGAAAAATCCTGTCCCTTTTCCTCCACGAATTTATTGAGAAGCCTGATAACGTGCTCCACCCCGGAAAGGCCCTTTTCCTTGTCGTACTTGTTTACTATGCCGCTGCACGTGACCCACGTAATCTGCGAACCAGGGGTGACGTCAAAATACTTCACAATCTTGTTGTAGAGGGACATGACCTTCAGTATGGCCGGCATGAGGTGCAGGAACCCCCCCTTTTCCGCCTGCTCGAAGGAGCTTGGGAAGGCCCCGCCCGGCATCCTGTGGCGGGTTACGTTGTGATCGAATCCCTTGAACGGGGATTCCGCCCATTCATAGTGACCGATCCATTCCCTGACCTTCTGGACCGCCTTCTCCGTTGCCTCCCGATTCAAAAGGACCTTGATGCCCGATTCCTCGAGATAGGCATGGAGGGCAAGTATGGGGGCCTGGCCATAGAACCTGGTCAGCGAATCCTCCTCGGCGTCAAGGATCTTCGCACCGGCCTGGGCGGCCGCAAGGAGCGCAGGCATGGCAAGACCGTCGGTTGCATGACGATGGTATTGCACGACCAGATCGGGATAGGACTGCTTGATGGAATCTATGAGGGTCCTTATACGTTCCGGGCTACCCACGCCTGCCATGTCCTTGATACACAGGATGATCTCGTCGGTGCCACCACAGAGATCCACTATCTCCTGCACCACACCAAGGTAATATTCATCCGTGGTCCAGTCGGACTGGGTAAACGAAATCGCCGGCTGAAAGAGCCTTCCGCGGTTCATCACCACCTCGGCAACCGCGCGCATGTTCCTTATGTCATTCAAGAAGGAGAAACAGCGCCAGACGTCTATGTCCACGTTGGCCACCACGTACTCGATCACGTTCTTGGGATACGGCCTGTAGCCCCAAAGATTGGTCTCCCGTATGAGGGTCTGGAGAAGCACGCTCGGCATGTCTCGTCTCAGGATCTCTATCTCCTCGAAGGGGCTCTCCTTTCGGTTCATGATCCCCACGTGCCACCTTGCACCACCGTGGCATTCGGAGCTGAAAAGATTCATCTCCTCGTAGAAGGGGGCAAGGGTTTTCAGATCATGGATGCGGTGACGGTTCTTGAAGTCCGATTGCCCGGCATCCCTCATCCCGGTACAGGTAAGTGCTACCCCGTCGATGTTCCTGGCCTTTTCCACTATCTCCCTGGGGCTCATCCCCGGCCTGAATATCTTTGAATTCGTTTCCATACTTACATCCACTCCTGCGGTCCAAGCGCTGATATCTCAGCCACATATTTTGCGATCTTGAGCACCTCGTCCTGGCTGTCCTTCTCCTTGAACATGGAGACCAGTTCATCCATATGGTTCTCTATGAACCTGGTGGAGAAATCCCCACGCTGAAAGGCCTCGTGGCGTATTATGCTAAGCAGCAAAGGGGCAAGGGTCTTGACGCCCTCCACCCTGAAATTCCGGCTAAGGGTGCGATCCATGGCCCTTATGGCCGTATCACGGTCGCGGCCAGCGGTAAGAAGAAGCATGAAAAGGGAATCGTAATAGGGTGGGATATCCATCCCCTCGTATACCCCGGAAGCCACCCGGATACCGGGTCCATGGGGTATCTGCAACCGAGTAATGGTCCCAAATGATGGACTGAAGGTCCTTGGATCCTCTGCATTGATCCGCACCTCCAGGGCCCAACGGTTTGGGTGTATGTCAGACTGGAAGAAATTGAATGGCTTCCCTTGTACCACGTCGAGCATTATTCCGACCACGTCGAGGCCTGTGATCAACTCGGTAACCCCATGTTCCACCTGGAGCCTGGTATTCACCTCCAGGAAATAGAACCTCTTGGTGGAGGTATCGAAGATGAATTCCACCGTGCCGGCGGTGGTATAGCCGATCTCGCGCATGAGCCTTACGGCGGTAAAGCATATCTCTCGTTGAAGATCCTCGTTTATGGACGGAGATGGTGCCTCCTCGATGATCTTCTGGTTCCTCCTCTGAAGCGTACATTCCCTTTCAAAGAGATGGATTACGTTACCGTGTTCGTCCGCCACTACCTGTACCTCTATGTGGCGCCCCCTCTCTATGTATTTCTCTGCAAGCAGCTTTTCGTCCCCAAAGGCCTTCTTGGCCTCGGAGCGGGCTTGGGAAATGGCGTTTGATAGATCCTCGTCCCTTTCCACCTTTACCATACCCTTGCCGCCACCCCCGGCGGAGGCCTTTATCATTATGGGGAAGGAGACCTCCTCGTTCTTCATCCATTCCCTCACCTGGTCCACATCCTTCACGTCGCTGATGCCAGGTATGGTGGGAACATTTGCCCTAACCGCCATCTTCTTGGCCTCTATCTTGTCACCCATGAGGCTTATCACCCTAGGAGACGGTCCTACCCACAGGAGACCTGCATCCATGACCATCTGTGCAAACTGGCTGTTTTCAGCCAGGAATCCCCAACCTGGATGTATTACGTTGGCATCCTGTTCCAATGCGGCATCGATTATTTTCTACATGTTGAGATAGGATTCCACCGGCGGGGCATCACCTATATGAACCGCCGAATCGGCGACCATGACGTGGAGGGAAAGCCTGTCAGGGGTACTGTAGACGGCAACCGTCGGTATCTTCCTGTCCCTGCATGTCTGCATGATCCGCACAGCGGGGACCCCGCGGTTGGCAACCAGTATTTTTTTTATCTTCTTTGCCATAGATTATACTCCGTTACTCGAGGGCCTGACTTGTCTGACAATAATACCTCTAAAAAAACCCCTCTTCGGGAGGGGTAAAGGAACCAAAAGGATTTTGGGTATCTCTGGTTAAAAATTTTATCCGGGGATATTTTTTAGAGATACTTTTTGCCTGCTTAAACGGGGAATATGGTGGGCGGTACTGGATTCGAACCAGTGACTTCCACCGTGTGAGGATGGCACTCTAACCACTGAGTTAACCGCCCAGCAGGGGATATATCTAGCCCATAAGGCGAATATTTGCAAGTGCCAGGGAAACTTTCGTGCCTGTCGGGCAGAGCAATCCGACTCCACCTCTTCGGTCAACGGAAGTACCTTTATCCCAGATTATGCGATTCGAACGTCTGAGAACCGCCATCTTCAGTAGGCCTGCAAGCTGCATAATCCATGACTATTCCAAACCTTCATGCGGCCCGTGCCCCTGATAGCGCACCCCGAGGATATTGAAACACGCCCAAGGACAAGACATGGTTTCAAGCCAAATTACGTGCCCCAGGGTATCATCAGGGGTTCCTTGCCCGTATGTGGGTTACAGGATGCGCAGGTACAAGAATGGGGACTTACTTCTCGTCCTATTCATCTATTACCCGGTCCAGGGCTTGCTGAAACTCCTCGTCTTCTGCCACCTTCCCGAGCAACTCGGGGTCAATATGCCTCAATTCCCCCTCTGGCAGGGATTCCGGGACCAGATCAGAGACGTCTATGGCATCCAGATCCACCGGACCTTTCCCGTTCCCGATACCTTCTGCGGACGTGTCGCCGGTTTCATCGGGATGGAAGAACCAGGAAAGCCCCTCCCCCTCCTTTGTGAATTCGCCAAGCTCCTGCCATATGCGTGACAGGTCTGTGCCGCACTTGCCGCATGTCTTCAGATAATCAAAGCTTATGAATCTGCATTTCGGACACCTCATGTCTTGATCCTCCACCACCCTTGTACCCAGCCACCTGACCTGATCTGGATCCAGGGTGAGTCCATGGTTTTTAAAATTTAGTTGCACGATCCCGGAGCTTGAACAAGCATATTGCACACCTGGCTTTATCCATAGTACAGTGCCGGGGATGATTGACCAGGCCCTCGTGCGACCCACAAACACGTTCGCTATCGTATCCCCGGACATGATATCCAACAATTGCCGGGACAAAAAAACGGCCCCGGGCGCTGAGGCCTGGAAACCAGATAAATTACCTAGCAAGCAGATGTAGCCAAATGATAAAATCAAGACCTAGCAAATCCCTTACCCTATTTCTTATCGGCATGTTGACCCTGGGACTTTCATCTTGCGCCGGGGCCCCTAGGACTTATCTTCCTGTTGAGGCCTCCATGATCAAACCCGGCCAGACCGGGCAGGAGGTGACCGAGTTGCTTGGCCCTCCACAGGCCATAAGGAAGGCCGGAAACAACACGGAAGAATGGTATTACTATGTGCGGCACAGGCATTTCTGGCAGCATCTCCCGTTCCTGGGAGGGCGACTCGGCAAGAGTGAGGTTGAGGGACTCCAGATCATCCTGAAGGACGGCAAAGTCAAAAAGGCGGTATATTATGTCGAAAAGACCTGACAGGACACCCAACGACCAGTACAGGCTGGCCAGAGAAAGGATGGTCGCAAGCCAGATAGAGGGCCGTGGCATTACTGATCCCAGGGTCCTCGAGGCGTTTAAGAAGGTGCCGCGGCATCTTTTCGTGGATGAGGCACTCTGGGACCAGGCCTACAGCGATTATCCTCTCCCCATAAAACATGGCCAGACCATATCCCAACCCTTCATAGTGGCGTTGATGACCCAGGCGCTCGGACTCAGGGGAAACGAAAAGGTCTTGGAGATAGGGACAGGATCAGGTTACCAGACTGCCATACTGGCCGAACTCGCCGGCAAGGTCTACAGCGTAGAGAGGATCCCTGACCTCCTTCCAACCGCACGAAGGGTCCTGGACCGGCTCGGATACACGAACGTGGTACTAAAGCTAGACGACGGGACATGGGGCTGGTCTGACGAGGCACCCTTCGATGCCATACTCGTGACCGCAGGCTCCCCCACGGTCCCGAAGCCCCTGTTGGAGCAATTGGCAGATCCAGGGGTCCTGGTAATACCGGTCGGGGACGAATACTCCCAGGTACTACTGAAGGTGACGAAATCCGGTAACAAGCTGCGCGAAGAACAACTTGGAGGGGTGCGTTTCGTAAAACTCGTAGGAGATCACGGATGGCGAGCATAACCTCTTCACCCCTCTATCTCCCCAACCTGATCAGAAGGTGCTATGACTGGGTGGTCTCCTGGGCCGACAGGCCAAACGCAGGCTATGCGCTCTTCTGCCTGGCCTTTGCAGAGGCATCCTTTTTCCCGATTCCGCCGGATGTCTTGCTGATTGCCCTTGCCATTGCAAAGCCAAAAAAATCCTTCCGTTGGGCATCCATAGCGCTTGCAGGATCGCTCACGGGAGGCATGGCCGGCTATGCCATGGGATGGCAATTCATGAACACCATTGGCCAACAAATCCTTTCCTTCTATCACCTAGGTGACAAGTACGGTACGGTCCAGGATCTCTATCGGCACTACGATGCATGGGCCGTGGCCATAGGTGGATTCACCCCACTTCCCTATAAGCTTTTCACCATCACTGCCGGGGCATTCAAGATCAATTTCGCCACCTTTTCCCTGGCATCGGCCATCTCCAGGGCAGGCAGGTTCTTCCTCGTGGCGGCTGCTGCCTATGCCTTCGGGCCATCGGTCAAAAATTTTCTGGAAAGATATTTCAATCTCTGCACCATAATATTTACGCTCCTGTTGATCGGAGGCTATATCCTGATAAAATGGTTACTTTAACTCACGCTAACAGAAGAATAGGAATCATAGGAGCCGGCCTGTGTGAAGACGACGTGAAGCAGCTGGCAGAGGAAACCGGCCGGCTGGTGGCCGAAAGGGGTGCAATCCTGTATTGCGGAGGCCTGGGAGGGGTAATGGAGGCAGCGGCCAAGGGTGCAGTCGAGGCAGGAGGCACCACCGTAGGAATACTTCCTGGCGCCAGGGTCTCCGATGCAAATCCGTTCATAACGGTACCGGTGGTTACCGGCATGAGCCATGCAAGGAACGTGATCCTGGTCCGTTCGTGCGAGGTCCTTATCGCCATATCGGGTTCACACGGCACCCTCTCGGAGATAGCCCTTGCCCTCAAGATGTGGAAACCGGTCATAGGGCTGAACACATGGGAACACCTGCCTGACATCCATTACGTACGCACGGCCAGGGAGGCCGTGGACAAGGCCTTTGATCTCCTGCCATAAGCCCTTTATCACGGTTAAATACCGTAACCGATCACAGGGCATCGTTGGAATCCGCCATCCTTGGCCCAAACCTTCATGCGGCCAGGGTCCTTGCACCACTACGAAGGCCGGGTGGGCATGAAGGTTTGGGTTGAAAGCCTTTCCATGAGACCTTCTTCATCTATGGTAAGCAGGCTACGGTCCTCCATCAAGAGACGGCCTGCCACTGCCACATCCTGAACGTCCCCTCCCCTTGCCGCATAGACAACCTGTGAGACCGGGTTGTAACATGGTCTCAGGTGTACCTGCCCAAGGTCGATCACCACGAAATCTGCATACTTCCCCTTTTCAAGGGTGCCAAGATCCACGTCACGGTGCAGGGCCTCGGCCGCCCAGGACGTGGCCATCTTAAGTGCCTCGACACTCGACAAGAGGGTTGGCTCCTTATTGATCCCCTTGGGCAGCTTGGCCGCGGTATCCATCTCGCCAAGGAGATCCAGGTCGTTGTTGCTTGCCGCACCATCCGTACCCAGGCACACGGTGATCCCCTCCTCTATGAAGCCAGGGACAGGCGCCATGCCGGAGCCAAGCTTCATGTTGCTTTCCGGACAATGGGCGATCCTAACATCCCTCCTGGCAAGGAGTGCAATGTCCCTGTGGCCCACACTTACGCAGTGGGTCGCAAGCAGCCAATCCCCCAATAGCCCCAAGTTCTCCAGATGCCTTACAGGGGAAGCGCCGTAACGGCGTCTTATCTCACCGTTCTCCCAGTCCGTCTCGGCAAGGTGGATGACCATCATCAGATCATTTCGCCTGGATACCTCGAGGCACCTCTTGAGCAGCTCTGGCTTACACGTGTAGGGCGTATGCGGGTCCACGGTGATGGTTATGCGCTCATGCCCCTGCCATTTATCGAAAAGCCGCTCTGTTTCGGAAAGGGCCTCCTCACCCGAGGCGAATGCAGGTGATGGAAAATCGAAGACGCCCTCGCCCAGCCACCCCCTGAGCCCCACCCTGTCAACCACGGAGGCTATGTGGTCCTCGAAGAAGTACATGTCAACGAAACCGGTGGTGCCGCTCCGGATCATCTCGGCGCACGCCAGCTCAGCGCCCAGGGAAACCTGTTCAGGGGTAAGGTGCGCCTCTGCCGGGAATATATGATCCTCAAGCCATGTCTTGAGTGGAAGGTCATCGGCAAGCCCCCTGAAAAGCACCATAGAGGCATGGGTGTGGGCGTTTATCAACCCGGGAATAACCAGTCCATGGGGCCTCGACAGTACCTTTCCAGCATCGAAGCGGGCCATTATTCCGGTTGATTTGCCGACCGACACTATGCGGCCCTGCCTGATGGCAATGGCCCCGTCCTCGAGCCATGGCCTTGAAGGATCGATGACAACATATTCACCGGTTACGATCAGATCTGCTCGTTCCATGTGGGAAAATCCTCCAAGAAGGCAACCAGCAGCCTTTCGAGGCGCCCTTCGGCCTTCTTCGCCTGTGCTACCACGTCTTCTATCATGATAGGCCTGAAGTCCTCAGGATCGTTGACATTGGCTATAACCGAGATGCCAAGGCACCTCATCCCGGCATGTACTGCAACGATCACCTCTGGCACGAGGGACATGGCAACGGCATCTGCCCCCATGAGCCGCAGGAACCTGGTCTCGGCAGGTGTCTCAAGGCTTGGACCAGGGACCGCAACGAATACTCCCTCCCTGAGTGATATTCCCTTACTTGCACCTACCGCGTGGATTGCCCTGCGTAAACCAGGGGCATATGCCGCGGACATGTCCGGGAACCGGGGTCCCCATGTATCCACGTTAGGTCCCCTCAACGGATTTTCAGGGATCAGGTTTATATGGTCCCGGATGACCATGATATCCCCTGATGAGAAGTCCAGGTTGAGCCCCCCCGCGGCATTGACGCCGATCATTATCCTTACGCCAAGCCCGGCCATCACCCGGAGCGGAAAGGTGAGCCTTCGGGTGGAGTAGCCTTCATAAAAGTGGAAACGCCCCTGGAAGAGGGCCAACGTGGCGTTACCGATCCGACCGACAAGCAGCCTTCCTGCATGTTCCGGCGCGGTGGAGACGGGAAAGTACGGGATTTCCCCGTAGCCTGACTCCCAGCCCACGTCGAGCGCACCGGCCAACCCGCCAAGCCCGGTGCCCAGCATCAGGCATATGTCCGGCAGGACAGGGAGCCTGGCACGCAGGAAGGCCACGGCCTCATCCACCTGGGCCACGTAGCGATCCATATGGTTACCCCCCTTTCACGACCTTTACGGCCAACCCGGTGATCGGTTCCCAGCCCGTCACTTCAAGAATTCCCCAGCCGACGGGCAAAGCTCCCTCAACCGGCATATGTCACACGCGGGTTTCCTTGCCTTGCATACCCGCCTTCCATGTTCGATCAGCATGTACGTTATGGGGCCCCAGTCCTCCCTTGGCACCACATCCATGAGATCCCTTTCGATCTTTACCGGGTTTTTCTCCCTTGTCATGCCAAGGCGCCTGGCCAGCCGCTTTACATGGGTGTCGACCGCTATGCCCTCCACCTTCCCGTATGCCTGGTAGAGAACGATGTTGGCGGTCTTCCTGGCGACACCGGGAAGGGATAACAGACCTTCCATGGTATCGGGCACCTTCCCACCATAGCGTTCCACGATCATACGCGAGGCCTCCTTTATGTTCTTCGCCTTGTTTCGAAAAAACCCCGTGGGCCTGACCAGTTGTTCGAGATCCTCTATGGGCGCCCTGGCCATGCTCTGTGCATCTGGATACTTGCTGAAAAGCACCGCGGTCACCTGGTTGACGCGCTCATCGGTACACTGGGCCGAAAGAATCACCGACACCAGCAATTGGAACGGCGTCTTGAACGTAAGGGCGATATGGGCATCAGGATACATCTCCTTCAGTATCCCTATTATTTTTCCTATCCTCTCCCTTTCCCTGTCACCTATCTTCATAGACCCTCCTGGCTCTGGCTGATCACAAGATCGTTGCCGAAAATTTGAATCTGGATTATGCAGCTCGCAAGTTTGTTGAAGATGCAAGGCGGAGGACATGCAGACGTACGTGTACTTCAAGTGCCCTACAACACAGCAAATTCAGCAAAATTACGGGCCCCTTGTGGCTTCAAATGCTGGATGATTCCGTTGAGAAGTTGATGCACCTTTTGTGTAAACCTAAGAGGATGCTTATTTGCTTGTAACATCTTGTAATTTTTGATATAATTTTATTTATTCAACATTTAAAGTGCATAATCCTGGTTGAAAGGTTCCTGGCCCGTGTAAATTGGATCCCTCCTAATACCGCATCCTCCTGAACATGAAAAGCCCCACCACGAAGAGCATGGCATGGACTGCCATTACGGCAGCCGCAGCAGGGAGCTTGCCAGTCTTTCCCAGGGTAACGGCAAAATTCCACAGGACCCAGGAGGAAAAACCGATGATCAGGCCTATTCCCAATCCACTGAGCACCCCTCCCCTTGCCTTGAACATTATAAGGGGCAATGATGCCCACAACAGGCTCACGCCCAGGAAACAATACAAGAACTGGCCCCAGAAGAGCGCCTCCTCCTGCCTGGCATCAATGCCGGATTTCCTAAGGCTCAGGATATGCCTGGCCAGCACGAAAAGGCCCTTCTCCTCTGCAGGGATCTTAAGTGCCACCAGGTCAGCGGGATGAAGTGGCAGATCCATTGTCTTTTCAGGGTAGAAGGAGATGCCCCCGCCATTTCCACCGCTTGCAACCAATGCCTTGTCGAGAAGCCACCGGCCTCTTCCCTGGTAGGATGCCTGCCTGGCTGCCATGAACCCCTTCATCCTGAACCTGTCATCGAAGGAAAAAAGCTCTACGCTGCCCAGCCTCGATGCGCTGGGGTTGTCCAGCCTGGTGGAAAGTATGGTGTTACCCTCGCGGTAAAAGAGCTGGTTGCCAACCAACACCCCCTTTGGCGGCTTTTTCTTCACCTCTATCTGGAACAGGGCATCGGCCCTGGCAATCGCCCCTGGTATGACGAAGGCCTTGAGCGCCACAAGGCAAAGGGCTACGGCAAGCGCCGCAAACAGGAAGGGCCTGATGATCCTTCCCGGAGGAACGCCCACCGACCGCATGGCGACAAGTTCCATGCTCCTGGAAAGGACAGTTAGGCTGAGCAGCCCGGCGAAGAGCACCGCCAACGGGGTCAGTTGATAGACTATGCTGGGGACGAGCAGGATGAAGTACAATATTGTGGATGAAAAGGAAACTCCCGCCTCCAGGAAGTCATCCAGTTTCTCAAAAAGCTCTGCAAGGAGATAAAGACCGGAAAGACCTGGCAATACCAGGCAGAACAGGGAGACAAAGTAGCGCAATAGGTACGAGGACAATATAGACATGACTCAGCCCAAAATCGGCCCCTTCCTGCTCAAAAGCCGCCAAAGCCATATTGCCAGGATGCCAAACAACAGGTTGGAAAACCACAGTCCGCTTGCAGGTACCACCCCGGATTCGGCAAGGTTGCCACCGAAGATGATGAGGAGATAATAGGCAAGGAAGGTACCGAGCCCGAGGGCAACCCCTCCTGACAGGCCTGCCCTGCCGAAGAATATGCCAAGGGGTGCGGCCAGCATCCCAAGGACAAAGGTCCCCACGGGAATGGCAAGGCGTTTGTGGAACTCCGTAAGATAACGCCACGTCCGGCTGTTGGAATTGCCAGGCGCCCTTGCCTCCTTGAGCAGCTCTCCAAGCCCCATCTCGCCCCTTCCCCTCCCGGGTTCGTGCAGGTCCAGGTCCAGGCGAAGAATATAGGAATCAAACCCCAGCAGGTCAATCCTGGTAAAGTCATCCCCTACCCTGGTCAATGTGCCATCCTTCAGTTTCAAGACCACCTGGCGCCCCTTGGGATCTGCCACAATGTCACCCCGGCGGGCCAGGATCTGATAGGACAACTCCTTCCTCCTGGAATCCTTTATGTAGACCCCCTTGAGCCTCCTTCCGCCATGGCTGGTCTTGTTGCAATATATTGTAAGCCCCTTGACCGGGGTCAGGAAGACCTGTTCAGGGATGCCCCTGGCCAATGCCTTCTGCATCACCTCGGCGATGAAGACCTTTGACCTGGCCTTCGATTCCGGAAGCCACGTGGTAGACGTAACAAGGCTTATGCCCCATGCGACCAGGCAAATTACGCCCACTGGCATGACCATCTGCCTAGGTCCCACCCCACAGGCGAAGAGGGCCAACATCTCCCCATCCCTCGCAAGACGCATGAATGCGAGCAAGACCCCCATCATGCAGGAGACAGGCACTATCACCAGCAATAGCGTAGGGACGATGAGGATCACCAGCTTCCCGAACTCACCCAGGCTAATGCCAGATCCCAGGAGAGGCTCCAGAAGCGGAATCAGACGGCCGAGGAGCAGCAGGGCGGTAAGGGTGAGCATGGAAAACAGGAGGGGAATGGATATTTCTCGCCAGATTAGTTGGTTCAACAAGGAGAACATGGATGGTGAGATGAAAAGACAGTATTCCTTTCTTCCAAGCAGATGATCCCGGCTCATGCACTTCTTATGAAATCAAATTCTTCACCTAAAGTGGGGCCTTATCGGATGGTATACCCGGGCATTTGAAGCCCAAGGGCTTGCAATCTTGCCTGATCTGCCGCGTTGTCAATGGGTTGAAGCACAAAAGTACATCCGCGCCCCTCCGCCTTGCATCTTTGGTAAACTTGCGAGCTTCATGAGCCGGGTTTTAATAATCGTCATGGCTCGACTCTAGTCAGATTGTCTTCGTAACATCTATACAAAATCACCGCAAGGGAAAATAACGACCGTTTACAGTGCACAACCGTGCCATTTATCCTCCAACCCATGGCCTTCGACGCGCCCAAACTGGCTTATCCCGAGAACCCGGCGTATGGGAAAAATAAAATTTCTAATTTACAGCGAAAATGCCCCCCTACCAAGGCCGTATTTTTATGTCCGAGAGCCTGTACCGTGTTCAAAAGCATCCAACCGCGTCGTTATATCATGCGTCTCAATCCCTTCTTAATCGGGTCAAGTATTCAGCCCAAATTATGCACTTCAAATGCCGAACAAAAATGTTGTTCCTTAAATTTCAAGATGTTATAAGCAAGAAACCGTTTTCGTCTTTTCACCTAAAAGGTGCAAGCAAAATGCAATGAAGTTGTTCGGCATTTGAAGCCGCAAGGGGCTCGAAATTTTACCGAATCTGCTGCATTATCAGGGGGTTGAAATACTTAAGTATATCTGCGCCCCTGATGTCTTGCATCTCCGGCAAACTTTCGAGCTGCATAATCTGGATTCAGATATCAATTTAATTGGCTTCATAAAAAATTTGTCATTAATTTTGTATACGTTTTTCTTTTCCAAAGCAGATACCAATAATTTCCAAATTTTCTTCTATATGTTCCAGCAACAACCTTGACAGTATCAGTATCTATAATTATTTAGAGATAATTACTTCTTCAATATTGTGATCTTGTATTGATAATTCTAAAATATCTGTGTCCTCAGTTATATTTTTTGTTTTTTCCATCCTTGATATCCTCTATCTTCTGAAAGCCGAATATACGATCGCTTATCATTTTTAGTTAATAAGATTAAATATGCTGTTCTGGAAAATGTTTTATTTACTTCTGGATGTTGCATATACAGTTGTACTAACCAAACGCCATCATTTAAAGATGAGGCGTATACTGAGATATCTAAGCAACTTCCAGACAAATTCATAAACTAATATAGTCAAAAATAAACATAATATTAATAATTAACAAGAATATTGTATAATCGATACAGTAGATAGTCAAGGAGTATCAATAATGATACGTGAGAAATCAAGCCAGTTATCATTTGCACAACTCCAGATCAAAAACGGCATCAACACTGCTCACTGGCTTCACAAGGTTAACGACCTCATCGACTAGAAGCCTATTCGCAAAAACTTGCAAGTCTTCATCCTTCCAAGACAGGAAGGCCTGCCTATGACCCAGGTTTTATGTTCAAATCCTCCTGCTCCAACAGAGGTTCGGACTTTCTGTGAGGTGATCTAATGGTCTAATGGATTTCTACAACCCAGTTAAGGAAATTATCCTAATTGAGGAAGGTAAAAATGGCGGGCGACACGAGAGAAATATTCGAAAGAATTCAAACTGGATGCGGTGAGTCTGGTAACAGATCAAGGCTACACACTAACAGGAGCAGCGAGAAGCCTGGATATTAATTCCAACATGCTGGGGCGCTGGTTGAAGGAGCACAAGGCCGATGACGGTAAGGCATTTCGGGGTAATGGCAAGCTGGCCCTTGGGCAGGAAGAGATCAAGAAGCTCAAGGTCCAGGTGAAACGCTTACAGATGGAGAAAGACATCTTAAAAAAAGCGACGGTATTCTTGCAGCAGAAACGAAGTGAAATATTCGTTCATCACCCGGCATAAGAATACCTGGTCTATCAGCCTGCAGCGCAGGGTATTAGGTGTAACATGCAGTGGTTATTACAGCTATCGGACCCGGAAGAACAACAGGTTGGACAATCCAATGCATCAGGAAATGCTGGACTGGGTAAAAGATATTGCCGAGAGCTCAGGGTATAGCTACAGCAGTCTTCGGATGAAAAAGGCTCTGAATACATTGAGCTATCCTGTCAGCCGTAACAAGGCAAGAAAGTTGATAAGAGAAGCCGAGGTAAAGGTGCGGTAGCGCAAGAGGTCCAAAGTGACGACCAACAATAATCACAAGCATCCCGTGTTTGACAACCTGCTGGAATGTCAGTTTGATAAGGAAACAGACGTTTAAGAAATTCGGATATGGCCGTAAATTCTACCTTACCACACTTCTCATTTCCGGGGTCCACCCACTATAAACAGAACAACCCAGGACAAAACCCCTACCCAAAGCCTTCCACCAACGGGCTTCATGAACAATGGATGAGATCGACCTTCCAGGATCGATTCAATCCTTATTGGTTAGGCGGTTTAGGTTTTATAATATGGGGATACTTTTTCCATGATTTTGCTAAGCTCCTCCTTTGGAAGATTTTTTTGTGGCATCCAGTTTTTCGGTTTTCTAGCAACAAGTAACCAACTATCGCGCCATCCTGTGAATATTTTTGTTAACTCTAAATAGATAGGTCGAACTTTTTTTGGTACCCTATGAAGCATGTGATGGCAGCTACGTAGTTCTAATATTTCAAGCCCAAGATATTGCGACAATAGGATTAAATCCTTTTTTACATATTCTCGAACATGGCCCCGCCACGGCCCTGGATACCAATAGTAAGTTCCATAATCAGGTAAATTAGTTTTTCCACAAAGCACCGAAATTCTTTTCCGAATATTAACTAAATTAGGAACTGTTATAAATAAGAGTCCGTTTGGCTTTATTAATTCACACAAATCATTTAAAAGGTCTCTCGGAGAGTCATGGAGATGCTCCAAAACATCATGAGACATAACCATATCAAAGTATTCTTTCTGAAACGGAAGATAGCCATTTTCTGCCAACTTAAAATCAATGTTGTATTTTTTAGTGAAATTTATTATTTTTTTTAAATTACCCTCTTTTCTATGCCAATCGTCTAACAAATCGTCAAACGCTGAACATTCATACCCTAAACATTGTATTACGGCTGTTTTGTCGCAAGGTCCAGATCCAAAATCCAATATTTTTGCTGGAGGATTCAAATATTTTTTGATTGTGCATGCTATATTATCTACTACCCCGCCTAGAGCATTATCGACATACCCAGGGAATGGGAATTCTTTTTTTACTTCATTTTTGCAGTCTTCGATTCTCATCATTGTTTCTCCGTTGGGTTTTCCGCCTAGTAGAGTAGAGCATCCATGCAGAGACCTCCGGCCTCCTTCCTTTCATATCGGCAATCCGAACGGGCGTCGTAATCCCTTCTTAAATCAGGTCCAATCTAACGGGTTTTCTTGAAAAGCACAAGCGGAAGCTGACTATCTTAGGTCGTAATCCCTTCTTAAATCAGGTCCAATCTAACCCCTCAAAACCGCGAGGGGAATCCCCCACTTCCGTCGTAATCCCTTCTTAAATCAGGTCCAATCTAACCATAACCTGGAAGTAAACAGGCTCTATGCTCCTAAGTCGTAATCCCTTCTTAAATCAGGTCCAATCTAACTATCCAACAGCTCGTTTAAAAGAAGTCAAGGGAGATTTGTCGTAATCCCTTCTTAAATCAGGTCCAATCTAACACTATGAGAAGAAAACTGGTCGCCCTTACAACTTAAGTCGTAATCCCTTCTTAAATCAGGTCCAATCTAACATGACAAGGAAAGATCTAGTAAAATCAGAGGATTATTAGTCGTAATCCCTTCTTAAATCGGGTCCAATCTAACTGAAAGACTTCTATCGCTACCAAGAAAAACGTATAGAGTCGTAATCCCTTCTTAAATCAGGTCCAATCTAACTGGGAAATTACTATCTGCACCACACCGCGTGGTGTAGGTCGTAATCCCTTCTTAAATCAGGTCCAATCTAACCCTATGACGATGAGAGAATGGGCTGAGGATCTTGTAGTCGTAATCCCTTCTTAAATCAGGTCCAATCTAACTGGTGACTGGTACAAAAGTTGTGCAAAACAACTCTGGTCGTAATCCCTTCTTAAATCAGGTCCAATCTAACTGATAGAGGTCGAGATCAGTTACCAGACGGCCTGTCGTGTCGTAATCCCTTCTTAAATCAGGTCCAATCTAACAAACCTAAACGAAGGAGGTAAAAAACAAGTTCAGTACGTGTCGTAATCCCTTCTTAAATCAGGTCCAATCTAACACCGTAACACGGTCCTGGTAAAGTGCCCGCCCTCCATCAGTCGTAATCCCTTCTTAAATCAGGTCCAATCTAACTGGAGCCTGGAGGCAAATACAAGTACCAAGTTCAGTCGTAATCCCTTCTTAAATCAGGTCCAATCTAACAGAAGTGGAGTAACGTAGGGACCAGGGGTGTAGCCTTGGGTCGTAATCCCTTCTTAAATCAGGTCCAATCTAACCCGGATCTATACTTTCAATAGTGGCGTCCGGGAATTTAGTCGTAATCCCTTCTTAAATCAGGTCCAATCTAACAGGGCGGACTTTGCCGTTGTGGATCAACAACGGCGAATGTCGTAATCCCTTCTTAAATCAGGTCCAATCTAACGCTCTCCCTTTAATCTGGGCCTCCCCGGAGGCCCGCGTCGTAATCCCTTCTTAAATCAGGTCCAATCTAACGAGGAATGTAGGAACCAGGGGTGTGGCCCTGGTTCGGTCGTAATCCCTTCTTAAATCAGGTCCAATCTAACATCCAGGCCGGCGCCCCAGAAAAGTGGGAGTAACTCTAGTCGTAATCCCTTCTTAAATCAGGTCCAATCTAACTTTTCCAAACACGTGAAGGGAAAAAGTGGAATTTAGTGGTCGTAATCCCTTCTTAAATCAGGTCCAATCTAACGAGGCCTCCCTCAAATCTAAAGAAGGAGGCAGCAATGAAGTCGTAATCCCTTCTTAAATCAGGTCCAATCTAACTCGGCAAAGGAGGATCGAAATGAAAATGATCAATCTCAGTCGTAATCCCTTCTTAAATCAGGTCCAATCTAACCGATCCACAAGGTGCCAAGAACGCCTGGCTGGAGAAAGAGGTCGTAATCCCTTCTTAAATCAGGTCCAATCTAACCACCACCAATATTGTCCTTTTCGCAAAAACATATTTACATGTCGTAATCCCTTCTTAAATCAGGTCCAATCTAACTGATTATGCGGAAAGCAACATTTAGTTTTACTTTGGTCGTAATCCCTTCTTAAATCAGGTCCAATCTAACTGAGCGGATAGCTCAGCTGCTAAACAAGTCTTATCCCAGTCGTAATCCCTTCTTAAATCAGGTCCAATCTAACTGCAGGATTTCCTGCACTGGTTGGAGGCCGAGTATTCGGGTCGTAATCCCTTCTTAAATCAGGTCCAATCTAACAGTTGGACTCCCCGAGAAACCAATACACCACTAACCGGTCGTAATCCCTTCTTAAATCAGGTCCAATCTAACTGCCAAACAGGTGAAGATAAATCCAGACTTTATGCGTCGTAATCCCTTCTTAAATCAGGTCCAATCTAACTTTCCCAGCGCCTGTCGTATCGTACAGTCGCAAGTAGGCGTCGTAATCCCTTCTTAAATCAGGTCCAATCTAACTAGTTTTATCAGGTGGACAGGACTCTGCGACATGCTTAGCGTCGTAATCCCTTCTTAAATCAGGTCCAATCTAACCGGTCACCTTCATAACCGAATGGCTAAAAAAGTAAGTCGTAATCCCTTCTTAAATCAGGTCCAATCTAACCAATAATGGGGGTATTTGGGGATA
The DNA here is from genome assembly GCA_024275145.1 of Deltaproteobacteria bacterium. Lineage (GTDB taxonomy): Bacteria > Desulfobacterota > Dissulfuribacteria > Dissulfuribacterales > QOAL01 > S143-34. The sequence continues at coordinate 685 of JAJRZR010000033.1, read as the reverse complement.
TGATATTCCCACGTCGTAATCCCTTCTTAAATCAGGTCCAATCTAACTAAAAATTAAGGGAAAGTTTGACAAAAACTGGGCTTGCGTCGTAATCCCTTCTTAAATCAGGTCCAATCTAACATCGAGCAAGTTATAAGGTTTGAATCTAATGATTTTAGTCGTAATCCCTTCTTAAATCAGGTCCAATCTAACGTGAACAAAAACGGCAAGATCAAGGCTCGAGCCTTGGTCGTAATCCCTTCTTAAATCAGGTCCAATCTAACGACTTTATGCCAGAGTCTGGACACAGATACCTGAAGTAAGTCGTAATCCCTTCTTAAATCAGGTCCAATCTAACAGTTTATATGGCCGACAATCAAGAAGAATACCGACAAGGTCGTAATCCCTTCTTAAATCAGGTCCAATCTAACTTTAGCCCAGCTGCTGAATAGGGCCTTCCCGGTTACGGTCGTAATCCCTTCTTAAATCAGGTCCAATCTAACATTACTGTTGGTATTTAACACCTTCTTTTCTATCAGAGTCGTAATCCCTTCTTAAATCAGGTCCAATCTAACCAATTTAAAGATGCTGGGGGAGTTCTTGCTGCCTTAGTCGTAATCCCTTCTTAAATCAGGTCCAATCTAACAGTATCGATCAAGTCATTAGGTTCGGGGCTAATGAGTCGTAATCCCTTCTTAAATCAGGT
>JAJRZR010000032.1 GCA_024275145.1 Deltaproteobacteria bacterium | reverse complement strand
GAATATCCATCAGTTCAGGCACTTAGAGAATCTTTGTACGTATATTTCGATTTTTATAACACTGAGCGTCCACATGCAGGGCTTAAAGAAAAGGCCCCGATCGAGGTATACAAGTGGTGTCTCCAGTAACATGACGGTGAACCTGAGGGTGCCGACGGTGAGAGGACGCCAACCTTTACCTCGGGTTCAAGGACGGGGTACAATTTAATCAAAGGAGGAGATTGTTTTACCTATGACCATTATTTTTCAGCCAAACAACAGGTGGATTATTGCTTAACTTTAACGATTTTCTGTCTTGACAATGGGATCCACCTCACACACGAATACCAGCTTTATCTTGCCATTGAATATATCGATCATTCAAAAACCAGGGCCAGGAGCCCTCAAGCCAATGGAATCTGTGAATGCTTCCATAAAATCGTACTGAATGAGTTTTACCAGATTGCCTTCCGAAAAAAGGTATATTCTTCGCTGGATGAACTACAGGAAGACTTGAACCAGTGGTTGAAATGGTATAATGAAGAAAAAAACTCATTCAGGAAAATACTGTTTTGGCAAAACCCCTATGCAGACCTTTCTGGATTCGTTACATATTGCCAAAGAAAAAATGCTGGATGCCAGACAGACACCTTTGCCAATGGAAAAAGTCTCAGATTAAGTCTAAGCCAGTACGATGATTGTTTCCTATTGGCTGTCTCAATTAGGATAAGATCTAGATATCTGTTTATCATGTAGCATGGTTTAATTTTGTTTCTATCTTGTGATTATTTTAAGTTTTTCTCTAATAATCCAGCCAAGGAATATTGGGGTGGACTTGAGATTTCTTTCCCATAACCTTCCTGGTTCCCTGACGAACCTAGGGAGCCATTCAAGTCCCATCTTGATCCAGAATTCCGATGAGCGTTGTTTTGTACCTGCATAAAAATCGAATACTGCTCCAATTGCCCCTGCAAATGGTACCCTTAGGTATTTTAGATGATTATAGATCCATTTTTCTTGCTTGGGTGCAGTCATTCCTACCCATAATACATGTGGCCTAGCGGAATTAATGGCATTAATCATGGATTCATTATCAGAAGGAGAAAATTCTGGCTTGAAAGGCGGGCTGTAAGTGCCACAGATATGGATTTTGGGGAATTCACTATTTATTCTGGATACAATCATTTCGAGAACCATTGGTGAAGAGCCAAGAAAGAAATACCTAATGCCTCCATGAGCCTGAGCTAATTTGCTCAGGCCATGAAAAAAATCAAAACCGGCGATTTTCCCCGGAATCGATAGTCGCAATATCCTGGCAGCAAGTATAATACCACTTCCATCCGGCAACAACATATCGGCCTTTCTAAGTGCCTTCTGAAAAACGGAATCCCTTGATGCAATAACAAGGGAATGAGGATTGGCACAAGCCATGTACCGGGTAGTTCCTGTCCATTCACCAATCATCTCCATGGCGGTATCTATATTCCCCTTGAGGTCCCGGTTGCTTATTCGGTAGCCAAATAAATCTACTGAATTCATGATACACGATCAACCTTTTGGGCCTTGTGCCTGTTTTGCTCTATTGCCTCGTGGTAGATGTCCATCAAGGTCTTGTAGTTTTTTTCGGCAGTATAAAATCGTTCAAATTCCTTTCTTGCGGCCTTACCCATTCGCTCAAGTATCCCAGGTTTTGATACAAGCTTTTCAAGTCGCTGGGCCATATCGCCCGGATTGCCCGGCTCAAAGTGTATACCGGTAATGCCATCCTTCACAATAGACGCCGGGGCCCCTAATCTTGATGCAGCTACGGGTACACCGGCAGCATATGCTTCACCTATGACTAGTGGGAAACCCTCTAAGCATATTGATGGAAGCAATAGTAGAGAGGCATTTCTCAAGGTTTTTTGAACAAGTGATGTGGAGCAGTGTCCCATGAGCAATATCTTGTCCCTTAGACCTAGACGTCTTATCTCGTTCTCCAGCTTTTTGCGGTATGGTCCGTCCCCAACTATGCGTAATCGTGGCGCTATTTCTCTTAATAATTGCCATGTAGTTGGTAAGAGCTGCACCCCCTTTTCCTTTTTTAGACGCCCTATGAAAATCCAGTAATTTCCCTTGTCAAACAAGATATCATTTTTTTTCTTTTTGAAGGGGTCTGCGAAAAAGTTTGGTTTAATCCGTATCCTTTCCCTTGGGAAACCAGCTTGGACAAAGACGTCTTTATTAGATTCAGATAGTACTATGAAGCGGTCAACCTTTCTGATCCATGTCTTTCTAAGGCGGTGCAGGGCGATGCTCAGTACCAGGGGTAAGGTGGCCTTGAGAGAATGCCTGTAGCACCTATAGATAAGGGCTGGCCAAGGATAAGCCCCTATACATTTTTTGCATATTCTATTCCCCTTTATCAACATGGCCTGCGCGCACACGGAACGGAAATTATGAAAGGTTTGTACGGTGGCAATATCCATTTCTTTAGCCGCAACTAGTGCCGCCGGCGATAATACCGGAAAGGTATTGTGAAAATGTATTACATCTGGTTTAAAATTGTTTATTGCATGTTTTATAAGTTGTTTTCCTATAGGTGACCATGGCGTATATAGAGCTGTTTTGAGTATCGAGGGGCCGTTACTTGTGCCGATGTCGTCGTTTTTGAAGGTAACTGTTTGTACGTCCAGTCCATTTTTCTCAAGGAGTTCTTTCTCCTTTTCAAATACCTTGTTCTCCCCTGAAGGACTGCTCGATTGGTAATATTCATGAACGAGCAGTATTTTCAATTTTCCACTCCTTGATGACCTGGTGATAGATTTTTGCTAGCCTGCGCGCCTTGGCTTCCCAGCTGAAATGGTTTGCCCGTCTAAGGGCACCTGCAGCCAGTTTTCTGCGTTTCATTTCATTTGTAGATAAGGCGGTTATCGCCACGGCAATATCTCTGGCGATCTTTCTAGGTGTGGTTACAGGGATCTTGATCCCGCATTCAGGCGTAACGACATCTGAAAAGCCGCAATGATCAAGGCATATTACTGGTGACCCTAGGGATAAGGCCTCAATAATTACAGTAGATGTGAGATCCTTGAGACTAGTTATTATGAATAGGTGGCCGGTTTTCAGTATATGTAGGGCATTTTGTCTTGGGATCCATCCATGCCATACACAATGGTCGAAGATGCCAAGATCCTTAGCAAGCCTTTTCCATTTTGCTGTTTCAATGCCATTACCCAGTATCTCAAGGACCCACTTGAGATCCCTAGGAGCCTGTGCCATGGCCTCAAGAAGCAATGGCAAGGCCTTGTGGGAGACATGCCTTCCACTCCATACCAATCTTAATGGTTCGCCAGGCTGCCTTTTCGAAAAGGTCTGCGCTATAGGCCCCGGAGGCCCTACCTCGCACATGACATGCGCCTCTTTTCCCCAGTAATGTCTGATCTTGGCAGCAGTATCAGATGTGGCTGCGATGAGGCCTTTACCTGCGCGTTTTGCTGCAAGGCGTGGACGTATCAGCATGTGTATATGAGCCGAGTTGAATGTATTGTAGCCGAGTTGGTAGAGACAGCCTTGGGGTCCCATCATTGGTAGAAAGCGCCAAGGTACCTGGGTAAATCCGCCTATAGGGCCCCATACGAATGGTGCCTCTAGTCTCCACAAATAACCCGGCTCTCTGAAGCCCACCATGTTTAATTGGTGTAGCACGTCGAAACCTATATTTCTATCGAGTGACTTGGCAAGTTCCATGGCCTTGAGGTGCCACGTTTTGTAAAACCAGTAATAAGAGGGTGGCCAGATTTTCCTGAGGGTTCTGTGCCTCTGCTTTCTTATGAAGAAGAATCTTACGTTTTCTAGTGAATTTGGGTGGGTTCTAGTCCAGTCTTCAATTTCATGCTGGAATTTTTCTTGTTCGGTAATCACCCAAAGATCGTGGAGCCTTGCAAGGGCCTTAATAAATCCCCATCCCATTCCAGGCTCTGAACCACGGATAGGGCTACATGCATATGCAGAGATCAATATCTTAAGCCGTTGGATCATTCTTTATCCCTTGGATTCTTTAATCTGGGGATCGGGTTATGAATTTGCCGATGTCGTTCCATATAAAAAGAAGCAAGCTCTATTATATGCCTGTGTGGACGCCTGAGATATTCATTGAGTATAAGCGTAGGAATGATGGTATTTAGCATCTCTATTGAAAGATCAATCGTGCCTGAAAGTCCTTTGATCCCTTTATTTAGCTGCCTCCAGATAGCCCTTGCGCCAGGCCATGGCCCTACAAGTGAGGCCTGCCTGTAAATAAAATGAAACAGGTCAGAAAGGGCTATGCCGTCTGGCAGACTGTCTTCCCAGTCAAAATATAATATATTCCTTCTTTGCTTCTCATATTCCACGGAGCAAAATCGCCATGTGTTCGATGGCATATTACCCGTTTTTCAAGCGCACTTGTACGTAAGTAATTGAATATATGGTGCATAATAGGGTGGAACCTGGCCGGATTGCAGGCAATCCATCCCGTTTCAATATGTTTCCATGTGCTGGTTGCCTTAAGGGGTTTTAGTTCCCTGCCGATAGCGGCCAATGCCTTGATTATTTTGATATGTGCTCGTGTAGGCCTTTGGATTTGTTGATCCGAATCCAGTGGGACAGGGGTCTGGACCTGTATGGTATGCCCTGCCCATCTGTCTAACAATAACAATTTTGGGACTTCAAAGGATATGGAATTGCCAGCCAATGCCTTTAGCGCCTCGGCCTCTTGGTGTATAGCCTCTGCCCCAAGGACTGTATCCGATATTTTCAGGATTAGGCAATCCTGGTTGGCTGTTTCCGCGAGCAGGGTCACTTTACGCCTGGGAGAGCTTGAACCACAATATACCGCCATGTTGATACAGTCACATCCTATCCTCTTACCTAGCCACGAGGCTGGTGTGCCCTGCCACGGGGGCTTTTTCATTGATCTTATCGTTATCCCATGATTTTTTAGGGGGAAGGTGAAGCCTAGTCTACTAGCGGCCCTTATAAGGCTCATGGTAAGCTTTGCAGGTTTGCTACCGGGTTGGTGAAATAATAGGCATTTTTGACGAAAATTGCGTGGCATTAATGGGATGAAAAGCCTTGGAGCGGTAGCTGGAAGCGCGGCGAAATAGTATTTCCCTTGTATATCTTTTGGGGAATGATAGGCTATTCTAGCTTTGATCCCTGTTCTTCGAACGACAAGAATCCCTCCTTTTTCAAGGAGACGGGCAAGCCTTGAAGCCGGAAATTTTTCTTCTGCCTTGTCATGTGTAACTATTAGGTTATATTTAGCATTAGCATTCTTTAGGTTGCTTTCAGTAATTGGCCTGATTTCGTCAAATACGACATCACTTGGGCCTATCTGCAGGTTGTGATCCTTACCTGTAATTACGTCTACACGATCGTATGATCTGGCCAGGGCGGTTATAAGCCATTGCGTATCTCCTATTAGCAGGCACCTCTTGTGGTATGACAATGGTAGCAAGAATTTCCAAGAGGCCCATCGCTCATCCCCCAGTTTAGTGTTGTTATCATTCATATCTTGTGGCCATGTGATCTACGATGGTATCAAGGGCTTGATCTATCGATTCTTTTACTGCCTTCCCAGTATCGATCCACACAGCATTCCTGGTCTTTCTACAATGTCTTTTTAGTTCGGTGACCTGCTTAACTACCTCGGTAAGCGGTAATTCCGGTTTCCTGGCATGTATGACAAGTGGATCTGCTCCAAGGCACAAGATGAGATCTGGTCTTGGAATCATCATACAGAATAGGTTGACCATCCATTTCGGAAGACGGATGCGGCTCCTGGCGGGATCGATCAAAAAGTCATGGAAATAACGGTCAAATATGAAGAGGCAGGATCTTCTTGCCATACCAGGATAGATCTTTAGCCAGTAGCCAAGGATATAGTCTGTCGAATAGTATCCGAGTCTGGCAAGCGAACCCAAAAAACCAGATGGTTTGCTTCCATGGGGATTTGTGACAGGGCCTTCATGGACACGTTTACCAAATAGGGTTGCAATGCTGGGTAGGAGGTTCGGGCGCAAGTGTTTATACAGAGGCTTTGAATGTAGAGCTGATCCAAGTGGAAAACATATTCTATTTATAATAGTAGATTTGCCAGAGCCATCCGTTCCTATAACTGCTACGCAAAAGCCAGGAGGGAAAATTACACGTTTTGTGCGTAGTAAAAAATTTACGAATCTGCTCTTTATTATTTTAATTGGATCCTTGGATACCATGTTGAGAAACCATTTTCTTCTAAGAATTTTGCGAGCCTTTTGAAGATCTATTTCGTTTCCCTGCAAAAAAGGTAAGAGGATTTTTTCAAAGCTAGTATTACCAAAATAGCTTTTCAGGGTTTTTTCGTACAAGTCTCTGTGTAGCTTGAATGCCTGTATAGCCCTTTTATGGTATTTTTCGCATATTATACCAGCGCCTATGATTTCTTTAATAGCAGCAATTATTGCATCATCTCCTTCATGGGCGACCTTGATGCCATTGTATTTGCAAGCCCGTGCTAAGACCTCAAGGGCAGGCATAATATCACAACCATTTGTTCCAACATAAGAAAACATGTCTAACTTTGCGCCCCACCATGTGTCATTCGTACGTCCACAAAGTGCAATGCTTGTAACTTGGAAGGCGCATGCCATTGCTATGCATTTTCCGCCTTTCTTCCGGGCAGATACCAGGATTGTTTGCTTTGCGTTTTCAAAGTCATCGGGATGAAACAGGATATCCAGGTCACTTTCTCCAAGACCAGAAGGTAATTTCTCGTAGTTCCTTAGTACGCAATAGCGGATATTTTTTTTGTTGAGATTTCGAAATAGTTCCTGTAGGAATCCTGATTCTGGTGACTGAAGCTCTTCATTATGTAATTTAGATCTAGATAAATTTAGCTTTGACTCACTGTTCATATAGTTAAACTCATAGATACAGTATTTATAGCTGTATTCGTGCAGACTGTAGATTTGCTAAGAATGCTAATTATATACAGATATTTTAAACGCTTGAGGTGCATATTTTTTTGAGGTTATAGGTATATTTTATTGCATCTACAAAGCCTTTTACACCCTTGTGAAAGCTGATAGGCATTATGCTAGGCCTGATTCTTTTTTCTTTGTTAGATGGTGGCCATGTTTTGAGGGATTTTACTATTAGATTGGCAAGCTGGTTAATATCATAGGGATCAAATATGAAGCCATTAACCCCTTCTCGAATTAGGTCTGCCGCCCCTGCAAGCGAGGAACACACCACCGGCAATCCGGCTAGCAGTGCCTCGTTTACGACAGCACCGAATAATTCTTGTTTGCTCGGTAATACAAATAGATCTCCAATGAGATACTTGGCATACAGCTTTTTCCCTTCAAGACGTCCAGTAAAAATAATTTTATCTTTTATCCCAAGTTGGGAGGCAAGTTTCAACAAATTATCTTTTTCAGGTCCATCGCCGATTATCATGATTACCGTCTCGGGATAGCCTTGCCCCATGAGTGCTGCGGCCCTTATAAGGGCATCGATACCTTTTATTTTTACCAACCTTCCCACAAACAATATAACCCTTTTCCCCCTCAGGGAAAACTTGTTCATGTCTCTAGGTACCAGTGGAGCGGCGGCCTTGAGATCTTTACGAAAGGAGTCTTCTTTTTGTATAGTAGGGGTGATGAATATGCGTGTTTTCTCAATGTAATTGTTTTGACTGTACCAGTCCTTTATAGATTCAGAATTTACTATTAAACTGTTTGTATTCTTAAGCACCTGGCGGCGAGCAGTCTTTCTATGAAAACTAAGATGGTTACACATATGAATATTATCGCCTGTCCATATTGCGATTCCCCAGGTGTGCGCTTTTAGCCATTTTCTTAGGTAGCATATCCACAAGCTGACAGCAGAGAATTCCGTACTAACGACCACATCAGGCCTGTAGCTTGAAATCGTTCTTGAAATGCCCCAGCGGACACTTCTGCCCTTCCAGTCAAGGCCGGACAACAAAAAGTCATGATCGCATTTTAGCTTTGATTCCAATATATCCTGGTTGAACTTTTGACTTTCTAGATTCTTTCTGAAAAAAACTACCTTCAGATCCAAATATTCTGAGAGGGCATTGAATAGATCAATCCGGTATGGTGCTAGTGCTGGGTGAAATATCAGGGTCCTTATTTTGAGGCTATCTTTTTCCAATTTGTTTTCTCCCCCTTCAAACAGCCTTTATCCCAAATTATGCACTTCAAATGTCGAACAAAAATATTGTTCCTTAAATTTCAAGATGTTATAAGCAAGAAACCGTTTTCGTTTTTTCACCTAAAAGATGCAAGCAAAATGCAATGAAGTTGTTCGGCATTTGAAGCCGCAAAGGGCTCGAAATTTTACCGAATCTGCTGCGTTATCAGAGACTTGAAATACCTAAGTATGTCTGCGCCCCTGATGTCTTGCATCTCCGGCAAACTTTCGAGCTCCATAATCTGGGTTTATGCGTTCTAGGACAGCCTCTTTGTCCAGGATGCCTCTCTTTAAATATATTAGATATACTGCGGTCCAAAACACCTGGGTGAATAGCAGGCCCATCGCTGCACCGGTTAATCTATAGGTTTTGAGAAGCGGGTAAGCGATAACCACTGTCAATATCGCAGATACCAATTTTGCTGAAAATCCGACCTGGGGAAAGAGAGCAGTTCTAAAACATGCTGAAAATATGGAATTTAATGCCTTGAAACATAATATAACCGCAAAAATTGGCATGAGATAAGAGTAGGTTGTAAATGTCGAGGAATAGACAAGAGCGAGAATGGGTCTTGCAAAAATTGACATGAATAGACCTATCATTGCAGCTAAAAGGAAGAGGGTGAATCCGACTTGTAAAAGCCATCTCTTCCATATCCTGTAGCCAAAAGCCAATAGTTTTTTCCTGGCCACTGGCACGGCAAAGCCCATTAATCCAATCAAGAATATATTGAAAACATTCAAGATATTTTGGACTGCGCTTAGCGCACCAACGGATTTAGTATCTATCCACAAAGCAGTAAAGTACAGATAAGCCTGTGTTGAAGCACTGTAAACAATAGTCTCCAATAATAACCAGCGTCCAAATTCCCAATTTGAATGCATGGTTTCCAATATTGGATTGTTATTTCTAAGGCCGATGCCAGGTTCAGTTAAAAAAAATATAAGAACTCCTAGCAATGAACTCGCGCTGATTGCAGCTAAGGCATTTGCTGGATCAAGCAGAGTTGAGCTGGCTAGATAATAAAGAGCCGAAATTCTTAGAATTTGTGTGATTAGGTCGACGAGAAATAATTTTTTTAGGGTAAGGCGAGTAAGGTAAATTACCCTTGTAAGTTCCATCAATTGCCAGGAAAAAAGGCAGATTGAAAAATTAACTATTAGCTTCCATTCAACATGAAGGAATACATACAAGATGAAGATTGCGGAAATACTGATTAGAGTTCCTAGAATGTACTGAAGAATTAATTGTGTGTTAAAATAGTATAGGGTTTCTTCTTCATTTGTTTTAACGCCCAAGACTCTAACCGGACCAGTCATTAATGCATTTTGGATTCCTGCTAATAGCATTAACGCCCCAAAGAAGAGGGAGTAAATTCCATAACCACTAGGAGCCAAGGCCCTGGCTATAATTATTCCTGAAACAAAATTAGAAAATGAAATAATACCTTGATCAATTATGGAAAAAATTGATCCTTTTATTATTGCTGATCTTCGCATATCTGATCTAGGTATTTGTACCAGTTAATCATCTTAGTCAGTTTTTATCTAGATTTAAAGACTAAACTTTTAGCATGGCCTTTGAATAACTATATAATGTAACCATCAAAATTACATAACATAACATATCAATATGAAGTACTTGAAAGGAGGGACCAGTAAGACTACGTATAAACAAAAAGATAAATAATATAGCAAAATTAGTCCACAAAAATTTATTATTATTTAAATTAAAATAAGTTTTTAATAATAAAATTGATATATTAACGAGAGGAACTATAAAAACTATAAAGCCAATCAAGCCGAGTCCAATAAGGACTTCTAAGTAGGTATTATCGACACTCCCAACACCCCATGTAAAACGTTGAGCTGTGTAAAAACCGTAACCGAATAGTGGTGATTGCAAAAATTTATTCCAAACCAAGGGCCAGAATTCAGTTCTTCCGGATAAACTTAAAAAGAGAGTTTGGCTTTGGCCTCTATAGATGTATGGTAGAACTATTTTACTGATTAAGCCTGAAATAATAGCAATAGATGTAATCCATGTCAAAAAAATAAAGAGTTTCTTTTTGTTATAAATTAATATTATTAACATAAATGTAATAAAATAAGCTAAAAGAGAAGTTCTGCTATGAGATAATAATAAGATAATTGTGGCAAGAAAATATATAAAAAAAAAGGATAATTTATCAATGATTTTATAGTGATTTAAGAAATTATTTAGAGAAATAAGTGCGACAATTCCAGAAAGTTGAGTTAATGTATTAGCATTTAATAAAGGAAACGAACCGTGAAGAATAAAAGAAAAACTGTTGGAAGCTTTTAGTTTAACAAAAGCTTCATTTGGCATAATAATGCCATTAAGTAGTGCAGAAATTATCAAAAATAAAAGAAAAAAAGATATAATATTTATTAAGTCTTGTAAATCTTCCAAAGATTTCAAATAACGACCTAACATCAAACCGAAAGAGGCGAATGCAAACACTTCAAATCCTTTCCAGAGGGTAAAAAGTGGATAGGCAGAATAGGCAGATGAAAACATAGCAAGAAATGAATAAAGTAGAAACGATTTTATGGCATAGCCATTTGAATGATGGATAGCTCCAAAGAAGATATATAAATAAGAGGCAAAAGTTGTAACTAGTAGAAGAATGATTCTAGTTAATCTAATAGAATCGACAGGATTCTTAGAAATGTCTATTAAACCTCTTGGAGATCCAAGGAATATAGATAGTATAAGGCAAAAAATAAATAGGGTAATGATTGGTTTATCTTTTATAGAATGAAGCCAGCTTTTGGGACCAGGCATCATGCATAAAAATAATGTACAAATAAATGTAAAAAGAAGACTAATTAGCTTAAGCAAAGTTTCCCCGCATTTGTAAGTGATGCCACCTTGAAGGTGATTTTTTATCCCGGATTATGCACTTCAAATGCTGAATAAATAGAATTGTGTTAAAATCACAAGATGTTATAGCAAATCAGCATCCTCTTCGGTTCACCCAAAAGGTGCATCAATTTCTCAACGAAATCATCCAGCATTTGAAGAAGCAAGGGGCTCGTAATTTTGCCGAATTTAGTGCGTTGTCGGGCACTTGAAGTACACAAGTACGTCAGCGTGTCCTCCGCTTTGCATCTTCAACAAACTTGCGAGCTGCATAATCCGGGTTTATCCTAAATTATGCTGTTTAACTGCCTGTTATGGATATTCAACACGGCAATTGCTTGAAAATAAGGTGACGGAAATATAGCACAAAATGGCCATGCTCGTAAACTAAGGAGGAACTTATGGAGGAAAAAGGAGTTATGATCAAATCTGATGTATGGGCAAGGAATAGAAATGGCGTATCTTGTTGGTTGTTCCGGGAAGCATTCCCGGTTTGTCCCATTTTAGCCCAGATTATGCAGCTCTAAAGTTTGCCGGAGATGCAAGACATCAGGGGCGCAGACATACTTAAGTATTTCAAGCCCCTGCAGATTCGGTAAAATTTCGAGCCCCTTGCGGCTTCAAATGTCGAACAACTTCATTGCATTTTGCTTGCACCTTTTAGGTGAAAAAACGAAAACGGTTTCTTGCTTATAATATCTTGAAATTTAAGGAACAATATTTTTGTTCGGCATTTGAGAAACTTGGGACAAACGAGGGAAATGCTCCCCTATGAGGTGCATTAGCAGTGGCCGCTTTCCGTTGGAGCGTACAGATAGAAAGTTGGATATCATCGGGCAGGTTTTATTTCCAATTATTGTAAGAGATGAAGATTACTCGGAGATAATATAATATTCTTTTTAAATTTTATGTCCTTAATATCGATATTATTTCCAGATAAATCATATTGACTATAGCTATTATTAATATTAATATATGGGCTATTAGATTTCAATTTATAGTAGATTGGATTGTCAGGGCTTGATTTTTTTTCAAATTTTGGATCACCATAAGATGAATTTAAATCATAATGTGAAATTTTTTGCCAAGAATTTATATTTCTAGCCACTTTATTTTTATAATAGAATTTTGCTATTTTTTCAGAATAATATATATTTTTATCTATTAAGTTTTTTTCCCCTGCTGAAGGTTCTATAATGATATGATATTTAATTGGGTCTACAGAAATATTATATTGAATAACTTGTTGATTGGTAAGTGAATATAAAAAAATATTTACATCATTTTTGTACAATGTGTTGTATATAAATAAGTTATAATTGTTTCTATTGATACGCATTCCCCCACTCATTTTGTCAGGCAGCATGCCATTTTCTACAATAATATTCCAACCCCAAATATTGTTATAAGAATTATTGGATCCCTCGCCTCCTTGTGATATTCCAAAGAATTGATTTTTATAAATAAAATTTTGAATTATTTTATTATTATTACTATAATATTTTGGGGCTGTCCATAAAGCTATTCCTGAATAGTTATGATGGATTTTGTTTCCCGATATCGTAATATAATTACTATTTTGTATCCCGATGGCATGTCCATCTTTGGTCAGATGACTTAGTTTCTCTCCAAAATCATTGTAAGCAATTTCATTGTTTATTATTTCGCATGAATTATATCCTGATCCTTGATATCCTCCTGCTGGTGCCTTTATATAAATTCCATTTCCATTTCGTGTTATGGTACAATTTTTTATATATATATTGCTACAGTCTGCCTGCCTTTTTTCTCTACTTAATTCTATACCTTGTATCCCATTTAGAGTAATTGTGCAATTTAGAATTTTTATATGATTGCTATCTCTTATTAAGATACCATCTGCATTTGCTCCATATAAATATAATTTTTGGATAATCAAGTTATGTTTATTTGTAATAAAAATACATGCACCTTTCGAGCAACGCTCTATTAAATGTTCACTAGGATTTCCATGTGTCGGATAATAATATAAGAATTTATTATCCTGATACCAGAATCCAGGTTTTAGATCTGTTAAGTCATTTGCCTTTTTCAAATGTTTTGAGTCTTCAAGTAGGCTATAACAAGTTCCAGAATATGGTGATTTGTAAAAACCATATAATGAGGGAATCCAATTTTTTAATATCATAGCGCCTGATATGATAGGTTGCTTTCCAGTACCATAAGAAGATATTATGATATTTGCATCTTTGGATCCTGAAGAGGGAAAATGTAAATCTTCTCTCCATATGTCTCCGCACTTTAAGTAAATACTATCACCAGGAGAAAATGAATAATTTTCAACTTTACTTAAAGTTTTCCATGGAGCTTTAATTGAAGTACCTTTATTATTATCGTTTCCTTCTGATGAACTAACATAATAATTTTGTGCGTATACTTGAGAAGATATAAAAAGGCATATTAGTATAAGTAGTAGATCTATTCTGTTTTTATAAAATAATGTTGATATAGTGTCTAATTTGGCGACAGCCATTGGCTTATAGTCCATTTTTTATATTTAATAATTTAAAAATAAAATAAATTTAGATTTGTATAGCTAATTTTAAAGCAGTTGGACATATTGCAATATCAACACACCTTCTTGAAGAAGCGATTCAGCGTCTCTGCGAATTCCTGGAATGCATCCCCGCGTCTCAGGCGTATTTCAGGCGGTCTCTTGCCTTCCCTGGCACTTTGATCAAGTACACGGGTGATCTTGTATATTGGGCCTGCGATCTTATGGGAGAAAAAGATACTAAGTACACTCAACGAAAATATTGCACCCAGGCCATACAAGACCAGGCGTTGGGATATGGCCAGGTACAGCCTCGATAGATGTACGCCGTGGAACTCTACCAATACGGTCTTCCATACCGCGTAATACACGGCCCAGCCTGTAGCCAACGCCACAAGGCACATACATAGAAAGAATCTAATGGCAAGACCCAACTGGAGTTTTTTGTTTATCACGTACTGTCGCCTCATGACCCGTTTTTTCATATCCTTGCTCCTAAGTGCCTATTAGTAAAAACAACTCACCTGTATCGGTACCTACGACCAGATCCGGGATGCCGTCCCGATTCCAGTCAACTATCGATGGATAGAGTATGTCAGCGCCGAGATCAACGGCTTTGATTGGCAGTATGATCCTGGAGAATTCAGGGGCAAGGAATGATGGGCCCTTATCCTCTCTTATCCATACTGCCAGGCTGCCGGAATCGGTTTCGCCTACGAAATCAGGCCGACCATCATCATTCCAGTCGAATACGTTTGCCGGTGCCCCGGCCTTTCTGCCTGTCAATGAAAATTTCTTGACATCCTGGCCAAACAGTGGGGCATTGTCTTGGCCGGTATTCAGTAACACAAATATTTTGCCAGTATCTGGGTCGTCCAAGAAGAGATCCTTTTTGTGGTCCCGGTTCCAGTCCAGGAAACCGAAATCCTTCGCGTGCCCCTCGCCTTCCGGAACAGCAAGTTTTATGTCTCTGCCGTCACCCCATGTCCCTGCCCGGTCTTCAAGGATATGGAGGCTGTCATCAGAGGGGTTGAAGAGGGCAAGTTCATACCTGATGTCGTTATTGAAGTCAATCAGGAACGGGTTCCCGTGAAACGATTGCTCCGTTTGAATTTGGAGGGGAGAGGCCTTCCAGGTCCCGGAGGCAAGATCTGCTACCTGCTCGACCAAAAAGACGGTCCCGCCCGTGGTATTCACCAGTATCTCGGGTTTGCCATCCTGGTCATAGTCTACAGGGAATGGATAGACCATGTCGTCCATGCCTTCCAGGTCCGTCTCAGCGATCCGGTGGATCTCATAGCCTGCGGGCATTACCTGGTTTGCAACGGGAAGGACGATCCGGTCCTGGCCTTCTGGAAAGCTGAGCATGGAGTTGGCCACGGCGTGGTTTTCCTTTTTCAGGCATACCGGGACCTTTAGCGCCGGATCGATTACCTGATAGATCTTGATCGGGGTTCGGGTGATGTATATCCCAGGGTATGCAGGGCTTCCCATGATATAGAGATCCGCGCCTTCGGGCTCAGATGTTACCACCACGGGTTCCTGCCATACATCGAATGTCCGTCTGTAGGTATTGCCTGCAAAATCCTTTGCTACTAGCCTGATCTGGTTTCTTCCCTCCGCAAGGGGGATATCCGCAGACCATTTTCCACTGGATAGATCAATTTTTACGGATTTGCCGTTTATCTCTATGCTGGAGATGTTCGTGTCGAAAAAGCTGCCTGTAAGGTGAAGGGTGCGGCTTCTTACCTTTTGTCCACCGTTTATAGGAAGGACATCTACCTCAGGATTTTTACAGTCGCATATTACGGTGAGGGTTTCATCGGAAAAGGGGGATTCTGCGCCATTGGGCCCCACGGCCTTTACCCTGAAGGAATAGATGTTGCCGTCACTGGTTGGAATCTCGTATTGATTTTCCTTCGTGGCGTACTGGGCCACCGTTGTGATTGTATTGGACGGCCCGTCCAGCACCCGTGTAGTGGTTACCTCCACCAGGTAATGATCCACTGTTCCTGATTCAGGCGGATCCCATGCAAGTACTGCCTTCTTCCCATTGAAGAATATCACCGAGCTGTCAAAGGCGCGTATCTCGAAAAACGGCCAGGTTATCAGACAGGCAAGTACGGCAAGACTTGAAAGCCTGGCGATCTGCCACCAGGGAAGCCATTTCAGGAATTTCACCAGGGGAGTGGTGACGGCATTTTTCATCTTTGTCCCGTTTGATCCGATTTTGGGGGGCGACCGGTTGATGACATGTGCTTCACCCCGGCATCTTTTGCCACGGTAGCCACTTCGGCTACACTGTATCCAGATTACTTATCGGCACAAACGGGTGATGGCTGAATTTTTGTAACCGTCCATTCCAGGCCTGTAGGACCTGGCACTGGCTCTGCTAGTAGGATGTTTCTTCTACAATTTTTTCAATAATTCCTGCGTGCGCCTTTTCTCCGGGAATGGACGTTTTTCCTCTATCGCCTTGTTGAGGACCTGGCGTGCCTCGTCTTTTTCCCCAAGGGCGACAAGAATGGCACCCTTGTGATAGAGCAGGGTAGGGTGATCCCCTGCCTTGGCTAGTGCCTGGTTGATCAGGGCAAGGGCCTCTGCGTATTTCCCCTGCTTGAAAAGGACCCATGCCTTCGTGTCAAGAAGGGTGGGGACGTTTTTTATCCTTTTCATGGCGGCATCGGCCAGTTGCAGGGCCTTGGAGAGGATTTCAGGATCCTTTGACGTCTCGGCATAGAGATAGGCTAGGTTGTTCATCAGCAAGGGCTCTCTGGGATGGGTTTTCAACAAGGCATCGTAGATTGCCATGGCCTTTTCGGGTTTGCCGGTTTGTTCATAGAACGTTGCAAGGAGAATTTTGGGTCCAAGGGCCTTCGGGTGCCCCTTTACCGCCTCTTTCAATGCCTTTTCCGCCTGATCGGGTTTCCCTGAGCGGGCGAGCATACTTGCCATGTCCCTGTATGGGATAAGGGATTTAGGCGCAAGCTCAATGGCCCTCTGGAAGCTCGCCTTTGCCCCGTCTATATCCTTGGAAAGCCACCTTAGCCAGCCTTCGAGATCGTAAAGAATCGCCGATCCCGGGTTTGCCTTAAGTGCATCGGAAAGGACCGCGCGGGCCATTTCCAGGTCGTTTTCCGCCATGTATGCCTTTATCAGCGAGACCCACGGCCTCTCATCGGCCGGTTTTAACTTTATGGCCCTTTTGAGTTGGTCTTCGGCAAGCTTGAATTCCTTGTTGAGAATATAGGCCTGTGCCAGCATCAACATATAAGTCGTGTTGCCAGGGCTATCCTTCAAGAGGATCCTGAGGCTCGAAACGGCCCGGGTGCCGTCCCTTTTCATGAGCGCAAGCCTGGCCCGCATGAAAAGTGCCTCCGCATCCTTGGGATTCTCTTTGAGTATCTTGTTAACAATAGAGCGGGCCTTATCCGCCCGGTCCAGGGCAAGATTTATCTTGGCCTTTTCCCTCATGAGTGCAAGACGTTCCGGGGTCTTGAGCTCCTTTGCATTGACTTCGTCCAGCAGGGCCAGTCCCTTTTGGCCTTTGCCGGTTGCGGTAAGGAGCCTGGCAAGTGTGATCCTGTAATCCAGCCTGGAAGGGTCTTTTTTCAGGTTGAATTCAAGAAGGTTCCTTGCCTCGCCTATCCTCTTATTCCTCACGAGAAACTGTACGTAGGAAAGGATCACCCTTGGAGAATCCTTCGAGACCTCCATGGCCTTCTTCCACTGCGCCTCTGCATCGGTCATCTCCCCCTTTTTCTCATGGAGCCTCGCCATGGTTATATAGATGGTGGGATTTTCAGGCGCAAAGGCAGCGATTTCCTTTGCCGTCCCTATGGCCTTGTTCCATTCCTTCTTTGCCGAGTAGACGGCAAGCAGTGTAGAGAGAAAGGGTTTCTTGTCCGGGCATTTTTCGATTCCCTGATCAAGCAGTTTTTCCGCCCCCTCGAGGTTGCCGTGATTCGCCATGATCCTGGCTGCCAGTATGTAGGCATCCGGGCTCTCGGGCCTCTGCTCCCTGCATCCTTCAAGGATCTTAAGGGCCTCCTTTTCCTTCCCCTTTTGTATGGAAAGCGCCAGGGCCAGGAGTATACGGGCCTTTGCATTGTCCGGTTGGTTCTTCAGGACCAGTCTGGCCTTTTCCTCCGCCTTTTTGCCGGAACGCCCAAGGTACAAGAGATTTCCAAGGGCAAGCTGTATGTCCATCCTTCCTGGATCTATCTCGACGGCCCTGCTGTAGGCGGCATAGGCCCCGCGGTAGTCCTTGAGGGCAAGGTCTATCCTTGCCAGGCGCTGATAGCATTCTACGCACTTAGGGTCTACCTGGATGGCGTTTTTATACTCCAGCCTTGCACGTATATAATCCTTTTTTTGTTCGAGCCCCTTGCCCCTTGACATGAATTTGTCCCGCTTTTCTGCAGGAGACGAGCAGGCAACAAGGGCCAGGCATATGAACATGAGTAAGAATGTCTTTTGGGTTAGCCTCATTTTATATTTTCCCCATCGGCTATGTTACGATCTGCTTAAGTGATCATGAATTTTCACGTGGACGGAAAAATCTCCATATGCTGCCATGGTTGTTGTCAGCACACGCCTTTGAATCCTTTCTTGCGGACTCGATGGCTTCCAGCCTGTTAGAAACCTCTTTCAGCCTCCGTTTCAACCCTTCGCGTTCTGCTTCCAGCCTTTTTACCTTTTCTTGCTCCGCCTTGAGCCTGTCAAGTAATACCCTTTCCCTGTCTGGCCCTTTGTCACGATACCTGGAATCCTTGGCGACCAATTGTTCGCTTACCAGCCTGCTCAGTGTCAGTACGTGTCTTTCCAGGTTGAAGACCCTGGATTCCAGTGAGGTATAAGGCCTGCCACGGCTAGTATCCGGCTGGGGCCTTGCCGCCATTTGATTCTTTTTTACCTTTGTGGCCACCTGCGGGTTTGCTATGTCCCAGAATTTACCAGCGCCATCCCCCTTTACCGTATCGGTGACCAGTGCTGCGGTTACAGGCCTGATTTCGTCTGCAAAACCGTTGACCAGGCAGGCATCGCATAGCAGGTTTATCAGTCTTGGGACCCCCTTGCTGTATCCGTATATTTCGCGCATCGCATCGGCCGATATGCATGAGAACGGATCGCGTGCTCCGGATTTCCTCAACCTGTGGACTATGTAATCGGATGTTTCCTGTTCATCCAGTGCCTTCAGGTGATAGTGAACAGATATCCTTTGGGCAAGCTGCCTGAGGGAGGGATTGGTAAGTTTGTCCTTAAGCTCGGGCTGACCTACCAGGATGATGTGGATGAGGTAGTCCTTTTCGGTTTGCAGGTTGGATAGCAACCTAAGCTCTTCCAGTGTCTCAAGGCTGAGGTTTTGTGCCTCATCCACTATCAGCACAGCGGTGCGGTTGGTTGCATAGCATGAAATGAGAAATTCAGCGAGGAGGTTCAATCGTTCCTGGTGACTTGGTGGCATGTTTGTATCCAGCTCGAACTCGCTTAGGATCAGGGCAAGGAATTCATCCGGTCCGACCGTGGTATTGAATACGGTGGCCACCAAGGTATCACTGGACAAGCGCCTTAATAGGGTTTTGATAAGTGTGGTCTTCCCTGTGCCGATTTCACCGGTTATGACCACAAATCCTGCCTGGTGCTCAAGGCCGTATTCCAGATGCACCAGTGCCAGCCTGTGCTGGTGGCTCAAAAACAAATATTCAGGATCAGGAGGCAGCTTGAACGGTCTGTCTTTGAGCCCATAGAAGTTCTCATACATGGTTATCGACCAAAAGCTTCATGCGGCCCGTGCCTTTGACGCCGCACCCCCGGAGCATGGAAACCTGGTCCAGGAATCAATATTTCCCATAACTGTAGGCTGCACATTGGTCCTTCTTCACCCGATTCAAT
The DNA here is from genome assembly GCA_024275145.1 of Deltaproteobacteria bacterium. Classification (GTDB taxonomy): domain Bacteria; phylum Desulfobacterota; class Dissulfuribacteria; order Dissulfuribacterales; family QOAL01; genus S143-34. Next base: position 19,342 of record JAJRZR010000032.1, on the reverse strand, counting down.
ACCGTACCGAGCAATGGGCGATCGGATACGTTTTCAAGGGCATGGATCAGGTCGTTTTCCTTGGTGACCCCGCTTCTTACCACCATGAGTACAGCATCAGCATATCTTGCCAGGTACAGCCCGTCTGAGAAGGCAGTAAGTGGGGGACTGTCGAATATTATGGTCCTTTCCGGATACCGGTCCTTGATGTCTGCCACGAGGCGTTTCATGGCAGGGCTGGCAAGCAGGTCTGCTGGATAGTCAGATGGCGTACCAGCCGGCAGCACGGTCAGCCTTGGAAGACCAGGATTTATAAGCAGGTCCTTGAGGGGAGCATCCTTAGTAAGGTGTTCGAACAGCACTGGCCCCTTGGATATGCCAAGATATTCGGTGACCGCCGGATTCCGCATGTCTGCATCCACAAGGAGCACGGTCCTTGATGCCTCCCTGGAAAGGCTTATGGCCAGGTTTACAGCGGTGAGGGTCTTCCCCTCCTCAGGGCCAGGGCTGGTTATGAGTATGGATTTGAAGCCGTTCTTGATCATGATGGCCTCAAGTTTTGCCCTGAGCAGGTTGTATTCCTCCACTATGGCTGGGTGGAAGTCAGGCGTGATAACACCGCGCCTTTCGAGCAGGGCATGATCCGCCCGGCATACCTTTGTGTGGGTATAGACAGGGTTGATTATTCCTTCCGAACCAGTCTGCGAAACGGTTTCCGGTTCTTGATGATCCCGTATCGGACCTGCCTTGCCTTCCTGCCTTGCCTGTCTTGCCCGGTTTAATGCCTTTTCGAGCATGCTCATCTTTTTTTGCCCCTGATTTTTTTGATTTCCGCCACATCTGCAATGGAGGCAAGCACTGGCTTGCCGGTTATGCGTTTCACATCCTTGGCTGTACGTATGGTGGAATCCGACATCTCTACAACCGCCGCGATACCAATGCCGAAGCCCATTCCCAGGATGAATCCTATCAATACTATGGCAGGGCGGTTGGGCCTGATCGGTCTTTCGGGAAGCTCTGGTGGATCTATAACGGTAAATTTTTCCCCTGCCTGGTGTTGCTCAAGGCTTTGTCCCTGGCGGGCCTCCATGAGTTTTGCCATGGTTTCCCTGTACTGTTGCTGGGCAGCATCATAATCCCTGGTGAGATCCCTGTACTGTTTCTCCACCCCTGGCATCATCTCCAGACGTTTTACGTAGTCCTGCCATTTGGCCTCAAGCTGGCGTTTTTTTCTCTTCAGGCCATCCAGGTCTATCTGTGCCGCCTTTATCTGGGTTTTGAGGTTTATGTACGCTGGATTTGTCGGGGTGGAGTCAGGGGATGGGCCGGCCTTTTCCTTGGCCGTAGCCAGTTGTTCCTTTAGGGTTTTAATCTCTTTCTTCAACTTGATGATGTCAGGATGCCTGGGTTTGAGGGTGGAAGAGAGCTGTTGGAGTCTTTCCTGCTTGGCCTTTAGAAGTGCCTCGAGTTCTGTCTTTTGGGCCGTGGCACCGGTTTGTTTTTCAAGCTCGGCGATCTCCCTTTTCAATTTTATGACATCCGGGTGCTTAGGGGAAAGGTTTGCCTCCAGCGTAACGAGCTGGTTCTTCAGTAGCTTCAGGCGCTGGGCTGGGTCCGTTATGATCTTTCCGTTTGCATCCACGGTACTTACGTCCGGGGGTATGGTGGCGAGTTGGCCTTCGAGGTAGACGATGCGGTCTTTGAGTGTCCGCATCTGGTCGTCCAGGCCGTCTATCTGGTGACGAAGCTGACGTTCCGTCTCGAAATTGATATTCATCAGTTCAGGCAGCTCCTTGATATGCGCTTCCTTGAATTTGGCGATCTTTTCTTCCAGTTTTCGCGTTATCTCCCGGTACTGGTCCAGTTGTTGTTCCAGGAACTTGGTAGTGGTTTTTGCCAGCCCTTCCCTCATCTGTAGGTTGTGTTCCAGGAAAAGCGAGGTCAGCCGATTGGCCACGGCCATGACCTTTTGTGGATCGTGCCCTTCATATGATACGGTAAAGGCGACGTTTACGGTCACAGGCCTTCCGCCCCGCCTGTCCGGCACCTCTGCGCTTATCATTTCTATGGATATGTCCTTTTTCATCTGGTCCAGTATATCCTCCACCGGGGCACTGGAACGTTTCTCAGGGTAGAGGTCAAAGTCCTTCACGATCTTCAGCAGTACCTGGCGGCTCAGGATCTGGGCCGTGATGGCCTTTATGCGTTCTTCGGCATAACCGGTCACGGTGGTGCGGATCAGGTCCTGGGGTACCTGCTGGGATTCGATCAGAATGGTAGAGGTAGAGCGGTAGACCGGCGGAAGCACGTAGGCGAGTCCACTGGCAATGAGCACTACCAGGATCCAGGGGATGAGGATCTGCCATTTACGCCTTTTTAAGAAATCCTTGTAATCCTCTATGCTGGTCAGGCCAGATTGGGTAGTCATGAATATGTCAGTCCTTTGATGTTACAGTTTCTCCGGGGATAGGAAGGGTCAGCCTCCTATGCCAGTAAGGTCCCTGAAGTTTAGCTGGATCATAAAGCGGTTTCTCTGACCGGTTTCCGATGTCTTTCGGTCGTCTATAAAACCGTATCGGTAATATATACCAAGGTCCACAGTGGGGGTAATCTTGTAGTAGATACCAGGGGATAGGTAGGTTGCGGTATAGTCCGTATAGAGCTTCTCGGCCTGTGATTTCACAGAGGATATGCTGAGGCCAAGGTACGCCCCCAATCTCGCAGAGATGCCTGTCCTTATATCAGCGCTCAGGTTGTTCCTGAGGAGTGTTTCCCCGTAGCTGCTTCCGGTAACCGACCGCGACAGATGCAGGTTACAATGGCCTGTATCCCATTTCCATTCCAGGCTTCCCTGGCCGATCCATCCGGTTTTATCAAATGCCTGTATCTTCCTGTATGCCTCTGTATATCCATACTCGATCGTCTCACCAGATGGTAACAGGGAGGTGCCCCATACCGTGCGTATACCTGAAATCCGCGTGTGCGACCTGGTATAGTTGAAACCCGCCATGAGCGTGCCAGAGAGACGTTCCGAAAAATTTTTCCCAACCCCGATCATTAAATCATATGTCCTGGTATTGCCATTTTCAAAATCTATGGTTCCAAGACTCGGTTGGATGAAAAGGCTTGTCTTTTCATCGGATAACAACAGGCTATAGACCAGGTTGAGATATGCGGAGCCGTAGTCTACGTTGCCGCTGCCCTTGTAATTGACATGATAGACAGGAAGCGACAGGCTGAACGTGCTTCTCTCCGTTGCCTGCCACTGGATGCGGGGTGAAAAGGCATAGGATTTTCGTTTCTTCCTGGTAGGGCGGAATCCTTCTTCTGTGAATTCTTCGTTCAGGCTGGTGTCCACGCGGTACCTGCCGTTGATGGATGCCGTGAAGGCCTCTGTGATTTTTCTAGACATCTCAAGCTGGTAATCCTGGTCAAGGGTATCAAGTTTCCTTTCCGTATCAAACTTCTGGGCGTGAAGGGTGGCCTTCATATCGAGGAGATCCCTTTCACTGATTTGCCTCCAGGATAGAGACGGCCATGCCTCGTATAGCCAGTCGCGCACCTGGTGCCCCCTGGAAAACAATATGTTGTCATCGTATGTATACCGAAGCCTGATACGGGGTGTTATCTTCTGGGCCGCCTGTGCCTGGCAGGTGAACGTGGCAACAAGGTACAGCCCAAGACAAACCGCTGCCAGAGATCGTCTTACGGGAAGATGGAAGCGCTGTATGAAGGTCTTCAAGGCACTACCACGACATCACCGCTCATGAGCTCTATGTTTTGTTCCAGTCCTTTGCCCTTGGCAACGGCCTTGTAATCAAACTTCAACCTCTCCTGGTGGCCGTTCGGGCCGTTTCTCAAGATGGATATGGAACCGAGTTTCGCAAAGGGGGTCATCCCGCCTGCCATGCTGAGCGCCTGCATTACGTTGATGGGCGGCAGGACAACGAACATGCCAGGCTTGTTGACCTTCCCGACCACGTAGATCTTGTAGCTTTCTATCTTCAAGGGCAGGACGGTTACCGTAGGGGTTGCGATGAATTCCTGGAGCCTTTTTGAGATTTCTGCCTGGACTTGGGGGATCGTGCGGCCCGCCGCAACTACCTGGCCGATCAACGGGAAGCTGATGAATCCATCCGGCTGAACGATTACCTGTCTGCTCAGGTCTTGATCCTTCCATACCGATATCTCAAGCACGTCTCCAGGGCCTAGAAGGAAGGTGTTGGCATGGGCAGCGGAAAGACTACCGGTCATGGGCAGATTGCTTAGCAATAGCATAAAAAAAAGAGAAGCTGCAGAAAGAGTTCTCATCTATACCTCCTTGCCTTCATCCCGAATTATGCATTTTCACATACAGAACAAAGATAATTTTTTATTTAAGGCAGTTATGGGTATTTTTGATATGCATGAATATTCACACTTGGGTGATACTTCGAAATCCGCTCAAATAAAAAAATAGTTTAGAAGAAAATCAAAGGATTTGCAAACCCACTGTTTTTACGTGAAGACCGTTGCATTTTCGCCTTCCTTGTATTCCTTGGCAAACTTGCAAGCCGCATAAATTTTAGATGAAAGTTATGCCAAAATGGCCATCCCCTGTCCCCAGCTTTTGTGGAATACCTATTCCTGTGGTACCATCCCGGCGGTCTGCAATAGGGTTTTGAGGGGCGGTAGAAATGGCCGGGCAGGCTGACCATGTGCCGGAATTGATACAAGATCATCAATATCTTATGAAAAACGGCAGTATCATCAGAACAATTCCCAGTATGAGCGCAAGAAAGATGTTGGTAACAAAATAAGGGAATATACAAAGTGCAATGCCAGAAAGAAGAGGGACGCCCTTTCGTTGCTTTTTGCCATAAACCAGGTATCCCATTCCGACTGAGCCGAACAATACGCCTATCAAGATTGAGGTAGAGTTGAACATCATTACTACAGGGCTTTCAATCTGCACCTTCACACGGCGTCAAAGATACAGGCCGCAGAAGGGCTTAGGTCCCCCCTTTTTAGGAACATGTGTGGATGAAGCATGGTTACATGTAGATCTTTATAACAATTTGGAATAAATATCAAAGCGTTTTTGTCCTTTATTTGAGTGCAATTTTGCCATGAAAGTATACCTAGCCCCGAAACCGTATTTTTTTCATCCCCCCGGTTGGGCGTCACCAGGGCAGGGTGCTACATGAAGATCTTGATCAAAAATTGGTACTCCATCCATATTCATGGGCAAAGATCTTGATGGCGATCTCAATGCCTTTGACAATGAGGATTGCCATGTCCCTGCCATCCACATCGCCGTCTTCGTCAAGATCTGCAGCCAGTTTTACCCGGGTTGTACCGTCGCGCCTGTAACTGCCCCTTCCTGTAGGCCACAATACGGTAGCATTGGCGCTACCCGGCAGGTCGTATGCGACTATACCGCTGTGGACAGTATTCAGGACAAGCTCAAGATCGGAATCGTCATCGATGTTTGCAAGGGTTGGTGCCGCAAGGCTGCCATTCCAGGAGCCAGAATATGCAGGGGGCAGGTCTACGATGTGGATAGGCCTTCCAAGGTAGTCCAGGATATAAAGCCTACCAGGGAGTGAGGACCCCTTTTGCACCCATGAGCAAAACAATATCTCTGGATGGCCATCCCCATCCAGGTCCGCCACTACGGGTTCGGATGCGAAGCGCAGCACGCCTTCGGATGGATCGTAGACTGAAAAAGGCCAATCGCCATGTTCTGTCTTGTCCAACCAAAATGCATGCATCCTGCCATCGTATGAGGGAAAGAGTATTTCAAGCATTCCATCCCCATCCAGGTCTACTGTAACGGGATTGGGCTGCACGTTTTCAATTATGTTGTAGTCTTCGCTGAGCGGTGCGCCGGTATCTACCGGTATGCTGGTCCAGTCGAACCCGTTGCTATTGAAGCGGCTTCGATCCGCATTGAATATGTAAGGGGTATTATAGAGATCGGTATAGGGGCTGGTATTACAATTGTGCACGTTTCCTATGACCACCAGTTCATTTATTCCGTCTCTGTTCATATCGACCACGTTGGCCGGGCCGCTGGCAAAATTTGCCCTGGCGGTAGGTTCTTCATAGCACGGTCCCCATCCTCGGGTTTCATATTCGAGGTCCACATAGGCGGGCACCTCTCCCCAGTAGTCCATATCATGCCCAGGATGATCATGGTACATGATGTTGGTCATAAGTTCAGAGCCGTCCGGTCTGTAGGCACATATAGTCAATGTATCCGATGGAACTATGATCTCTTTTTCACCGTCGTCATTCAGGTCCCCAATGCCTATGTTGTCATTGTAGATTCCCGCAGCGGAGCCTTCTTCATCCACAGATAGCTGCGGCCATCCATCAAGTAGTGCTCCGTCTTTGTCAAAGACCCACACATTGGTTCGTGTCAGCTTTGCCTGCCCTGTCACTATTTCAAGATTTCCATCCCCATCCAGGTCTGATACTGCCAGCGAACGAAGTTCGTTGGTAACAGGATGTTGGGGCCAGCCGGGTTTGAAATAGCCCTGGTTGTCATAGACGGAGACATAACCACCTCCATGGGCAGTCACTATTTCAAGATTTCCATCCCCGTCCAGGTCCGCCACTACCACCCCCGGCCAGGTCCTTCCCACATTGTTCACAGTGGAGGGAGGCTCGGAGCGGTCATGACCTGACTTGACCCGCCATTTGAGGGCGCCTGTAGCCCCATCCAATACGACTATCGAGTAGGCCGAACCGACAATCTCCATGTTTCCGTCTCCATCTAGGTCCGCCACCGCAGGGGATGAGTACCATCCGGTCTCACACCAGGAGGAATAGCAGCCTCCAAGTTTCCATTTGAGCACAGGGGCATTCACTGCTGCCATGGCCGTTTCTGTTGAGACGGGTGGAATGAAAAGGCATGAAGCAAGATATATTAGAAGGCCGCTACGCAGGAATGCCTCAAAAGGTCTCGTCATGTTGAAGGGGCTTCTAGTTGACGCAATAAACATGTTGTCACCTCCATCGGTATATTTCCGCCACCAATTTCCATTTGGCTTGGTTCATTCATTGGCAGTCACACCGGCATCTGCAATTCATCTGCCAGGGTATTGATGGCGACCGAGGGATAGCCGGGTGCAGTATTGATCAAACCGTATTTATACAGCGTGCAAATTTTCTATGTTCCATCAACATGCAGGTGTATGATAGCCCATACAAGACTCGGTAAGATTGTACACAGAGTCTACTGCCAGTATGCGGTTTCGATGTTGTAGACTGCGCAACAATTTAGCGTAAAATACATCCTCCATCAGGGCGGTACTTTTATGTCCCGGGGTGCCTGGATGCGGGTCGGGCAGGCATAATCTCAAATTATGCACTTCAAATGCCGAACAAAAATATTATTCCTTAAATTTCAAGATGTTATAAGCAAGAAACCGTTTTCGTTTTTTCACCTAAAAGGTGCAAGCAAAATGCAATGAAGTTGTTCGGCATTTGAAGCCGCAAGGGGCTCGAAAGTTTACCGAATCTGCTGCGTTATCAGGGACTTGAAATACCTAAGTATGTCTGCGCCCCTGATGCCTTGCATCTCCGGCAAACTTTCGAGCTGCATAATCTGGGATAATCCGGGATGAAGGGTTGAGATGAAGGAACACACGATAGAAATAAGGATCAACGGGATCGTTCAAGGCGTGGGGTTCCGGCCTTTTGTTTACAGGCTTGCCCGTAATATGGGGATCGGTGGCTGGGTCGCAAATTCAGGGCAGGGGGTAATTATACAGGCATCCGGTAACGGCCATGCCTTAAAACAATTTTCGAAACGCATCAAGGAAGATGCACCTTCCGTTGCCGTGATAACCTCTGTAGAGATAAGTGCACTCCGGTATTATCCGGGGAGTAAGGGGTTTTCGATAGCAGAAAGTCTGGAGGGGGAGGAAAGATCGGCTTTGATATCCCCGGACCTAGCTACCTGTGATGATTGTCTCGCGGAGCTTGCCGACCCTGGAGACAGGCGTTATGGCTATCCGTTCATAAACTGTACGAATTGTGGCCCGCGATTCAGTATCGTCGAATCTACACCCTATGACCGCCCCAATACATCCATGAAGCATTTCCCCATGTGCCCCGAGTGTGAGGCAGAGTACCATGACCCTGCCAACAGGAGATTCCATGCCCAGCCTGACGCCTGCCAGGCCTGCGGCCCTTCGCTCTCATGGCACGATTACAGGGGAGAGCTCATTGCAAGAGATCATTGTATCAGCGCCGCTGCAAAGGCATTGGGTAATGGCAAGGTCGTGGCTATCAAGGGGCTTGGGGGATTTCACCTGGCGGTCGACGCCTTTTCTGAAAAGGCGGTTGGCCTGCTGCGATGCAGGAAGGGACGCCGATCGAAGCCCTTTGCCATCATGGTCCAGACGATTGAGGCCGCCCGTTCCATTTGTCATGTTTCCACAGCCGAGGCAGAGCTTCTTTCTTCCAGGCAACGTCCCATAGTGCTGCTGAGGAAAAAATCTGGCTGTACCATTGCGCATGGAGTTGCGCCCGGAATCCTGGAGATAGGGATAATGTTGCCCTATACCCCGGTCCATCATCTGCTTCTTTCCGCCCCGCAGGCACCAAAGGCCCTGGTCATGACCAGCGGAAATCCTGGCGGAGGGGTCATCTGTGCAGGGAACCAGGAGGCTATCGAAAGGCTTGGAGGGATGGCCGATTATTTCCTCATGCATGACAGGCACATCGTCGCCAGGGTGGACGATTCGGTTGCCAGGTTTGCAGCGGGCAGAATCAGGATCATCAGGAGATCCAGGGGCTATGTGCCTGCCCCTGTGGATGTGAAGAGTGGCTTTTCAACCATCCTGGGCTGTGGGGCGGAGCTTAAGAATACCTTTTGTCTCTTTAGGGATGGCAAGGCCTTTATCAGCCAGCACATAGGCGACTTGGTTAGCCCGGACTCTTTTGATTTTTACATTGAAGCCATAGAGCACCTGGAAAAGTGCCTGGGTATAGAGCCCAGGGTGGCAGTCTGCGATCTGCATCCGGATTATCTGAGTACAAGATATGCAAAGGGACTTGTTATTCCATGTAAGTCGGTGCAGCACCATCAGGCCCACGCAGCGGCAGTCATCGCTGAGCACGGCCTTGAGGGCAGGGTGCTGGCGGTGGTTCTGGACGGTGCCGGCATAGGGCCGGATCAAACCATATGGGGCGGAGAATTGCTGATGCTCGATGGGACGGAGTTGATGCGCATGGGGCACCTTGCATACATGCCCTTGCCGGGTGGGGACGCAGCCGCAAGGGAGCCTTGGCGTATGGGCATGGCGCTTCTCTTCGGTATCCTTGGGGCGGACTGCCTGGCTGAAAGCAACCGCAGGTTTGGACCCATTCCGATTGTGAACAGGCGCACGATCGTGGAGATGATGGAAAAGGGCATCAATTCGCCTGCGACCTCGAGCTGTGGGCGGCTGTTCGATGGTATCTGTGCACTTTTGGGGCAAAGATACTTTTCAGAATATGAGGGGCAGGCAGCCATGGAACTGGAGGGATTGGCCCGCCGCCTTCTGACCGAACCTGGAGACCCTACTGTTTTTGAAATGGACAGGGGCCGGGGGTATCCGGTGACATTGTCGCGGAAGGAGGGAGGTGCTTCGGATACAAGCCAGATAGTGATAGGTACCAGGGAAATGGTGGGAGGGGTGCTACGTGATCTTGGCCTTGGTATGTCCAGGGAGGAAATTGCCTTGAAGTTCCATATCTGGCTGGTCGATTCCCTGGTAAAGGTGTTAGAATGGCTTTCCAGCCTGACAGGTGTTAATCGAATCGTCCTTGCCGGAGGGGTGTTCCAGAACGTGATCCTGTTGGAAGGACTTATGTCCGTGTTGGCTACAAGGGGCTTTGATGTGTATACTGGGGAGCAGGTGCCTGTAAACGACGCAGGTGTATCGCTGGGTCAGGCCTTTATCCCGGGGTATGCACTTCAACTGCTGAATAAATAGAATTGTGCTAAAATTACAAGATATTATAGGCAAATCAGCATCCCTTTCGGTTCACCCAAAAGGTGCATCAACTTCTCAATGAAATCATCCAGCACTTGAAGCCGCAAGGGGCCTGCAATTTTACCTAATCTGCCGTATTGTCGGTCAGTTGAAGTACACAAGTACGTCTGCCTGTCCTTTCGCCTCGCATCTTCGGCAAACTTGCGAGCTGCATAATCCGGGCTCATCGGAGTATACGTTCGCCTTGTTGTGCATTTGAGAACGTGCAACTTGGCGTGAAAAGGTATCCCTCCATCAGGGTGGTATTTTCATGCCCGTGGACACCTGCACGAGGGCCGTGAAACAGGCATGAATGTTTGAGTTTAAAAGCCCGATGCTGGCCGGAGGTGGACAAGGTGGAAATGCTCCCAATCGGAGGATAAAGATATGTGTTTGGCAATACCGATGCGTATTATTGAGCTTACTGGCGGTGACGTAGCAGAGAAGCGGTTGTCTGGTGCTACCGCTATCGTAGACGCCGGGGGTATAAGGAAGGAGGTTCATTTGGATCTGCTCGGTTTTAAACCGGCTGTGGGCGACTATCTTATAGTCCATGCGGGCTTTGCCATTCAGGTGTTGAGCAAGGATGCGGCCCTTGAGAACCTGATACTCTTTAGGCAGATGGCCAGGGGTGTAGGTGGTTGATATGTGCTTCATGATAAGTGCTGTGTTTTTGCGCCCATGGCCGTTCATACAAATGGGCCTGCCATATGAAGGTCTGGAATGAAATCATACGGTTTGAGGTACGTAGAGGAATTCGGGGGCAGGGACCTGGTTTCAGGCCTTGCCTTCGAGCGGGAAAGGGTGGTAAACAGGCCGATCAGCCTCATGGAGGTGTGTGGAACGCACACTATGGCCGTTGCCAGGCATGGCCTGAGGGATCTTTTCCCTGCTGGCCTGAGGCTGGTATCCGGCCCTGGCTGCCCGGTCTGTGTAACATCTGCCGGGGACATAGATGCATTTATCGAGATTGCCCTTACGCCAGGGGTAATTGCGGCTGTTTTTGGAGATTTGTTGCGCGTTCCAGGGGCATCGGGTTCCCTTTCAGAGGCAAGATCCCGCGGAGCCAGGGTCGAGGTGGTCTACTCTCCCATGGATGCTCTGGAACTTGCCGCTGATGAACGGAAGGATCTTGTGGTTTTCATCGGTGTTGGTTTTGAAACCACTACTCCCGCTATTGCCGCCACTATCCTGGAAGCTGCCAGAAGGCGATTAGGAAATTTTTGTGTATATGCATCCAATAAGTTGATGCCACCTGTGCTCGATGCACTGTTTTCTGATCCTGACTTAAAGATCCAGGGGGTTTTGTGCCCGGGACATGTGAGTGCGATCATTGGCGCCCAGGCCTATGAACCGTTGGTAACCAAGTACGGTATCGCCTGTGTCATAGCCGGTTTTGAACCTGCGGACATCATCGGCGGCCTTATTCGGTTGGTCGTACAGGTGGACGCCGGTATGGCAAGGGTGGAGAATTGCTACCCAAGGGTTGTCACAAGGGAGGGAAACCAACAGGCCAGGGATTTGATGTTCCAGGTCTTCGAACCTGTTGATGCTAAGTGGCGGGGACTTGGAACAATACCTGGAAGCGGTCTTGCCATAAGGTCGAGGTTCAAGGCCTTTGATGCAAGCCACAGGCTTGGAATAAAAACAGGCCAGGTCCGGGAGCCAGAGGGTTGCAGGTGCGGAGACGTCCTGATGGGCAGGCTCGTCCCGTTGGATTGTCCCTTGTTCGCAAGGCGCTGTACCCCCCTGAGGCCGGTTGGCCCTTGCATGGTGTCCAGCGAAGGGGCCTGCGCCGCATATTATAGAACGGAAGGTAACCGATCAACGAAATCATCCAGCATTTGAAGCCAAAAGGGGCTCGCAAGTTTGCCGAATTTACTGCGTTGTCGGTCAGTTGAAGTACACAAGTACGTCTGCATGTCCTTCCGCCTTGCATCTTCAGCAAACTTGCGAGCTGCATAATCCGGGATTATGTATGGCGTGCTTTTACGGTAAATTGTGCAGGTTGCAAGTTTACCAGGTATTTAGGACGGAAGGGGGCAGGTTTATTCCACAGTATTCAAGTGCTTGATAAGCCAGTAGATGTGCGTCTCTATGACCGATATAACGAAGGTTGAACACAGGTAAGATGGACAAAATTCTTATCGACCATGGTAGCGGAGGGCTCTTGAGCCAGGAGTTGATCCAGGGCCTTTTTCTGAAATATCTACCTACCCAGAGGATACTCGGTCTCGAGGACTGTGCCATAATACCAGGCCGTCAAGGTAAGTTGGCCTTTAGCACGGATAGCTATGTGGTGGATCCGATATTTTTCCCAGGGGGCGATATCGGAAGGCTTGCAGTAAATGGCACCATAAACGATCTTTCAATGCGCGGTGCCATACCCTTTTGCATGAGCTTAAGCCTCATCCTAGAAGAGGGCTTTCCAATGGCGGATCTCGAACGGGTGATCGAATCCGTAGCACATGCCTCGGATGAAGCCGGCGTACCCGTGGTCACCGGGGACACGAAGGTGGTGCCAAGGCAAAAGGCCGATAAGATCTTTATAAACACTACGGGGATGGGTGTGGTGCCGGACCACGTGGAGATATCCGGGGCAAGTGCCAGGGCTGGAGACGTAATTATTATCTCGGGTAGTGTGGCTGATCACGGTGTTACGATAATGGGATCAAGGGCAGGGCTATCCCTGGGGGGTGAGCTTGAAAGCGATACTGCCGCCCTGAACAGGATGGTCGAAGGGCTTGTCAGCCGGTTGCCAGGGACGGTTCATGCGATGCGTGATCCTACCAGGGGTGGAGTCGCAACGGCCCTTACGGAAATAGCCCAGGCATCGGGTGTGGCAATGGAAGTAGATGAAGCCAAGATACCTGTCAAGCCAGGTATAAAGGCGGCCTGTGAACTGCTTGGGCTGGACCCGTTGTATCTTGCAAACGAGGGAAAGTGCATCGTGATAGCTGCCTCTGACCAGGTTGCCGCGGTCCTTGAGACAATACGTTCCATGCCAGAGGGAAAGGATGCGACGGTTATCGGAGAGGTGATATCAGGACCGGCGGGACGGGTAACCCTGAGGACCAGGGCCGGTGGTGCCAGGCTCATTGTTCCCCTCGAGGGCGAACCACTTCCGAGGATTTGTTGAGATGGGATAGGTGGCTTCGAATTGTCAGACATGAGCGTACATATACGTACAGGGGCCAAGCCTGCGGGTATCCTTGGAATCGGGAACCTGTTGTTGAGGGACGAGGGCTTTGGTGTACATGTGGTCCGTTATCTTGAAGCACGGTATCTCTTCCCAGGAAATGTACGGATAATGGACGGTGGGACCGCGGGGATATATATGGCACCGTTCATTGAGGAGACAGATCCCTTGCTCGTTATCGATGTGGTGGCAATGGATGGGCCTGCCGGTACCACGAGGTTTTTCAGACCAGGAGAGATGCGGTCGGGACGAATCCAGGCCAGTATGTCCCCTCACCAGGTGGGGCTCATGGAGGTACTGGAGATTTGCAGACTTCGCGGCAATGCCCCCTCTCATATGGAGTTTGTCGGGATCGTGCCCGGAGATGTGTCCACGGGTATAGGGCTTTCCTCTACCCTTGAATCGAAGGTGGAGGTGGTGGCAAATATGGTGACGGGTCGCCTTGCGGATTTTGGTTTCAGGATTCAGGAAAGGCAGGTGGGCTGATTTGCATGAAATCTCTCTGGTCCAGGGCCTGCTTGATCAACTCAGGGAACTGGCATCAGAGAATGGTGCCAAGAGGGTCGTAAGGGTCAAGGTGGCTATCGGGCCCTTCTCCGGGGTGGTCGTTGATTCGTTTGTCTTTGGGTTCAAGGTACTGGCGCCCAATAGTGATTTTGCCAGGGATGCAGTCCTTCAAATAGAGAGGCCACTGCCATCTTACAGGTGCAAGGATTGTGGTTGGACTGTGCCTGACACGGAAATGCGTCCGGAAAGTTGTCCAAGTTGTGGAGGAGATGGGCTTTTCCCCGTTGGGGGCGACGAGCTTCTTTTGATGCAGGTAGAAATGGAATAAGGGGTATTGATCATGTGCGAAACATGCGGCTGTCATACAGGTACGGAAAAGGAGGACGGAACAGGTGATGGTCCGGGTGTCGGCAAGGTCGTCTAGGTGCATCGCGACCTCCTTGCTGCAAACGATGTACTTGCTGGGAAGAACAGGGAGATAATCGAAGGGATGGGGGCTATAGCGCTCAATCTCATAAGTGCCCCTGGTTCTGGTAAGACTACACTCCTTGAAAAGACCATAGAGTGTCTGGCAGACAGGGTGCATATAGGGGTTATCGAGGGCGACATAGAGACCGCCAGGGATGCGGAAAGGATCAGGGCAAAGGGGGTCCCTGCGGTCCAGCTTACTACAGGGGGTGCCTGCCATCTTGATGCCAGCCTGGTGAACAAAGGACTCCATGCCCTTGCAGATAAACTCAATGGTGGAGATCTGGACCTCATCTTCATAGAAAATGTGGGAAACTTGGTTTGTCCTGCCACGTTCTATCTTGGTGAGCACAAACGGGCTGTTTTGGTATCGGTGCCGGAAGGACCGGACAAGCCGGCAAAATATCCAAGGGCATTTATGGGAGCTGACCTGTTTCTGATTACCAAAACGGATCTCTTGCCGTATTTTGATTTCCTTGTGGATGAGGCCAGATCCGAGGCCTTGAAGCTTAATCCAGAACTTGAGATAATATCTTTATCTTCTGTTAATAACGATGGTTTTGATCAGTGGATAACCTTTTTGGAAGGACTCTTAAACCTTACGCCGTTGGCGCAGACCCCATGATTTGGCCCTCCTCCCCCTATCTGTGCACATCCCGGTATGCGATCCTAAACCTTCATGCCTGTCCGGTCCTTCTCTGGCATCCCCGGACATGGAAATACAGCCCTATGGAGGATGCATCTTCACGAGGTTGTCGAATATATGAAGGGGAGGGTACGCATCGCTGACTTGTGGGCCGGGCAAGTTCACCGTGAAGGTACATCTTGTCCTTGGGATGCGGCGCCAAGGATGGGGGCTGCATGATGGAGGTCTGGTATAAGGCATAAGGCCTGGGAGGATTTTATCGTTTAGCCTCTACTTCTATACATTCGATCTCATCCCTTCTTAGGGATAGGTGATAGCCTTTCACGTTTACCTCTACAGGATCTCCCATTGGGGCAACCCTTTCCACTTTTATCAAGGAGCCTGGGGTCAATCCCATCTCAAGAAGCTTTCTCCTGAGCGGTCCCCTGGTCCTTATACGTTTTATTCTGCCAGCTTCACCAGGTTTAAGCAGCGCAAGGGGCCTTTTTGAGGAGTCGTCCGTCCCGGACAACCCTTTGCTGATGTCCAAGGCCTGTTCCACGCATTGTTTACACCTGAGTTCTTTGTCCCGGCATTCAAGATGCCGGTGGAAACCCTCTATGAGCTTGGGGCCGCCAAGGGGGCAGGTTTCAATGAACTCAATGAATTCTACGAGCCGGTCCACGATGTCCTTTGGGATATCATGTTCAAGCCTGCATGCTGCAACATCGGCATCTCGATATTCCACTGCAAGGACCTTCACCATAAAATCCCTGAGCACCTCATGCTTCCGCACGACCTCCCTTGCGACTTCTTCGCCTGCCGGCGTGAGGGTTATTACGTCGTAGGGGGCATAATTCAGAAATTTTCGCTTGGAAAGGGCACGCAGTGCACCTGTAACCGAGGCGTTGCTTACCTTCAGCCTTGCGGCAATGTCCTTTGCCCTGACCGCATTCTTTTGCCGGATGATATTATAGATGGCCTCCAGATAATCCTCCAGGCTGGCAGAAAGAGCTATTTCGGCATTCATGTATGGTTTCCCTCTTATTCGTGAATGATCCTGACGTTGTATCCCGGAATCATCCCCAATTATCCCTGTTGGCTTTGCTGGTAAAGGTGAGTCAAACAGGGAATGCCCATATGCCCATATCTACATCCGTTTTAATACAGGGAAGGTGGGCACGTGTCAATAAAAGAATTTAGTCTAGACTTAAAAAATAAGGCATTGACAACAAATGCAACGTAGTTTAAAAAACCTTAAGAATTTAGCGTTATCTAACTAATTGAGGGAGCATAAACATATGGGTATTTTAAAAATGAGAAATTTTGTTCAAGGGCGAGACACATGAAAGAAATAACCTCAGATATCTTACTGATATTTCAAGGATTATTTCTTAAATGCGGCGTAGCCATCGGATAAAAAGGCAATTTTTAGAGACATCTATAAGATAATTTCTAAGGAAAAGCTGGTGGTCGAAAACATGCCTGGCGACAACAGACTTCAGATTTCACCTTGTTTCAATGGAAATCCCGGTGCCTTTCCACTTGCTCTTGCTAATGATGGGGAAAGGGTTCGGATCGTATCTGTCAGGAGCGGCAGGAACCTGCATGAAAGGCTTTCAAGTATGGGAATTCATGTTGACGACGTGGTCAAGGTAATACAGCGGCATCATAGGGGGGCCGTGATCATCTCCAAGGATGGGAGTCGTTATGGCCTTGGGGGTGGTATGGCCCAAAAGATTCTGGTTGAAAAGGAGTGATTTAGGGTATGGGTGGCAGACTTTTTGAACTCTCTGTGGGGGATACCGGCAGGGTTTCAGGTTATGTAAAAGGCTTCAAAGCATATCGGCAGAAACTCATGGCCATGGGGCTTGTAAAAGGTACTCCCTTCAGGGTTACCAGGGTGGCCCCCATGGGGGATCCGATAGAGATAGAGGTGAGGGACTATAGCCTCAGCCTCAGGAAAGACGAGGCTAAGGCCCTGGTTGTGGAAGGGGGTTGATGATGAAGAGATTTACCATCGCTATAGCTGGCAATCCAAATTGTGGTAAGACCACGCTGTTCAATTCCCTTACAGGTGCAAGACAACGTGTTGGAAACTGGCCAGGTGTTACAGTTGACCGTAAAGAGGGGTTTTACAGATATGGAGAATACGAGATCCGGGTGGTGGACACCCCTGGTATCTACTCCATGTCTGCCTCTTCGATTGACGAGCAGGTGGCAAGGGATTACGTGCTTTCCGGTGATGCCGGACTTGTTGTAAATATCGTCGATGCATCAAACATCGAGAGGAATCTCTATCTTACTTCCCAGCTTCTCGAGATGAGGGTGGCCGTCGTAATCGCTCTTAACATGATGGATGTGGCAAAAGACAGGCGGATAGAGATAGATGTTGAAGGACTTTCTAGGCGCTTGGGATGCACTGTCGTACCTGTTGTGGCCTCGAAAAACCAAGGGGTTGATGAGCTTAAGAGGGTCATAGACAGACAGATAGCCGGAATGAAGCCCACTGCGGCCAAGATAGTATATCCAGTAGAGGTGCAGGATGCTATAGGTCGGCTTCTTCCCATGATTGAGCCTGTTGCAATAAAAAACGATGTCAATGCATCATGGCTTGCCATCAAGCTTCTCGAGGGAGACGAACTGGCGATAACCATGGTTGATAAACCTGCCTTGAAGAAGGCCTTGGCCCTGCAAGAGGTGATAGAGGACAGGCTGGGTGAGGATGCAGATATTGTGATAGCCTCTGCCCGTTACGGATTTATACACTGGCTTACCGAAGACACGGTGAAGAAGATCGGTCAGCTCAAGCCCCCCATCTCGGACAGAA
This sequence comes from Deltaproteobacteria bacterium, assembly GCA_024275145.1. Classification (GTDB taxonomy): domain Bacteria; phylum Desulfobacterota; class Dissulfuribacteria; order Dissulfuribacterales; family QOAL01; genus S143-34. The sequence goes on along the minus strand of JAJRZR010000032.1, from coordinate 1,724 downwards.
TCGACAAGGTGGTGTTGAATCGTATCCTTGGTGTTCCGGTATTTTTGCTTGCCATGTATCTCATGTTCCTTTTCACCATAAACGTTGGGGGGGCATTTATTGATTTCTTCGATCAACTCGCAGGGGCCATTTTCGTGGATGGGTTCGCACGGGTTCTCACCGCAATGCATTCCCCCGTCTGGTTCAAGACCATACTTGCAGATGGGGTTGGAGGCGGCATCCAGACCATGGCCACCTTTATCCCGCCGATCGGGTTTATGTTCCTGTGCCTGTCCTTCCTTGAGGATTCAGGCTACATGGCAAGGGCTGCCTTTGTCATGGACAGGTTCATGCGTTTCATAGGGCTTCCCGGGAAATCCTTCATACCCATGCTGGTGGGTTTCGGCTGCAATGTTCCTGCTATCATGGCTACCAGGACCCTTGAAAATGAAAGGGACAGGTTGCTTACCATCATGATGAATCCATTCATGTCCTGTGGTGCAAGGCTTCCTGTTTATGCCCTTTTTGCAGCAGCTTTCTTCACCCATGGTGGACAGAATCTGGTCTTTCTCCTTTACCTGGTAGGTATAGGCTTTGCAGTCATCACGGGTCTTATACTAAAGAATACCCTGCTCAAAGGAGAGATAACCCCCTTTGTCATGGAGCTTCCACCATACCACCTGCCTACGCTCAAGTCGGTTCTCCTTCGTTCTTATGACCGCTTACGGGCATTCCTCTTCAGGGCAGGCAAGATATTGATTCCTGTCATCGTAGTGTTGGTCTTCTTTAACTCCCTCGGGACCGATGGCACCTTTGGAAACGAGGATTCTCCTAAATCGATGCTGTCTTCCATCGGCAGGGCCATTACCCCAGCCTTTGCACCCATGGGCATCACCCAGGAGAACTGGCCAGCAACAGTGGGTCTCTTTACCGGTATATTTGCCAAGGAGACAGTGGTGGGAACCCTTGATTCCCTTTACAGCGGCATGGATCAAAGGGCGAATGATGTAAAGGAGAGGAATGAGGACTTCGATCTCACGGAGGCAATAGTAGGCTCCTTTGCAACTATTCCTGCAAATCTCAGGGAGGTTGCAGGGGCAGTACTGGATCCGCTCGGTTTGTCTATGGCTGAAACAAGTGATATGGATGAAGCCTCAAGGGAGCTTGATGTCAGCAGAAATACCTTTGGTTCCATGGTCACATTGTTTGGTTCAAAGGTGTCGGCATTCGCCTATCTTCTTTTCGTGTTGCTCTACTTCCCGTGTTCTGCTGCAATCGCCGCTGTGTACAGGGAGACCAATTTTAGGTGGACCTTGTTTGCAGGGTTCTGGACAACTTTCATGGCCTACCTTGCATCCACATTTTTTTACCAGGTGGCCACTTTTGGAAGCCATCCAGCGGATTCGATCACCTGGATCGTTGGCGATATTACCGCCTTTGTGGCAGCACTCGTTACACTCAAATTCTTTGGGGCAAGAGGTGAAAAGGGGGGCAAGAGCCTGACAGTGGCACAGGCAGCCAAGGGTTAGGCCAGTATTTACAGGATGTCATGTAAATATCCGGGGTCTTGCACCCAAACCTTCATGCGGCGGCCCGTGCCCTTTGGCCGCCGCATTTCCAGGGGCATGAAAAATTCAATCCAAACCAGGATACATTTACGTGAAGATATGGACCCTATACAATTAAAGAAATATCTCAGGAAACGTAGAATTGTACCGCTTCAGGATATAGCCCATCATTTCAGG
>JAJRZR010000031.1 GCA_024275145.1 Deltaproteobacteria bacterium | reverse complement strand
CCTGAATCTCAAACCGGAGAGGGCTAAGCAGCAAGTGGCCGGGCAGGTAGGAAGTAACGGCAAGATCTCACCAAGGCCAAGGCCTTTTATGACCAGGGGCGTAACCCAGCGGATACGTACCGGGTGCGGAAACCTCTATGTAACCATCAATTGGGACGAACAGGATATATGCGAAGTGTTTGCCCAGATGGGCAAGGCCGGCGGGTGTGCAGCATGTCAGATAGAGGCTGAAAGCAGGCTGGTATCCCTTGCCCTTCGCTCAGGGGTGCGTCTCCAGTCCATAATAAAGCAGCTTTCAGGCATCAGGTGCCCTTCACCAAGCTGGCAGGAGGGGCGCCAGATCCTCTCATGCCCGGATGCCATTGCCCAGGTATTAAGTTCCGTGGGCAACATAGAGATAGATAGGAAAGAGCCAGCGGTAATGGGGTGCCCGGAATGTGGCGGGGTTTTAGAACCGGAGGAAGGATGCCTGCTCTGCCGTTCCTGTGGCTTTTCAAAGTGTGATTGATCCTGGGCGACACAGACGGGCAATCCCTTGCCAGGGCAGTAAAATAGAATTAATCTTTCATCAAATCTTTGTGTCTGGCTCGACCCTTGTACAGGCCCCCCTGGACGTGAAAATACTGCCCTGACAGAGGGTATGTTTTCAAGGTAAACACATCCTATCCCCGGGTCCTGTCTTCATGCTACGGGGTGCGGCATCAAGGGTGGAGGGCCGCCTGAAGGCTTATGGGAAATATAGCAAGGAATGGTTAGCGACGATGGATCGAATGCATTTTACCCTGAGATATGTATGCCAGGAGTTAGGTATCAGCCCGAAGACGGTCAGGAAATATATAGAGGAAGGCCTGGTAGAGCCCCAGGATTTTCTATCGGGGCAGCCGCTATTCGACCGTTCGGCCTTTGAGCGGCTGGCCAAGATCCGAAGACTCAGGAGGGATCTTGGTATCAATATCGCCGGGATCGACATCATACTCAGGTTGCTTGAACGGGTCGAGGAACTCAACGATGAGATAGGCCGGTTGAAGGGCCAGGTTGCAGCTGCCCACGGGAGGAACCTGCCTGCATATGGTGGAATATTTGATCAGCATCCGGCTCCGACGTGTATAATCGGCGGGGAAATCCGTAAGATCGAGGTAATCGAAGAATAGTTGGCCTTTCTTTTCCTGCCTTTTGCCATCGGAATAATCTGGGCCCGCCACTACCATTACCTTTCTATCAATTATTATCTAATCCCAATTTGTCTACTGGGAATCGTGCTTCTGGCTACATGCCTAGGACGCAGATCCAGACCGGGCAAATACCTGTGCTGGATAGCAGGTTTTCTGTTACTTTTTTCCATAGGGTGCTGGCACTTCCATCTCCATGGAAAACAATTACAACAATCCTCCAAGAGGCTGTTGAAGCTTGCGGATCAGGACGGTGACGCCGTTGTAACAGGGGTGATCGTTGCTTCCCCCCTTCCAATGGGAATCCATGGTTCCAGGCTGATTGTAGAATCCCGCGCATGGAACCGGCCATGCGGCGATATACCTATATCGGGTAGGCTAAGTCTTGCGGTCAGGGGTGTGGACTATGATTACTTCAGGGTGGGTGACGCCATAAGATTCAGGGCCAGGTTCCGAAGGATCAGGAACTTCAAGACCACGGGCGCCTTTGATGCAGAGGGATGGTGGGCGCTTAGGGGTGTAATGGTGAGGGGTTACGTTGGCAGTGGCCTTTATATAACCCGGATTGGAAAGGTCGTTCCACGCGGACCAGCCAGGATTTTACGTTACTGTATCGAGACCTTGAGATCGGCATTGATGCGCAGGATTGACCGCAACGTGCATCTCAATAATCCCAAGGCCGTGGCCATGGCCTTTTTGACCGGAGAGAAGGCATGGCTTTCGCCTGGATTGCGGGATGCCTTTGCCGCCACCGGCCTGGGTCATCTGCTTGCCGTTTCGGGGCTGCATATGGCCCTGGTCGCCCTTTTCGCGGGGGGGCTGCTTGGATTGGCATTGGGCCATTGGGAATGGGCGCTTTTGCACCTTCCGGTAAAGAAGGTGGCAGCAGGAGCAGGGATGGCCGGTGCCGTTCTATACGCAGGGATGGCCGGGTTTTCTCCATCTGCAGTAAGGGCCATGATCATGATCCTGCTATTCGGCCTGGCCTATATATGTGACAGGCCCCAGGATGGCCTCAATACCCTCGCCTTGGCCGCCTGGGTTATTACGCTCATGAATCCCTTCTATCTTTTCAGCGTTTCGTTTCAACTCTCCTTTACCGCGGTCTTTTTTCTGATACTCTTTTATAGATATTATCCGGTTGCAGATACCGGTGCCCCTAGGGGTATCGGCCAGAGGTTCATGGCCATTTTAATGGTTACGACAGTAGCCAGTCTGGCGACCGCACCGTTGGTCGCTTTCTACTTCAACAGGCTCTCACTAGTTGGGGTGCCATTGAATCTCCTGGTGGTGCCCCTTACAGGCATCCTGATCCTTCCAGGCCTTGTCGTCTCGGTATTGCTCATTCCCTTTCCCATTATGGATGGATTGATGTGGAGGATGATGGAGACTGTGTTGTCATGGTTGACCAGGGCAGTGGAATCTGTTTCCTCTTGGAGCCATGCATTCATGTGGTTATCCAGGCCCCATGTGTGGCAGATCCTCCTGGCATATGCAACGATCATCGTCTTCGTCATGGCCTTGTCCAGGAGGAAATGGCTCGTGGCGCCTGCACTCATGGTATCGTTCCTTGTGGCTGCTACTGCCATTGGTTCCATGATCGACCATGGTGCGTCCAGGCTGAGACTTCATGTGCTGGATGTAGGGCAGGGGACATGCCAGGTAATCGAGCTTCCAGGTGGAAAGATGATGATAGTGGATGGCGGTGGGCTCAGGGGCGGTACGTTCGATATAGGACGGGCAGTGGTTGGTCCCTTTATCCGCGCGTTGGGTTACGATCGTATCGATATAATGGCTGTTTCCCATCCGGAGGAAGACCATGTAGGAGGTCTTGTCTCCCTTTTCGATCGATTTCCCATAGGTGAGGTCTGGACCAGTGCCCAGACGAACAAGAACAGCCTCACCTGGCACAGGTTTCTGAGGCAGGTTTCAAGGTATAGGGTAAGGCGCCGTATCTTCAGGGAATCAAAGGAGGTGAAGGTGGCGAAGGGTGTATCCCTTTACGTCTTTACGGCCAATGCATGTCCACATACCCGGGATCGTAATGACAGGTCATTGGTGCTCTGCCTTGAATTCGCCGGCAAAAGGATTCTGCTTACCGGCGATATCGGTCATGCCAGGGAAAGGTGTGTTGACAGGAGAATATCAAAACCGGTGGACGTACTGGTAGTGCCACATCATGGCAGCAGTACCTCCAGCAGTATGGATTTTGTCCAGATGACCAGGCCAATGGTGGCGATCATTCCGGTGGGTTGGAGGAATTTCCTCGGATTGCCTGACGGTCGCATTGTAAGGCGCTACAGGTTGGCCGGAAGCAGGGTCTTTCGTACGGATTTGGATGGTACCGTATCCGTAGTGATCAAAGGTGGACACCGAGGTGCTCACGCTGATGGGAGCGCACATATGGTGGTAAGGACGTTCATGAAGCCGCCATGATTTGGATCAACGGGCACACTTTTCCCGGCAGGCAACAAGGTTATCGGTAAAGAGGGATGGCGTTTTCAAGTGTGCCGGCATCCTGCCGCCAGCCTGTCAATCATCAGGATCACTAGTCGCCCTTGGCCGGATATAGGGTTTGATGTCGAGGATGGGTGTTCCGTCCAGCATATCGAGGCCCTTAACCCGTATCACATTCCCTTCTACCCCCAGTACCTTCAATACAGACATCCCTATGGGATTGGGACGCCTTGGCGAACAGGTGCTGAATACCCCGAGTTCCTTGTTCATATGAGGAGGACTTTGAATCAGGAATCGATCTTTGAACCCAGGGCTCTTGTGGAAATAAAAAATCACTACTATGCGTTGGCCTGGTTTTATATCCCTTAACCCTTCCAGGTACCTGGGGTCCATACGCAGTTCCCCTTCCAGGTCTGAGACTGTCCAGTGACGTGGCGGCTTTTTTGCAGGGCAGTGGACCCATCCTATTGGTTTCAAGTGAAGATCCAGGCTATCAATCATCTTCATCAAGCCTTTCGATAATCTCGGACATATCGTCCGGCAGGGAGATCTTGAATTCCATATCCTGGCCCGTTATCGGATGGGTGAAATTCAATTGGGTGGAGTGGAGCATCTGTCTCACAATTGGGATTGGCCTGGCCCCGGTCAGCAGCCTCATGGGCCCCCCGTAAAGTTTATCGCCCAGCACCGGATGCCCAATGTGTTGCATGTGGACACGGATCTGGTGGGTTCTTCCGGTAAATATACGCACATTGACAAGGGCAGCGTGGTGCCACGACCTTATCTTGTGCCAGCGGGTCCTGGCCATCTTACCAGTCCGGGTATTGGTAGCCATCCTTTTCCTATTGACTGGGTGTCGGCCTATGATTGTTTCAATTGTGCCGCCCAGATCGGAGGGCGCCTCCGAGACGAGCGCGGTATAGAGTTTCCTGATCCCCCCATGTTTGAAGCAATCCACCAAGAGCCTGTGGGCAATATCTGTTTTGGCAATCAGCATCAGGCCAGATGTATCCTTGTCCAATCTGTGAACTATGCCCGGGCGTAGGAGACCACCGATACCAGAAAGATCCTTGCAATAATGGAGCAGGCCATGAACCAGGGTAGAGTCCTCGTTTCCAGCACCTGGATGGACCACAAGGCCTGGTTGTTTGTTCAAGACAATGAGATTACGATCCTCAAAGACAATATCCAGCGGTATGCGTTTAGGCCTTATTTCAATCGGAAGCGGCGGCGGTATGTGGACCCTGATCCGGTCGCCAGCCTTGACCCTGAGGCTGGCGGTTGGCCTGGTACGTCCAGAGACCTCTACATGGCCCGTCTGTATCAGACGTTTTATGTGGGATCTGGACAGATTGAGGTGCTCCATGGCCAGGAATCTATCCAATCGCTTTCCGGAATCACAGGCCTTGACCTCAAGTTCCATTCTTGGATAGTGGGGGATTAAATCTCTACCTCCGCATCCAGAAGGTCTTCCGGAGCGGGGACATGGCTTACCTCGATTCCAAATATGGATTCGATACCCTGGGCGATCTCCTCTTCCTTCTTGTTCTTGGCTATGGAAAGCTCTTTGACCAGGAGCCCCTTGGCGGTTTCCAGCATCTTTCGTTCACCGAAGGAGAGGGGCTTGTCTTTTTGCAGGATATAAAGGTCCCTAAGGACTGCGGCCAGATCAAAGATGGAGCCGGTCTTTATCTTTTCCATATATTCCCTGTACCGGCGGTTCCACGTTTGGGGGGTGAACTTGACATCCTTTTCCTCTAAGATGGAATAGACCTCCTCCACATCTTTCTGGGAAATGATCGCCCTCAGTCCGACGTTGCCAGCATTATTCTTTGGAATCATGATCTTCATGTCGTTTTCAAGGATACGCATGACATAGAAGATATGTTTCGCACCACCTAGCTCTTTTTCTTCGATTGCCTCGATGATCCCTACCCCATGAGCCGGATAAACCGCTAGTTCGCCTACGTCGAACATCTATTTTTTTCTCCCATGTAAATTGAGGGTATCTTTAAAAATTGTTCTTTTATCCAATGGCGTTGTTGTATTCAAGAAATAATGCTTGAGATATCAGTACAATATCTGCATTTATTCCTTTCACACGCCTCACCCTTGAATAAAATCTCTAATTTTTAGAGATGCCCTTGAGTTAATACAAGATCCTTAGAAAAATTTCGGCCATGATGTGGCAAAATTGTCAATAGCATAACACATTTTTCGAAGAAAAAAAAGGATCTGCCTGAGCCGCCACCTGGTGAATAGATATTAGTTCCCTTTGAAAAACTTCTTTTGAGGAATATTATTCATGATATTTTTTTAACCGAAGTTTTTTTCTTGACCCAAACATGGCGTTCACCTATAATTTATCGTAAAAATGTATCTTTATCCTTGGGCCGTGTTATTATGCCCTGGGATGCGGCATCAAGTAATGGGCCGCATGAAGGTTTAGGGATCATCCCCCGGCTCGATGGTTTTAGGAAATATGCCGTAGGGTGAGAAAGACAGCGTCAGGACTTTTCTCCTTTCGTCTGGGAATTTCGAGCCATATTACGAGCATTAATGGGTAGAGGCACCCGGTAAGTAACAAAAGGAGGTAAAAGTCCATGACAAAGGGAACAGTAAAGTGGTTCAACAACAAGAAGGGTTTTGGATTCATCTCTCAGGATGATGGTCCCGATGTATTCGTCCATTACAGTGCCATAAATACAAACGGCTTTAAGAGCCTGGACGAAGGGCAGGCGGTGGAGTTTGAAATAGTTGAGGGTCCAAAAGGTCCCCAGGCGTCCAATGTACACCCACTGAACTAGAAAATTTTTTCGGATTGTAATTTGGCAGGCGGACCGGGTGATTACCTGGACCGCCTGTTTTTTTATCCTCCCCATACCGTCTATGGGTAAGTCTATGCGGAGTGAAGATGCATCACCCCTCCTTCAGGGCGTCTATCCAGTGAGGGGAGAGGCACGGGGTATCAACCTGCGGATTTTGGCTTTAGCGGTTTGGGTACTATCATTATAAATCTTTGCTCAGCCTGCTCCAGTATCTCTTGGACTGCTCTGGCTTCATCGATCTGGAAGCTCTTTTGCAGCTTTTTGATATAGGTTCCAAGGAGTTCCTCGACATCCTTAAGGCCCTCACGGGTGATGCCCTTGATGTTTACGTTCGCCCCCTTGGCAAGACGTCTGCGGATTGCGTCTCTGTCAAAACGGTATTCAGGATACAGACATTGATAGATCACGCCACCTGTCATACCCGCGCACATCCACGGTCCTGGATCGCCAAGGACTACTGCACGACCGCCGGTCATGTATTCAAAGGCAAAGCCCTTGAGAAAGGCACGGGTTGCGATGTTGCCCAGTTCATCGTGGACAGGTTCTGTTATGCGCCTGCCGAAGACCACATCGGCCCCTGAAAACCTTATGCACGCCCTGGAGTCCGCCATGTTCTGGACCACGAATGTGCCCTTGATCGCCCCATAGGCAAAGCTTTTTCCTGTTGAGCCGTCCACCATTTTCCCGAGCACGTTAGGACCCTTGAGTACACCTAGATAGCCTCCAAAGCTACCCTTTACGGCCCCGTCCTGGGAGCCACCGGAGACAATGGTATCGATAGCCTCTATATTGAAGGCGCACAGTCCGTTACCCGGTACCGAGTTGCCAAGCCTCAATATGGCCTTTCTGTTCCCCAGATCCTCGAACCTCCTGGTGATTTCACCGGCCAGATAGGTTCCTATGGCCCGATCGGTGCTCTTGACCCCCCGGTCGGTAAAGCGTACGATTTCTTGTCCTTTGTCAAACTGTTTCATAACCAGATCTGACATGAGTTTCGTAAGATAATTCAATGGCCTGCGTACCGTCTTGATCCTGGATGCCTCCCTGGGCAAGCTATCCATGACAGGTTTTTCCAGCAACTTTTTGACATCGACGCGCTCCAGCATTTTGACCTGCTCCAGCAGGTCGGTCCTACCCACGAGATCCTGAAGATTTTTTTCTCCCATGTTGGCCATTATGTAGCGGATCTCGTCCCCAAGGGCCTTTAACAATCTGGCCAGGTTCTCTGCCTCTATGTCCACCTTCCTGGGTGAAAAGCCCTTTACCCCCCTGGCCTCTGCCTGTTCCTTGGAACGCAGTTGGGTGGAGATTCCCCTGGGACATCTGTCCAGATGACAGCGTTGGCAACTGATACATCCGACCCCCATGAGTGCAACGGTCCCAAGGCCTGCCCTGTTGGCCCCGAGCAGGATCATCTTGACCACGTCGGTGCCACTTCGAAGGCCACCATCGCACCAGATTTCCACCTTGTCCCTGAGGCCGGATTCGCAAAGTGCCCTGTGGGCCTCTGTAACACCGACCTCTACTGGAAGGCCGACATACCGCTTGGCATGTTCCCTGGCCGCCCCGGTTCCTCCCTCGAAGCCGCTCAGGTTTACGATGTCTGCCCCGGCCTTGGCTATGCCTACTGCAATCGTTCCAACCCCGCTGGTGACCGGTATCTTCACCGAGACCTTGGCATAGGGATTGGCCGTCTTGAGTTCGGTAATGATCTGTGCCAAATCCTCTATGGAGTAGATATCGTGTTGGTTGGAAGGGGATATGAGCGTAATGCCAGGTTTGCAGTGCCTAGCCTGGGCAACTATCTCCGATACCTTTGAGCCGGGAAGATGGCCGCCTTCACCTGGTTTTGCGCCTTGTCCTATCTTTATCTCCAGGTAATCGGCAGAATTCAAGAGGCCCATGTAGACACCGAAACGTCCAGAGGCAATCTGCTGGCCACGGTTGTGCCGGTACTTGCCGAGCATGTCCGGGATCTCTCCGCCTTCGCCGTTCATGCATATGATGTTGACCTTTTTGGCCGCTTCGGCATAGGTTCTGAAGGAATTTTCACCCTGGGATCCGAATGACATGGCCGCTATGAGAATAGGCATACTGTGCCGACCTATGGAGATGTCCACCTCGTCCATGGTGATACGGCGTTTTTCAGGCGCGTATTTTACGGCCATTATGTGCCTCATCCCAACAGGGAGTTCCTCGTCGATTCTGGCCAGGTCCGTAGACATTTCCAGATAGCCCTTCTTGCCCTCTGCGGTCTTTCTCAGGACCCTTCCTACCCTGGGATTCCTTTTTGGATCTGTATAAAGTTCGTGTTCCTCCTTGGAGATAGCGATTTCGTAGCGTTTCTTGGCCATTTTCTCCAGCAACGAAAAGTCCAGCCCCTGTTTTTCAGAGGAGCAGAAGCTGGGCAGATGGAAATACTTTTCCAATTCTCTGTTCAGGCCGATCGCGGCGAAGATCCGACCATATCCACATATTTCGTGTATACCCATGGTGGACATGACCTTTTCCATCCCCTTCTGAAGTACATCCAAGGTATTGGCAAGGGCCTTTACCTTGTCTACCTTTTCATTTGAAAATCCGGCCGCCATCTGCCACATTTTGTATGGGCACAGGGCATCGGCCCCAAGTCCCATGAGGAACATGATATCATGGAGGTTTCTGATAGCAGCTGAACGTACGATTACACTTGTCCTTCTCCTGATGTTTTCCCTTTCCAGTTCACCCATCAGGTAGGTGACCGTCAGGGCTGGATCCAGATAGACCTTGCCGTCAGCAAAGCCCGCCGAGTCATCCAGGACGATGAGTACCGCCCCGTTGTCTATGGCATTCTTGGCCTCTACGCTGATTTCATCCAGACGAGCCTTTATTCCCTTTTCAGGGATGAACGTGGCGTCAATGATCCCTATCCTGGAGGGATCCCGCCTGCCGCAACCGAAAAAATCCAGCACGTCTTCCAATAATGCTGAACCGAAATCTTCAGCAAGCCCCCTGGCTTCATCAATGGATAAATGGCCTTCAAGTCCATGAATATCCAAAAGCAACGGGGTCATGAGTTCGAGGCCAGTGGGAGATGGAACATTGTCGGCGGTCAAAGAAGGCCGGTCCCCCAGTATGATCCTGGTGGTGAAGTGTTCGGCCTCTCTTTCCCGGTCTATCGAGGGATTGGTAACGACCGCCACGTTTTCCTTGAAGAATTCCGAACAATTAGGAAGGGCCTCCTCGGCAACGAAACAGGCCAGGGGACCCTGATAACCCATGGAACCTATTATGTCCGCACCTTCAAGCGCGATCCTGCGTCCCAGGTCCACGTCATACCTTTGCCATCCAAGGGCGGCCAGTATGTTGTTTGAAAGGGATCCTTCCACAGGGGTTTTACCATGGGATAATTTGCAATGCTCAACAGAACCTGGAGCGGGTGGCTGCCTCCTTTTGTTGGCCTCGGGGATAGAGTGCCTCAGGAATCTCGTCACCTTCAGTATGTCTCCCCTGCTGTCCATTAGTTCCAGAAGCCTCTCCTGGAACTCGTTATAATTGAACACCCTGGCCCGTTGCCCTCTGCCTGCCTGTATGGCGATTTTTTCCCCAGGAGCCAGTGGGGTTGGGTCGCTAAGCGTATTTTCCAGGTTGACGACCCCCTTTTCGGACGAGAGGAAGTATTCATAATCGCTTTCGCCGAACCACAGAGGCCTGAGTCCAAGTGCATCCACGCTGCCCATGCACAGATTTCCATACCGGGCCACTACTGCGGCCGGCCCCTGTGCGGAGGAAGGGAAAAACCATCGGTAATATGCATACAGACGCTGAAGGTCTTCCCTATAGTGTTCTACCTCGCTGTGGATGGTGGGGAAGACCATCTCCAATGCCTCCATTGGGTCTAGTCCGTAGAGATTTATAAGACCCTCTATGAGGCGATTTAGATCCTGGGAATCGCTTCCGCCGGGCACGGGTTCTATGCCAAGTATCCTTCCCGTGCTCCTCAGCCGCTCTATGGTATTGATTTCTCCATTGTGGCCCAGTACGGAAAAGGGCTGAGCCCTTTCGACCGTGGGCAATGTGTTGGTGGAATATCTGCTGTGTCCCAGGGTAATTACCGATGTGATGTCCTTGTCCATCAGCTCTGGATAGACCCGTGGAAGCAAATCAGGAAGGCCCCTTATCTTATAGACTACTGAATCGAGACTAAGGGAGGCTATATGGATATCCGGTATGATCGACTCTATCTCCATCTGGAGATTGAACAACCTGCGTTGTGCAGCATACCTGTTTTCATCGGTTATCATGCCGGCAATCTGCCAAAAAAGGGGGGCTTCGGCAAAGGCCCTTGGGCCAAGCTCTTCGTTACGGGTCCCCCCCTTTATCTCCATGAGGATATCGATTCCCTTTTCAAGGAAGAGTTTCTTGATCTTTTCGGTTATTTCCAGGGATTGGCCCGTTATTACATGGGGGAGGAGGAAGTGACCCACGAAGAAGTTCCTGCTTTCGGCCAAATGTTGGCTCAACCCCTCCCTTGCGAGGCGTTTTCCCCAGACCTCCCTGGGGATATCCGATAGTATGCCGCAACCATCCCCCTCTCCGTTGATGTCCCCGGACCGGTGTCCCATTTTTTGTAGGGCCTCGATGGTCTTGACGATATTGGCATGGGTACTGTGTCCCCTTTTGTCAACAAGGGCGATTATGGCACATGCGTCTTTTTCTTGAACTCTGTTGGTCGTATGCATCTCCTAAAAGTTCCCTTCCGCTAAAAGAATTTTTATCGTGAAAATATAGCCCGGGTTCGGGCCATGTTTTCATATCTGGGGCTCGGCACAGCTATACAGGCCGCACGAAAGTTGGGGACGCAGCCCCTGAAGGCCTGGCGGAACAATCTCGTTAGGGCCTTTCCATAAAAAGATTCTCTATTGGTAGCCATGCAAGATAAACTTTCAGGCGCGCAATGCCAAGTGGAAACCTCTGAGAAATCTTGTTTTTTGCAAGGCTGTATCCTTCCGCCACCTTTGTGATCGGATCAGCAGCCACCTGCCCCTGAGATGTCCTGACCGGCAAAAATGACTGTCCAAACGATGGATAAATTTTCCCAGCAAAATAATAGGATTGCCTGAAATAGATTATTGTTTTATTTTTTCAAGCGGGATCTTGCCATGCAACCAGGTCACCAGTGAATAAAATCAAATATTCTGCAGCCCGTATACCTGTGCTGCATCCCGGGCATGAAGACATTGGCCAGGGTTGGGGACATGTCTTCACGGTAAGAAAAAGTGAATATATACAAAAAGACCATTTTTATTATCAGTTTAATAATTATATTTCTAGCCTGTTTTTTTCTTGTCCAGGGACTGACCAATTATCATAATCAATTAAGACTCCGCTCCGACAGGGATAAGAGGCAAATTTTTTCTGACATAAAGGAAATTGAATATGTTGCCTTTACCCCGTATACGCAGCGAATCAAGAGCCTTCTGACCATACATCCGGAAATAGTCCGGGCGTTTGCGAAACAGGACCGGCAGGCCCTCTATCGTTTGAGCCTTCCCATCTTCAGGGCCATGAGGGATGAAAATCCCTTTTTCCGAATTATGCACTTCCACCTGCCAGGGGGAGATCTGTTCGTGGATATGTACCAACCAGTAGATAATCAAGGGTACATACATACCCAGAGACCTATCCTCCAGGCAGTGGACAGGGATAAAATACAAAAGACAGGGTTTGAGATAGGCTATTACGGGGCCCTGTGGCGCGTGGTCCAACCGGTATTCTATAATGAGCGTTTCGTGGGCTCCGTAGAGTTTGGCGTAAACGCCGAGCAGCTCATAGATATATTGAAAAATAATTTCGACCTGTCGGCAGCCCTTTATTTCATGTCCTCCAGGTGGGAAAAGGCGGAAGGGGTTACGAGACCTTTTATAAGGTCTGGCAATTCTATAATACTGGCACAGCCTGGTTCGCTGTTCGAAAGGGCTGGCCCGGTGTTCCGGTCCGGGGGAGATGAAATAAAGATAAGGGTCGGAGACCGCAGGTACCTTGCCTCTGCCATACCGATTTTCTCTAATTATCAGGGCGATACGATCGGTGGCCTGGTGGTCCTTGAGGATATTACAGGGTTGATAAAGGATGCCAACAGGTTCTTAGTTCGATCCGTGGCAATCACGGTCCTTGTCTTGTTCGTCTCTTTTATGGTCCTGTTCCTGGTTTTTTACGGTCTCGTAAATCGCATGGAGGCCTACAGAAGGGGGCAGCTCGGCCTCATTCGTAAGATTGAGGAGAACAAGCACAGTCTTGAACTCAAGGTTCAAGAAAGGACCCAGATGTTGCTGGAGGCGAATGAAAGACTTGAAAAGGAGGTAAAGGAACATAAGGAGGCAAAGGAGGCGATACTCAGGCATGAACTCTTCCTGGAGAGTGTCTTCAACGGGATACAGGATGAGATACTGGTACTTGGTCTGGATTTGACCATCCAGGCCGGCAATCAGAGCCTTTACAGGCAAAATCGTCTCTTCAGTGTGCCAGGGCCCAATAAGTGCTTCGAGGTGTTTTTTTCAAGGACCGAACCATGTGACGGCTGCCCGGCCCTGATGGCCATCTCCAGCCGCAGCCTTCAAAGGGCCCAGGTCGAACGGCAAGACCTTTCAGGGAATATAAGGTACCTGGAGGTGTTCGCATATCCGGTTTTTGATGAAAAAAAGGCAGTGATCGGTGTGGTGGAATTTTTGAGGGACATAACCGAGAAAAAGAAGACCGAGGAAGAGAAGGAAAGGATTCAGGATCAACTGATCCATGCCCAGAAGATGGAGGCCGTTGGTACCCTCGCAGGCGGTGTGGCCCATGACTTCAATAACATGCTTACGGCTATCCAGGGATTTGTTGAGCTATCGCTCATGCAGGTTGCCCCAACCGAGCCTATCTATCGCAATCTCAAACAGATACATAGAACTGCCCTAAGGGCCGCTGACGTGGTGCGCCAATTGTTGCTTTTCAGCCGCCGTCAACCCATGAGGCACGAGCCGCTAGACATGAATAGGATCGTCGAAGGTATGAGAAAGATGCTCGAAAGACTCATAGGGGAAGACATTTTCATCGAAACGAGGCCATCGGACAAACCAGCCCTGCTTGAAGGAGACCGCGGCAATCTGGAGCAGGTGATTATGAACCTTGCATTAAATGCCAGGGACGCCATGGAGGAGGGCGGGAAAATCATTGTCTCAACTAGCCTAGTCACCATAGGAAAGGAATACTGTGACCAGTATCCCTATGCGCGTCTAGGATACTTTGTCCGCCTTGCTGTGGAGGATACCGGTAAAGGGATGAGTCCAGAGATCCTCGATCACATATTCGAACCCTTTTTCACCACGAAGGGCCAGGGGAAGGGGACAGGGCTGGGGCTGGCCGTTGTATACGGTATCGTAAAGGAACACCAGGGCTGGATCAACTGCCACAGCCGTGAAGGCGAAGGCACCATCTTCGAGGTCTTTCTGCCTGCTTTGTCCGGAGACCTCTTGCCTGAGGCAAAAAATGACGACGTGACATATTCCTGTAAGGGTAAGGGCCAGCGTATACTCATATTGGAAGACGACGAGGCGGTCAGGCGTATGGCAGCCACTGTTTTGCAGAATGCCGGTTACCATGTCTTCGAGGCAGGGACGGTAAAGGATGCGTTTGAGCTTTTCGAAAGGCACAAGGATGGCCTTGATCTCCTGTTCAGCGATGTGGTCCTGCCTGATGGAAACGGACTCTCCCTTGTTGAAAAGATTCTAAACGCAAGGCCACAGCTACCGGTAATCATGGCCAGTGGCTATACCGACGACCGTTCCCTGTGGAAGGATATCAATGCCAGGAAACTTACCTTCTTACGCAAGCCTTACAAGCTGAAGGAACTTTTGATATCTGTCAATGAGGGATTGGCCCGGGCTTGGCATAACGCTCACTCCCAATGACTGTGCCAGGGGGATATTCCATGCTCATGAAATGTTCGGCCTGAAGCTCAGGGTGCAGACTACTACCTGCCCCGATCTTTACGCCCTGTGGCACCTGCGTTCTGGTTCCAATCACTGTCAGGGGGGCGCCTTTTGCGCCTATTGTACAATTTTTCCCTATACTTACCCCTATATCGGTAATGGTACGTTCCACCTGTGCACCAGGTCCTACCTGGGTGTCAAAGAAAAGAATGGAGTCCCTTACGCTGGCCCCTGCCTCCACATGCACTCCAGGGAAGAGAATGGAGTGTTCCACGTTTCCCTCGATTCTTACCCCGTTGTAAAAACGTGTGTCCCTGGCACCTCCGGCCTCGATGTTGTGGAAGTCCACCAGGGCTGGCCCGCGGTCCCTTATGGCCTCGTGGTCAAGATTGGTCCTCACCAGCCACTTTGAAAGGTTTATCTTGGGGTTTTTGCCCAACAGGTCCATGTTTGCCTGCCAATATTCATCAAGGGTCCTGCTATAGGCCCAGTAACCATAAAATCGGTAACCGTATACCCTGAAACGGCCCAGAAGGGCAGGAAATATATCCCTGCCAAATTCATGTGAATCCATCTTTGCGTTTTCTGCCAGCACCTCCTCGAGTACCTCCATCCTGAAAAGATATGTTGTCATTGATGCCCAGGTCGATATGGGTTTTTTGGGTTTTTCTGAATATTCGACCAGTCTTCCACCCCTGTAGTCGTCGTTTGCAATGCGACCCAGGCCAAAACGTGAGGCATCTGATATCGGCACGTCTACAAAGGCACAGGAGACATCGGCATGCATGTCCATGTGGAATTCAATAAGATCTTGATAATTCATGTGGTAGATGTGGTCACCTGAGACAATGAGTACGAAGTCGGGCTTGTGGCTGTGTAGAAAATCCAGGTTCTGGTATACCGCATCCGCAGTGCCCTTGTACCAATCCGACTCATGCATGCCCTGAAAGGGAGGCAGCAGGGTGATTCCCCTGTGCCTGCCAAGCATATCCCAGGAGGCCCCTGTACCGATATGTTCAATAAGGGATGAGGACCTATATTGGCTGAGGATACCCACCCTTTCAATGCCTGAATTCATCAGGTTGCTAAGGGGAAAATCGATAAATCTATACAGTCCGCCAAAGGGTACCGTCGATTTGGGTCTCAGAAAGGTGAGCACCTCGAGTTCATTTACCCTGCCCCCGGCAAGTACCATCGCTACAGTCTTAGGCATCTTGTTCCCCTTATAAAAAACAGCCTGCGCAATGTGTTGGAATTGAAATTCTTTCCCGCCCTTGGCATGCTCCCGAATTATTAGAGATTTATGGTATATTAGGAAAGATGTTTTAAAAACAGCCTGCGCAATGTGTTGGAATTGAAATTCTTGGTCGCTGTTTCGGGCAGGTTCTTGAGCGATACCTCGGCCCTCGCACTTTGCCTGTGGCCACCTGCCGCCCCAATCTTTCCAAATACCCTTGCTGCGAGCTTTCCAGCATCCTTCTTGTAACCATCACTTCTGAAGATTACTATGAGTTTTTCCCCATACTGGCCTGAGATGATCACCCAGCCTATATCATGGACATGGGTGAAGAAATCTGCCACCACTACCAGGATATCCGGATTCCCTACCCTGCCGAGGTGCGCATAAATCCGGTTCTTGCCAGTCTTCATCTCATCCAGGGCAATCTTGAAATATTTAAGCTCGGATTTTCGTATGTCCGAATTTTCTATCTTGCTGAGGAGCTGCTGATTCGTCCGTTTGAACAGGTACTGGAACATGAGAATGTCGGCATGGCTGGCCATCTTTGTGAAGTTTTGCGTATCTACCTTGATACCATAGAACAGGGCCGTGGCCAGGGCAACGGATGGTTTGATGTTGGCCGACCTGAGGTATTCGGTGAGCATCGATGCCGTTGCCCCGTAATCAGGCCTTATGTCTACAAATCTGGCGTCCCATCCCTGGGAGACAGAATGATGGTCAATCACGACGTCGAATGAAATGGAGCCAAATTCAGGCCGGTGGGTAGGTTGTGAATCAAGGAGGATGAACTTGGTATATTTGTCCCGCTTGGTCCCCCTTAATGGCTGGAGAGGGATTTTCAGGAAATCCCTCATGGCTATATTGTTTATTCTCTTTATCTGGTTGGGATGGACAATGGTAATTTCTGTGACGCGCCTGGCAAGTATTCGTTTTACAGCCATTGCGCTGGACATGGAATCCGGGTCTGCAACTATGACGATTAATACCCTGTCATCCCTTTTAAATACATGCAGGAACGATTTCAGGCGCTCGATATTGGACATGCGCCTCGATGCCCTGATACATGCATCAGGAGAGGCGACGGATTTCTCGTTGCCCTTGTTTCTTTTTCTGCTTTTTGTTCTAGGAGGTCTTGTCTCCCTGTTACGTTCGTTCATATATGGGCCAGATGCCAGCCAGATTTTTACGCGCCCCCAAACGACCAAGCCAAGGGCGAAGTGCCAGTCTTCCTTTATTCCCCTAAGAAATCATCGCCATTTTCCGTGGACCCCACACCATACCTGGATGATAATTTGACAGTGGCCAGATACAAGGACCTTTGTGCGGAACAGTCTTTTGAACCCCAGCTTAACAGACCCGGAATGGAACCAAAAAGGGGTACAGGCAATACTGCTGTAACCCCCTTTTCCAATAGATTTCTTAAAATGATCACACAGCCTGCATCAGCCTGTCCGCAGGGTGCTGATCATCAACATAATCCTAAGTGGGGTGAGCGATGAGATTCGAACTCACGACCTTCGGGGCCACAACCCGACGCTCTAACCAGCTGAGCTACGCCCACCACTGTATTTCTGATCAGGCCCAAGGGCCTCTTCACGCCTTGTACAAAACAGTCCCTGCACCCAAAAGGTACAGGTTCATCCGGTCTTTTTATGTCTTATGCTCCGAACGCTTCAGGTGCGTGATAAGGCGCGTTCATGTCAGGGGGTACCCAGATTTGGTCGAGCGGACATGAAGACTCTGGATAAAACCCCTGACCGGGTCCAGGTACTTTAAAAGGGAGCTAGCATCTGTGTCAAGTATTTTGAAACAGTTCCCGGATCCATATATCGACCTGTGCGCGTGTAGGCACACGTCCTGAGCAAAGCACCCTATTGCCGATAACCAGGGCCGGGGTAGTGATTACCCCATAGCGCCATATCTCGTCAAGATCCCTTATGTGATCAATGTCTGCTGCTATTCCCCTTTCATCCAGTACGGACCTTACGATCTCTTCAAGCCGGTTGCATCCAACGCAGTCTGGCCCAAGTATCCTCAAGGACTGGTATTGTCCATCCTGTGACCCGGTGGTGCCTGTCTCTTCCCTCCATAATTGCGCAAGTGCCTTGAGATATGCAGACCTGGCGTTGGGAGGGATATAGTTTTTACGTTCAATCCCTTCCAATAGTATCTTGGCTGCATCCTCTGGCATCAATCCGTCATTTTTTCTTACCTTTTTGAGTTCGCTGAGTGCGGCCTCTATGCCGATCAGGCCAACGGCCTTATCGCCTATTTTCAATAGCCTGGCCATAACAAATCCAAAATATTTTTTTGTACTTGGGTCATTTACGGCCCTGGGTATAAAGATACCCTTATTCATTTCTCTATCTTGGGTAGTTGGTAGTAAACAATAGCACTATAGGACACTATGCCTGTTTTTTCTTTCCCGTTCCTTGAAGAACAGCCTTACCGGGGTAAATTCAATGCCCATCTCCCTTCGGAAAAAATTGGAAAGATATCTTTTGTAATGCTCGGGTATCTGGTCTGGATAATTGGCAAAGATGGTAAAGGCCGGGGGTCTGGTGGCAACCTGTGTCGTATAGTAGAGTTTAAGGTGGTGCCCCTGGTGGATGGGGGGGCTTCGTTTGAGGATGGCTTGACGCAGGAGCCTGTTGAGCCTCCCTGTGCCGACGTTGAAGCTGAAATCCGCATAGATCCTTTCCGCTAAGGGGATTATCCGTTTGATACCCTTGCCGGTGAGTGCTGATATATTGATATGAGGCGCATGTGGTGCAAAACGTTTTGCACGCCTTAACTCCTCCTGTCTCAGCCTGATGAGGCCCGTTTCACCCTGGACCAGATCCCATTTGTTAAAGATGGTGATACAGCCCCTTGTATGTTCCTGTGTATACCCGATGAGCCTCTTGTCCTGGTCTGTAATACCTTCACTGGCATCGAGCACCACGAGGGCAATGTCGCATGTTTTGATGGCCTCTATCGCCTTGAGTACACTGAATTTTTCGATCTTCTCCCGTACTTTTGCCCTTCGTCTTATCCCGGCAGTATCCGTGAGGATTATATCGGGCCCACCATCCCTTTTCAAAAGTGTATCAACGGCATCCCTGGTTGTGCCGGGCATATCGGCCACCACCATTCTAGATTCACCGACAAGGGCGTTGAGCAGGGATGATTTTCCAACGTTGGGTCTTCCAATGATTGCAAGCCTTATCTTGTCATCTTCCGTATGGCCAGGTGTGGTGACGTAGCCGGGGCCATCCTGTACCTCCCTTGCCCTGCTAGCCACCCTGTCGATGGCCGTATCCATCATTTCCCTTATCCCCCGGTTGTGTATGGCAGAGACAGGTTTGACACTATCCACCCCAAGGCGGAAAAAATCCAGTGCCAATGCCTCCATGGCAGGGTTGTCCACCTTGTTGGCTGCAAGGACAAAGGGTTTGCCCAGGCTCCTTACGGTGTCCAGGATTTCGCTGTCACCGGGCATCAATCCCTCCTGGGCATCGACCAATAGAATAAGCACATCCGCCTGGTTGATGGCCATGAGGCTTTGGTGGCGGATGAGGCCGGATAGGCTGTCTTCCGCATCTTCCCCAACGATGCCCCCCGTGTCGATTATCTCTATGGGGCGGCCATTCCAGGTGATTTTTGCATATCGACGGTCCCGGGTAAGACCGGGGCTGTAATCCACCAGGGCCTTTCTGGATCTGGTCAGCCGGTTGAAAAGGCTGGACTTGCCCACGTTTGGTCTGCCTATGAGGGCGATCTTGATCGGCGATGTTAAGTTGTCATACTGATTCATAATCTAATATATTAAGCCTTTTGAAAACGGTTCGCACTGTAATTTTTCAAATCAGAGGGACGTGCCGGGTTAGTTTTTTTCAATCGAGGTTGACGTCTGGCTATGCTATCATCTACCCTAACAGGGAAATCGTAAGGATCTTTCAGGCCTCCTGGTCTTGGAGGCTTT
>JAJRZR010000030.1 GCA_024275145.1 Deltaproteobacteria bacterium | reverse complement strand
CTTACCGGGATACCTGCCGTCATGGCCGTTTCTGTATCGAATGTAGTATATATCAACTCGTTATAGAAAAGGGAAAGGCATACTATGACGGCTACGGCAAGCCCTCCAGCTATCCAGACCTCTTCAGGGCCTATAGCCAGTATTGTCCCAAACAGGTATGAGAGCAGATCGGCGTTGAAATCGCCGGCAAGAGAGGCCAGCAATACACCAGCTGCCATTCCAAGACTGCTGACAATCCCGATTCCCGTGTCCCCGCCAAGCCTTGCCTTTTCCTTGAGATGTGTAATCCACCATCCTGCCAGCAGGGCGGTGAAGAGTGTGACCGGCAGAGGGGCCATATCGAACATCAGGGCCAGAGCCACCCCTCCAAAGGTCACGTGGGCAAGCCCGTGGCCGATCATTGATTCCCGTCTGAGCACGAGGAAGATGCCAAGGATAGCACAGCTTATGGAGACCAGGCAGCCCGCAACGAGTGCCCTTCTCATAAAGCCATAGGATAATATTGACAGAAAGTCCATGTTGCTCCCAGAAAACCAAGGTCTTTCAAGGTGTCATGCGACCTGTATGTCTAGTATCGCGAGTCGGCATGAAAACGCCCTCATCCAGGAAGGGTTTTGGGGATGAAGGGATCTATTTTTGTCCTCAATATACTTTCGAGTTGCCATGCAAGAAAGAGTTCCGTCCCTGACTGCGCCGTCAGCTTCAGCAACTCCTGGGGATCGAGGCGGTTTGTTATCCTGGAACACAGGTAGTTTACGCAGAAATGGAATCGTGCCTTGAGCCTGCAGCCACCGGATCCAAGAAAGAGGCAGTCGTTGGTGCCCAGGCGTTTTGTAGGGATTGTAACACCGAGAAACAGGTTCAATAATAATGTGTAGACATCGTACCAATTTTCTATGCCCTTGCCGCAACATCCTCCACCAGGTATCCGGGTGGCGCAGAATGCACAGCACCGGTCCAGCCTCAGCTCTTTCATGACCTTGTGGCTTAGATCTATGGATCTTTCATAATTGTCAAGAAGAGTCGAAAATTCCTTGTCGGACCGCAGGGCTTGTTCGATTCGGTCAAAAAGTCGATACGCCCTATCTATTTTTGTATGTATGGGGATTTCATCCATGGATGGCCACTACTTACCTGAATTAGAAGGCGCTGGTTTTCAATCCAAATTTTCATGTCTGCCCGGTCCTTGTGTACAGGCCCCATACACATGAAAATACATCCTCCATCAGGGCCGTGTCGCGTGCCCTTGGGCTGCGGTATCAAAGGCACGGGCTACATGAGGGCTTGGGTTCAATGAGGATCATTGTTACGAATGGTTTTGGGGCATCCCTGGTTTGTTCTGCATGATGAACGGAATGTTATGTCGGTGCTTTTCCCCAGGGTTTAAAGGGACATACATAGTCGGGAAATCAAAGGGGGATACCAGGCACGGACCAGGTATCGTCTTTTACCCACGCAGAATTGTGGCAGCCCCTGCATTGAGATCTTTCAAAAAGGGGGATTAGGCCTTCAACCTAACCCCCTCTTGGTTTCAATTGGCGTCCCCGACCGGATTTGAACCGGTGTTGCCGGCGTGAAAGGCCGGTGTCCTGGACCGGGCTAGACGACGGGGACATGGTGGGCCGTGCTGGACTAGAACCAGCGACTCTCTGCTTAAAAGGCAGATACTCTACCGACTGAGTTAACGGCCCTTTCATCGGGCCTGGCCTTTTTTGTTCAGGCAGCTATTGCTAGCATAGGAAATTTGCGTTGTCAATACAAAATAGGGGATGCTTTGAAAAAGCAGGCTTGCCCCGTAATGCCATGATGTTGTCCCTACTGAAGCCCTGCTTATAGATTGGATAAATTGAATCCTTCCGATAGCTTTTCCCCATCTTTTCCCTGAAAGGATTATCGAATTCACCGGGCAATCGGAAGGCTTCGCCCGTATATGTCCAGGAATCAAATGCCAGGCCGATCTATAGACAATCAGTTGTAAAGACAATATTTTTTTGTTTAATTAACATATTTGTGTTCAACTTTCTTGACATGTAATAGATCAATTTGTGCCCATTTTCTCTTGCAATTGCTTCCAAAATGTAATATCTGAATGAGCGTACATTCATAAAATTCTCCTTGCAGGTCCTGGCGAGATTAGACATGAAAGTAGCAGACAAGCACGATAAGATCGTGCGGGCTGCCATCCGGGTATTTGCCAGAAACGGCTTTTTCAATTCCAGGATATCGGAAATAGCCAAGGAGGCAAAGGTGGCCGATGGCACGATATATCTCTATTTCAATAATAAGTATGATATCCTCATCACGATTTTCGAAGAGGAGATAGGCAAGATCATTGCCAATATAAAGCAAGAAATCTCAAGATGTGACGATCCAAGGCAGCAGTTGCAACGTTTTGCTAGGTTGCATTTGGGGCTTGTGGAAAAAAACAGGGACCTGGCCGAGGTGATACAGGTCGAGCTAAGGCAAAGCAGCAAGTTCATGAAGGAATATCGTAACAGAAAGTTTGCCGAATATCTCAATATAATATCCCAGATCGTGCGGCGGGGACAGAAACAGGGAATATTCAGGGAAGAGGTTATGCCCGGTATATTCAAGCGTTCTTTTTTTGGCGCATTGGACGAGATGTCGAGGTTTTGGGTTTTGTCAGGCAGGAAAAAATACAGCGTTGCCACTGCTGCTGCACAGATAAGCGATTATTTCCTTCATGGTATCCTGACCGAGGATGCCAGGGCAGATGGTCCGCCCGTCCAGAGGAGACGTAAGGGACGTCCTGCAAAGGGATTAAACGTTGGCTGAGGCCTTGTCCGGTTCCAGCCGGGGGCGTGTACAGCTCCATCTGGTACGAGGGCATGGCTTTGTTGCTCTCCGTATTGATCCGTATGTCGCTCCTGGAACACTCCTGTAGGGAGCGTAAGGAGCATCTCCTTGTTTATCCATGTTTGGGTCCACTGCGGTATGGGCCAGCATCAGACTTTCTAAGGTTGCTTCCGGCCGGAGGATGTTGAAGTCATGTATTTTGCAAAGGCCGGGAACCAACAGGAAACATTTTCGGCCTGCATACATGCTGTCTTATTGAAGGATTCACAATCCACCATGATACCCAGTCCTCTGGCTGATTACATGGAATTTATCCCTGATTGGGATGCCTATGTTTCCCACCTCAGATTGTCCCTGCCTGTGTATTTTAGAATAAATACGCTGAAGGCATCCAGAGAGGTGGTGTTTTCCACCTTGGATAGCGAGGGGATCAGGCCAGAGGCCACGGCTGTGAAGGACCTTTTCAAGTTGGGCGCTACCGGGCAAGCGAGGGCGACCGTAAGCTATCATCTAGGTTATATATATCCCCAGGCCCTAAGCTCTGCACTGCCTGTCATCGCCCTTGCACCAAGGCCTGGCGAGATGGTGCTCGATCTCTGTGCAGCACCTGGTGGAAAGGCCACTCACATGGCCCAGGTCATGGGTGATTCAGGAATAATCATCGCGAATGACAGGAAATTGGGCCGACTCACCGCGCTTCTGTCCAATGTAAAGAGGCTTGGCATTACCAATACGGTGGTAACCCACTACAGGGGTGAGCATTTTCCGGTCACTAGGTCCTTTGACAGGGTTCTGGTGGATGCGCCTTGCTCCGGCGATGGAAAATTCAGGCTGGGCAAGGACGACGAGATACTCCATCTCAAAAAGGGAAGGACCTTTTTGCCAGCGATCCAGAAGGCCTTGATACAGCGTGCCTTCGACCTTCTGAGACCTGGTGGGACCATGGTCTATTCCACCTGTACCCTGAATCCCCAGGAGAACGAAGAGGTGGTCAGCCACCTATTAAAGAAAAGGGACGGAAGGCTTCTATCCTGGGTTCCACCTATCGATTGGGAGCCTGGGCTGACAACTTTCAAAGGGAGAGGGTACCATGAATCATGTGTGTTGTGCCGGAGATTTTATCCCCACAAGATCGATTCAGTGGGATTCTTCGTGGCCAAGATTTTTAGACCTATCTGAACGCCGCAATATCCTCGTATATCTGGAAAGGCGTTTCGGCATCCCCCCTGCCACCTTCATCCCTTATCATCTTTTGATATCTTCCAGGGTAATATATCTCGTCAGGAAGGGAAGGGTCGCCGAGAGTGCGGGCCTCAAGGTCATACGTTGCGGTCTTCCATTCGTTAGAAGGGCCGGGATATATCTGAAGCCCACAACGGTGATGGTTCAGCGTTTTGGTGATTTGGCCGATAAAAACGTAGTCGATCTTGAACCTTTCGATATAAGAAGGCTTTTGCACGGGGGAGAGATAGTCATCGATCTGGAAACCGATTCAGGATATGTAATCGTACGTTCCGGAAGAAACACCTGGGGTGTTGCCTTGTATCTTTTGCCAGGCCGTCTTCTGCCGAGGTTCCCTAAGGGAATGCGCCAGGCCTTTGAATAGGCCTTAATGCGCCCTTGATATGTGTTTACCGTGAAAATACTTTGGGCCTAAGGTTTAGGATGGCATGTTACAGGGTTGACAGAAAATATTAACCTAATATATAAGACTGTCAGGTTTTTTTGTTGTACTTACAGTAGGTTGTTAATTTTTTAACAAACTTTTTTCCCAAAAGGAGGGCTTATGAATCACACTTTGAGGGGTAGTTCCTTATTCTTGTGGGGTCTTGCAGCCATGGTGTTGTGGTGCCTGGTCTCCGTCAGCCCAACGGGCGCGTCCACCACGGATGATGAAGTCAGGGCGTTAAAGGCCCAGGTCCAGGCCTTGATGGAAAGAATAGATCAACTGGAGAAGAAGGAGGCTAACACGCCGACCTCCCAGAATTCCAAGGTGTACTGGAAGAATGGCTTCAGGTTTGAGTACACGAATCCGAAGACCGGGAACCAGTACAAGATGCGGCTTAGAAGCGGTATCCAGCTCCGTTATACATATCTTAATAGGGACGATGATATTGCCGGGGCTGAGGAAAACTACAGCAGTTTTACCATGCGGCGTCTGAGGCTCTTCGTGGACGGTAGTGCACCGAACAAGGACTGGAAATATTTCATCCAGATCCAACTGGAGCCAAAGAGCAAGGTAAACGTCCATGATGCCTTCGTGGTCTGGAAAAAATACAAATACGCCCGGGTACAATTCGGGCGTATGAAGATTCCAGGACTGGGACTGGAGTTCTGGCAGAGCGGATTCAAGCAGAACGGAACGGACAGAACGATCTTTACCGACGACAGTGAAAAATATTGGCCAAAAGGTGGAACCCCTGACCTCAAGGTCGGAGGGCACCTTCTTTCAAATGGTTTCCCCATAGGCGGTATGCTAAATTACAGATCTCAGGGCGTGGTGTTAAACGGCGAACTGGACATGCTTGGGCAGAAACAATTTCTGTGTTACTGGCTGGGCCTGTTCAACGGGCGTGACACACAGGGCTATAATGATGTAAACAGCGATGACAAGCTCTACAGCTTCAGGGTAGGCCTGAATCTGCTTCCCGGCTCGGATCCAACTGGCCCCATGGGGCCCAAGACCTTCAACAACTATTTCATGCAGGGTGACATGGGTTACAATACCACGCCGGCACTTGCTACCGTATTCTCAGGATTCTGGACCAAGGACAGGGAGGGTTACTATTATGACAATAGCGGTAGCCGGCAGAAGGGCATCCACGACATCAACAATTACGGCTTTGACGTCGCGGTTTTGTTTCGTTACGTGGGTTTCTCCGCGGACCTGGAATGGGCATGGGAGGAGTTTATCCAGGATCCCGATGGAAACGCCCTGAATATGGAACAGACCTGGGATCGTTGGGCCATGAGGGTGAATCTTGGGTATTTCTTCGTGCCTAAGAAGTGGGAGGCGGTCTTCAAGTATGCCTACCTGGCAAGGCTGTATGATAATGATCCCCTCAATTCCATGGAAAGCGGCCTGAAGCTGGTCGAGTTCTCCAATGGGAAATATGGTGTCGAAGAAAATCTGCAGCAGTTTATCGTGGGCATAAACCATTACTTCCACGGATTTAACCAATACATTACCGTCGATGCAGCATTACTGCAGAGAAATACCGACGATGCCTCGGCATCAGAGGCCGCTGCAGTTGGCATGACCCCGGATCAGTTCGATGATAAAACCCAGGACGATTGGCGTTTCCGGGTAATGTACCAATATTTCTTCTAGGCCTTTGTGCCTGTCAGTTCATTTAATTGGCTGAACCCAAATTGTGTACTTAAAGTACACAATTTGGGTTCAGCTTGTAAGCAAAGGTAGCCATCGTTTCCCATCCAGGCGGGGATTACCTCCCCGCCCGATCGTGTCATTCTTCCCTATTCGTCGGTATCTGACGATTCATTGACAAGGGTCTCTGCCATCCTCTCCGCGGCGAATATAAGAGATTCGATATCAAGGAAATCCAGTGCCCTTTTATCGAAAAGCACCTTTGCCTTGGCCGGGAACCCCTCTGCGGGCTCTGCATCCCAGAAATGTATCCGTATCGGCACCTTTGGCAGTACGGGGATGGTCACACAAAGGTCTGCAAAACACTCTTTCGGTACAATACCTCCGAGTCTCAGGCACGCATCCTTGAGCCTTTCCGGCGTTTCTTTGAATTCACCTGCAAGCTTGTCCTCGGTGTACCGTTTCAGGGTCATCACCTTGGAAATCGAGTTGGGAAAAGACTCGAGGCCTACCCAGAGACCGGTAAGCTCCCCCTTGCCTCCAAAGAAAAGGTAGTTATAGAGTAGTATCTGGTCCCTGGGGTCCAGTTCCCCGCCGGTCGGATCATTTATTCGGTTGGGTGATATGATGATTTTTCGGCCAAGATAGTACAATGTCATCCCCTCCCTTGAGATTTCGCCTCCAAGGTCCTCAATGCGTGAATGGAGATCGATCCTTCCTACCTTTGCCTTCAATTCCCTTAGAAGGGCAATGTCGGGTTCATGCGATCCATCTGTGTTTGATGAGGCCTTGTGATCCCTTTTATATCGTTCGGGGATAAAGGGGCATCTGTCTATGTTACCTGATCCGGATGCTACGGATGCAGCGAAGGCCATGCATGTAGGATAACCGCATTTTCCACAGTTGGTTTTAGGGGTATTTTTCAATATGTCGATTATGGTTGTCATAGGGGACCTACTTAAAGTGAAGATATTTCCTTTAAGGGTTGTGTTTTCATTTCTATGCATGGGGCAGCCCCGGGTATCCAGAAAACCGTGTGCAGGTGGCTGCCGCATGTATAGACAGCTGGCGTATTTTTTGTAAAGATAACCCATGAGGGATATTGGTGGAATCAAAATCTAATAGGGGCCCGAAGGACACGGATACCATTCGTCCAGATGGCTCTGACAGGGAATTTAGAAGGGTAATATGGAGGGGTAGACCGGCTGTACTTATCCTGCCCGCCAGGTCGAATCCTGACCTTGAGGAGGCAAGGAGTCTTTTTCTTATCGGCACTCACCTGTTAGGGGCCGGTATCCCTGTGCCCAGAATTCTTGGGTACGATAAAGGTACTGGCAGGGTTTACGTTGAAGATGTAGGTGACCTCCATCTCCAGGCACGTGTTCTTGAACTGTATCGGAGCGGTCGCGTGGACGAGATTCGTCGATGTTACGAGAGGGTGCTGAGGATCCTGGCAAGGATGCAGGTTCAGGGTGCCAGGGGATTCGATAAAAGCTGGTGCTGTGACACCCCTAGTTATGATGTCGGGCTGGTCAGGGTGCGTGAAGTCGGTTATTTTTTAAAGGCCTTTTGCCAAGACATGCTAGGTCTGGAGGTGGGGCCTTCGATTGAAAGCGAGGCGGATGACCTTGCCTCAAGATTGCACCACATCAACAGGGCGGATTTTTTCCTGCACAGAGACTTCCAGTCCCGGAATATCATGGTCTGGGAAGGTCGATTTGTGATAATTGATTTTCAAGGGGGCAGGCTTGGCCCACTTGGTTATGATGTTGCTTCATTGTTATTGGATCCCTACGTGGGTTTGCCCCTTGAATTTGTCAATGAAATCCTGTCTTCGTATCTTTCATCGCTCAACCGCCTTGGAATAGACAGGAACAGGGAGGAGTTCCTGCGTGAATTTCGTTTGCTGGGCCTGTTCAGGATGATGCAGGCACTAGGCGCCTATGCCTATCTGTCGAGGATAAAGGGTAGGGGGTTCTTTAGTGCATTTATGCTGCCTGCCTTTTCCAATCTGAGAGCCCTCATGGCCCTTGATGATTTTGAAGACCTGGTTGCCCTGCAAGCATTGGTCAAGACTATAGCGAAGCATCTGAAGTGAAAAGATCCGGTTACATCAAGATAGCGCTCATCTCTCTGTTGATCTGTATGATTACATTATTTGGCGTACCTTATCTCGTCCATCTAGACAGTGTCTCGAGGCTCATTGCACGCAAGATAGCCGGCAGGGTGGGAGGCAATGTCGAAATATCAAGGATCAAGTGGGCATGGTTTCCATTTCCGTGCGTGGTGGCACAGGGGATCAGGATCTCTAACAAGATGTTGGATGTGCGTCTTCCTTCAGCGGCATTCTATCCGGACTGGGCTACGATTTTCTCCAGTGCTCCCCGCATGAAAAAGGCCGTTTTGCAGCGGCCTGAAATAAGGCTAAAGGGACATAGGCGTAGCGGTGCTGGAGGTGGAGGGATCTCCCTTCCATTCAACGTGGTGGTCGTAAAGGATGGCCATCTGATGATGACACCGTCCCTCCTTTTGCCTCGTATCTTTTACGGGGACAAGCAGATTTCCTTCACCGACATAAATGCTCGCCTGGCCATGGGCCAGGATGGGATCAAGGGAAATGTTGAATGCGTTCCACCGTTTGCAAGCAGGTTTTACGTCAGGGGGAGATTTGATCCTTCAGTGGATGCGTTCAATCTACAGGTGCGGCTGGAGGGCTTCAGGCCACATGAGATAGTTTTGGCCGCGCTCAGGCAGAGTCCGTTTAAACCGGTAGATTCCCTGGTAAACCTTACGGCCCAGATGGAGGGAAGGCTGCATGGTAGGATCCATGCCTCTATAGAGGGTGATTCACCCTGTTGGTCCATAAGGCCCGGGGGTAAGGATATGCTTTTTTCCTGTGGAGAAGCAAACCTGGATATAATAGCCGATGGTTCCGGGGCAAGGGCCACGATCAAAACGCTCCACCTGACGGACCCGGAGATCAGGCTCAAGGGTTCAGTAGGATACAGGCGCGGTGATGAAGGGGGCGGTGCCCGGTGGACAATCGATTTGACGGCCCGGGATGCCGATCTTGCCGGTATTAGGCAAAAGGTGCTGGATCTGTTTGGTGAGCATCACACCGCCAGGTTGATCTGTGGCATAGTCAAGGGAGGGCGTGCCAGCCGGGTTGGATTCAAGTTCGAGGGTGAAGCTGCGGATTTCTCCAGGCTTTCCTCCATGTCTATAACGGCGGATCTCCAGGGGGTTCCAATCCATGTCCCTGGAATCGGGATGGACCTTGATGATGCCTCTGGCAGTATATCTATATCAGGGGGCACGCTAAAGGGATCAAAACTGTCTGCAAGCTACAAGCGATCCCATGGAAAAGATGGCACTTTGATCCTCGGCCTTACCCATGAGAACAGACAATTTTCGCTTGATATCGGTCTCGATGCAGACCTTGCGGACGTAAAACCAGTGCTCATGAGGCTTGTCCATCACAATCCCGCCTTTATAAACGAGTTGGATAAGCTTGCATCCATTCAGGGCAACGCCAAGGGTCGATTTCATGTGGGGGAAAGCCTGGACCGCCCTTCTGTGCGTGTCGATATATCTAGTGTCTCTGGAAAGGCCTTTTACAAACGGCTGAACCTCCCGATTACGGTTGAATCGGCTAGGCTCCTGGTGGACCATGACGCGGTATCCTGGAATGGATTGAAGGGGAGCGTCGGGAGACAACTGATAAAGGACAGTAAGGGAGAGGTCAAGTGGGGCAATGGCAGTGTGTCCCTGATGATAGAAGGGTTGAGCGCAAGGGTGGATACGGCCCAACTGTTCGGCCTGCTTGCAGGTTACAAGTCCCTGAAGCATGCCCTGGGGTCTGTCTTGAGGGAGATAAAGGGGGCTGTCCTTGTAGAAAATGCGAGGCTTTACGGACCTGCCAGGTTACCATCGGCCTGGAAGTATGAATTTTCAGGCAGGCCCGAGGGGCTGCATTTCGACAGTCCGCTCCTCCCTGGGCCGGTGGATGTGGATGGCGGTAATATAAGGTTTACCCAGACCCATGTTCAGCTTTCCGGATGCAGGTGCAAGGTGGCTGGAACGCTGCTTTCCATAGGGGCCAGCCTCAGTCACAGGCTTTTTGTGGACTGGCAGGGGAGTCTTACCATCAACGGGGTGATAAACGATGTACTTGCGGAATGGGTCAGGGGGCATCGGTGGATACCCGATCTCTATTTCCCCAGGATCCCATGCATGTTAAAGGGGCTTCGGGTGGCGTGGGCAGGTAACCGTTCACGTGTTGCTGGAACCCTTGGTTTCGGCGATGCCTATGAGGCTATTTTGGTGTCCGTGGAACTCAACGTATCCCCTGAAAAATTTTCTCTTCAAAGACTTGACGTGGAGGCAGGGACCGAAAAGGCGAGCTTTTCCTTGGTTGTTCGTCGCGGGGCATGTCGGAGGTTCAAGATGGCGTGGAACGGCAGGATGAGCGAGAAGACGCTCGGGGCGATCCTTGCTGAGAATCGTTTGCTTGCCGGAGAAATAGGGGGCACATTTGGGGTGAATTATGACTCTTGCAAGCCCCTTGATTCTACCTTCGATGGGACCGTGGACGTATTGGATCTGTTCTGGGTGTGGGGGCCTGGCGATAGGCCGCTGCCCATTAAGCGTTTGAAGGTCGTCGGTAGGGGAAGGCAGGTGGATGTTGAAAAATGTGCCTTTTATATGGGGACCTCTTTTGTCGACCTGTCAGGGAAGATCTTTTTTGAAGACGATGTAGCAAGGTTTCATCTAACGGCCAGGGCCAAGCGGCTATCATGGAAGGACCTGGAGGATCTACTGGCCAGTACAGGGATGGGTGGCCTTCATACAACAGCATCCGTGGATGAAACATCAGGGAGGCGGCAGCACCGTGTGAATCGGGAGCCGAAGCTTGAGGCGATGCTAGTTTTCAAGGTGTCCACCTTCAATGTGGAGCGCAGGGCTACAAAGGCCTCGGCCCCAGACAATGCCTCCCGGCCTTCGTATACATTCAAGGACCTGACAGGGGATGTGCGGATTACCAAGGGTGGCAAAGTGAAGGTCAGGATGGCACGAGGTATGTTATGCGGGTTGGATATGAAGGGCACGTGGCAGTCCTGGCCGGCAAAGGGCGGGGTTGCCGTACAGATCAATACCCCTCCGGGGAGATTGCTCGAATTCAGGGACCTTTTTTCGTGCCTCCATATAGACCAGGACGCCGTAGAGGGGCCCTTCTCATGTAATGCCACCCTGGAAGGCCTTCCAGGGGATTGGCAGAAGGGATCGATCGACCTGGTTGCACGAAACGGGACCATAAGGCGCATGACATTTCTTGCCAAGGTCTTCAGTATCATAAATGTTACGGATCTCCTCTCCTTTGATGGACTGCCAGACCTGTTCAGGTCCGGGTTACAATATTCGGATGCGACATTGACAGGGAAGATCGAGTCGAATCGCTTGAAGATTGAAAAATGTGAAGTAAAGGGGCAGGGCCTGAACCTTTACACCGTGGGTACGGTTGACCTGTCCGATTGGGGCCTGGATTTGGTGGTGCTGGTAGCCCCCTTCAAGACCGTTGATGAAATCATGTCGATGGTGCCCTTGTTGGGCAAGGCCCTTGGTGGCAAGCAACAGATGTTGATAGCGATTCCGGTAAAGGTCAAAGGGCCGGCACAGGACCCGTCTGTTTCCCTGATGCCTGCCAGGGCGGTCACCGGAGTCTTGAAGAGGGTCTTCATCAACCCGTTTAAGATCCCATTTGAACTTTTAACACCTGACAAATTAAAGAAAAAGGAATAAGGATACCAGTTTCAAGTTCACCGTATTTATCATATCTACCCGGACTGTTTGGCTGGCAGGAATTCGGTGGAATCGTGGTCACAGGGTGGCGGGTTGAAGCGCTGGGATACAGGATGCAAATGATGGGAGGGACCTTGAAGGCAAGGCGTTACGTTCAGATATATACAGGCGAAGGAAAGGGAAAGACTACCGCTTCTCTGGGCTTGATCCTCCGTGCGTTAGGGGCGGGTTGGCGGGTGCTTTTGGTACAATTCCTGAAAAAGGGTGAGTTCAGTGAGATAAGGGCGCTGAAGCAACTTGAAGGGCCTCTTACAATTCTTCAATTTGGGTCCGGCAGGTTTGTGCGTGGTAGGCCATCCGAAAAGGACAAGAAGAGGGCATTGGAAGGCCTGGCCAAGGCGAAGGGGATGATGTTGAGTGGCCAATATGATATGGTGGTACTCGATGAAATAAACGTAGCGATGAATCTTGGGCTCCTGCCCATGGAAGAGGTTATCGCTTTCATGGACAAAAGGCCCCAAGACGTGGAAGTTGTGCTTACTGGCAGGGGGGCTCCAGATGAGATATTGGAAAGGGCCGATCTCGTGACAGAGTGTAGAAAGGTGCGCCACTACTTCGATAAAGGCGTAAGGGCAAGATGCGGGATAGAAAGGTAAGCGGAGATACATCCTTGCCCTACCATGATCTCAGCGGGGGCCAGATAGAGGGCAAGAGCATGGAGATCATCTCCAGGGAACTTGGCCCCCATTCATTCTTGGACAGCCAGTTGCCTGTCGTTCTCAGGGTAATACATGCAACAGCCGATTTTGATTTCGGAGAGAACCTGCGGTTCCATCCATCAGCGGTGGACTTCGGGATCAAGGCATTGAGGTCTGGCAAGCCTATACTGACAGATGTGACTATGGTGGCTGCCGGCATATCCCTTGGGACATCCCCTGTCGACGGTATCAGGGTAATAACCCCCATTAGCACCGAGGAGTGCCGAAAGCTGGCCGCAGACAGGGGCATCACCAGGGCAGCTGCAGCCATGGTCATTGGCTTCAGACATTCTCCGGGTATAGTGGCCATAGGTAACGCCCCTACCGCCCTGCTAAAGACGCTGGAGT
>JAJRZR010000029.1 GCA_024275145.1 Deltaproteobacteria bacterium | reverse complement strand
TACGCATCAGCGTTCATCCGAGCCAATGCACCAGGAGCGATCTACCAGTACTACGCCATCATTGGTCTGGTACGTGGCACCTACCGGGCATACCTGTACACATGCCGGGTTGCCGCATTGATTACATAGTTTGGGCACAAAAAAGGCCTTTGTTATGTTATCCGGGTCGATCGTCTGGCCCAGTATCCTTGCATTGGTGAATCCGTCCCGGCCTCCTGCAGGGGAATCGATATGAACCCTGCCATCCTTTGTTATTACGTACCGCTCGACCCATGTCCTGGTAACAGGTGTGTCATATGGTATCACGTTTTCCAGCTTGCAGGCCTTTACACAAAGGCCACATCCTACACACTTTAGGGTATCCACAAGGAATCCCCATCGTACATTGGAGCTTCCCGTGACTGCGGCTCTCGACCTTTCGGGTCCAAGAAATTTAAAGGCATTCAACGGCAGCACCGTTGCAATTGCACCCGCTGCTGCACCCTTTAGGAACAATCTCCGTGAACGACGCATCGCTCCTCCTTAGAGAACGGGGTTGTGAGGGTTGTGGCAATCAACACACACGGCCTCGGGATTATGGCCAGAAGGATCTATGCCAGGCAGCTCTGCGCGTTGGCTCGAAGGATACGGCAGGGCTGAATGGCAACGCTGGCATAGGGAGCGGCTCCTGTCTATCTGCAGGCGTTCAGGATCGTCTGGATGCTTCCTGGCCGGTCCGTGGCAATTCTCGCACTGTATCACCCGGTGTACGGATGAGGTGATGGCACCGGCTTCCTCGCCATGGCATTCGATACAGTACTCCCTGCCCTGATATGCCACGGGGAATTGGCGCCAATCCTCAATACTGCTCAACCGGTAATAACCGTAGGTGAAGTTCCTGCCATTTATGCCGAAATCGTCAGGTACGGCGAAATATCTTGCAACCAATACCAAGGCAACAAAACTTATTACCAGGAATAAAGGACGAAGCAGGTGGTTCTTCACGGTTCCCCCTTTCAAGATTCCGCCTGGAAGTTATATATAGGCGGCAATCTTCTGTAGCCCATACCTTGGTGCTGTACTTCGGGATACGAAAATACGATCCAAGGATAGGGTGCGTTTTCACGGGAAATTGGACCCGTTGCCATGTATGGGGTCTTCATGGCCAAGTGCCTTCGGGTCTTTCGGAGGTAAAATTTGAAATATGCCGTCTCCTGGGCAAGTTAGTCGTCTTCCAAATGGGTTGAAAAAGAAAAATTTACAAAATTTTTATGAGTGAAGTCATTATTTGAATTCTCATTTTATGCCTAAACTCTTACGCCGGTCCGGCCCTTGTGCGGGCATCCCGCGCATGAAAATACGGCCCTAATGAGAGGGTGCATTTTCACGGTAAAAATTTAGTCGTGTGGTTTCAAGGGGATTATTCCATGGCCTGTCTCGGCTCTTACAGGATATGTATTTTGATAACCTCCCCGACCAGAGTTATATGCCCGTATTTTTACCGTGCAATCCCTCTAAAACCTTGGAAAATCCATTGCTGATGAACTGGGTAAATCCCGGTAGGATTATCCCGAATCGGGTTTGTTCCCTAGGCCCCTTTACAAGGACGTCCCTTTCCCGATAAAATGTCTACCACATTGTGGTACATCTGTAAAATAGTTTTTTCTATTTTGGCTGTAGATGCCTGCAACCGAGGGTACCGGTAGTATTTGCACTTCCTTAACAAAAAGGTCGCTTCCCAGGGGCCTCGATAAAAAACAGGAGAAATAGCCATGAAAAACAATGGCAACGATCCATATCCCCCAGGCGCCCGTAAGGATTTTACAAAGATGGCGGTTCGACTCGATACCCTTTCTTCCCAGGTCATTATGCTATCCCGTCGCATCGAAGAATTAAGCAGCCGTTTGAACAGGTTAGAGGCCTCAGAGAATCTTCAGGCTGCCGGGATACATCACCATGCTGATGAGCTGGAGGATTTTATGATGATGCCTGAGGGTGGTATGTGGCATTGGATCTCCAGCTCCGCCCTGCTACCAAGGGTGGCCACAGTGTGCTTTGCCCTGGTGATCGCCCTGCTCCTACGGGTGCTTACCGATAACCACATTCTCAATACCCAGGTGGGAACGTTTATCGGTATAGGTTATTCCCTGGGGCTCATAGGGGCAGGTTGGTGGCTCATGTCCATGAAAAACCCCATAGGTCCGGTGCTCCCGACATGCGGGGCTTTGCTCCTCTACAGTATCATTCTTGAGGCGCATATTCGTTTTTCTGCCATCACTACGGAGACTGCCTATGTACTTCTTGCCGTTACGATTGCCTCGTTGCCGCTGATCGGCTGGTACTATGGCCGCCTGGGCCTTACCTGCCTTGGGCTGCTGGGAGGGGTGGTACTGGCCTTTGTGCTCGACTTCCCAAGGCCCTTGTTCCCCGCCCTCATGGCCCTGGTACTCCTGGCCAATATAATGGCAGCACATGCAGCACGGCATCAGCCGAGATGTGGGTGGACCAGGTGGTTTGTATACGTGGGAGGGCTTATTGGCTGGCTTTTCTGGACCGTTAAGCTTGGCGTGGTATTTGAAAGACAGATGGAGATGCCGGCATTCCTCGCCGGTGCCTGGTTCCTTCCCCTTCTTTTGGGTTATGTGGTCACCTTTATCATTATGACCTCATTGGCCATGCTCAGGGACAAGTCCGTCCAGGTCTTCGATCAGGTCGTTCCAACCCTCAATGCACTCCTTGGCTTTGGGGCTGCATGGGCACTAAGCGTATCCAGCCATCACTCACCCCTTGGACTTGGTATTGCCGCCGTCATCCTGGCGCTGGTTCATCTTGGTATCGCCTATGGATATTACCGTAGCGGCAAGATGGCCGGTGGTGGAATCTGTGCCTTTACCACTGCAGGGGCCTTGCTCCTGTCACTTGGCGTGCCTGCCATATCCGGGAATCTGCCCTTGTCCCTGGTTGCATGGGTTGCAATAGGACTGGGGCTTGCCCGGTTGTCTACCGTGTGTGAGGTCGGCGAGATACGTATCCTGTCCTATTTCCTGCCGATTGCTGCAACCATTACCGGGGTGGTCGCCGGTCTCTTTACAGCGAATACCGACAGGACCATCATGGCAATGGCAGTGGCCCTTGTCCTTGCCCTTGCCAGCGGTTTCCAATACTGGTGGAGCCGCCGCAACCGGCTCCTGTGCTCTGCCGGTCTCCTTGCTACCTTTGATCCCAGGGATCGCGGTGCAATGGCCTTGTTGCTCGTATGCCTTGCAAACAGTTTCATCGGGCTTCGCCTGGTCACCTCGGTATTGGCGAATGGCCTTGGCCTGGGAACGGATGCCAACCTGCTGTCCGGGATAGATTCTGTTATAATCAACATGGCCTCTATGGGCCTTATGGCCCTGGGAGTACGCAGTGGAAATGGTGAGATGTTGGCAGCGGCAGCCCTCACGGCCATGATAGGTGCCGCCAAGGTCTTTGGGCACGACCTTTTTAACGATCACGGGATTCCCTTGGTTATAAGTGTGTTTTCATCGGGGCTGGTAGCGGTGGCCGGCTCGGTGACAATAGGCCGTTGGCAACGTATAAAGTCTAAAAAGGAAACAGTGCATTCAAAGCAACCGGTATAGCTGGAAGATTACCAGGCCGTCTGGCCTGTTCGTTATCTTTTGAGCCAGTTACCAACGCGTATCCTCAAGCCATCTACCAGGCTGTAAAAGATGGGTACATAGACAAGGGTCAGGAAGGTGGCCACGAAGAGGCCACCTATCGCTACGACGGCAAGGGGAGAGAGCCTCTCGAGCCCCAGTGCACGCTGGGCGGCTACCGGCAGCATGCCTGTAACGGTGCCCATAGCGGTCATGATGATCGGTCTGGTCCTGACCCTGACCGCCTGTTCTATTGCATCTTTTACCCTGGCCCCCTTTGCCCTTGCCTGTTCTATAAAATCTATCAAGAGGATGGAGTTGTTCACCACTATCCCGGCAAGGAGTATCATGCCCATATTGGCAGGCATACACGCATGGCGGCCCGTAATAAGGAGGCCCCATGCACCACCTATCATGGCAAGGGGTA
Source organism: Deltaproteobacteria bacterium (assembly GCA_024275145.1). Classification (GTDB taxonomy): domain Bacteria; phylum Desulfobacterota; class Dissulfuribacteria; order Dissulfuribacterales; family QOAL01; genus S143-34. The sequence goes on along the minus strand of JAJRZR010000029.1, from coordinate 19,959 downwards.
TGGCGGACATGATCGTAAGCGGATTTATCCAGGATTTGAACGTAGGAACCAGTGAGAAATAGAGTAGTACGACAGCAAGCCCAAGTGCCTTAGCCAATCGGATGCCGGCTTCCTTCATGTTTTTTGCCTCTCCCTCCTGGCTCAGCCGGTAGCCTGGCGGAAGGCGGAGCCCCTTTAGCGCCTTTTCTATTCCTGCCTGCAGATGGGTTATGGCGCTGGTGGCCCTGTAGCCGTATATATCCACGGTTGGCTCAAGATCCTGCCTTGTAAATTTTGTCCTGGTTCGGGTCCGGATCATGGTCACAAGCTCGCTCAAGGGCACCGGGCCAAGCCTGGAAGGGATGTTTGTCGCCATGATACTGTCAAGGCTGGACCTGTGCCTTTCAGGATAACGGACCCTGATGGTATATCCGTCTTCTCCGGGCACCCTGAGCACCGATGCTGTGCCACCTTTTATTGCGTTTTCAAGTTCCCGGCTGATCTCAACCGGTCCAAGACCATAAAGGCTTGCCTTGTCAAGATCCACGCTCATGAGTATTTCCGGTTTATCAAAGGTCCAGGAACGGGTGACGGTGGTAAGCCCTCTTACGCCCCGAAGCCGCTCTGTCACCTCGTCGGCAAGCCGATCAAGTACCCTTGGATCAGGGCCTGCGATCATCACGTCTACAGGGGCCGCAATGGAAGAAAGGGGTGTGGCCCCAAAGTCGTATACATCCAGGGACCTAAGCCCTGCTATGGAGCCAGTACGCCTCCTGATTTCCCTTTCTATATCCCACAGGGTTTCTTTCCTGTGAAAACGGTCGATGAAGTGGGCAGTTATGAGACCCTGTTGGGGGATGCGTCCTGTACCAAAGCTTATCACCCCGGACTCGGAGCCCACGGTGGTGGATATCTGTCTTAGCCCCTCCATGCCCTGGAGCACCGATTCGATCTCGACCGCAATGGCCTCGGTACGCGAAAGGGAGCTGCCTGGGGCGGCCTCGAAGGCGATCTTTACTATCCCTGTATCCATGGGGGGCATGAGGTCCCGGCCTGCCAGTGGCATGACCACCTTCATGCTTAAAACTAAAAGCGCCACCACCGGTAGGATAAAAAGCAGCCTGTGTTTCAGTGCCGTGTGGACCAGACGTACGAAGAAATCCCTCAAGGGATCCATGACGTAGCGGCCAAACAGGGCAACTGTTCTCTCTACGAGGTTCCTCCTGGAAGATGCCTTGACAAGATATGGGGCGAACAGGGGGATCACCGTGACGGATACGATATAGCTGCCTATCAGGGCCATGGCCAGTACCACGGTGAATTGCCTGAGTATCCTCTGCACGTATCCGCCTATGAACATGATTGGTATCAACACTATGACCGTGGTATAAGTGCCAGCCCAGTCTGCCAGCACTATTTCGTTCAATCCTTCCACCACTGCCTTGTGAATAGGCTTTCCGAGCTGGTGATAGTGACGTTCCACGTTTTCTATGACAACGATGGCGTCATCGAGGAGCAGGCCCACGGCAACGATTACAGCGGTAAGCGTTACGATGTTAAGCTCGTAGCCGAACAGGTACATCCCTGCAAAGGTCAAGAAGTAGGTAAACGGGATCGAGATGGCGGCAAGTATGGATATCCTGGTATTGGCAAGGATCAGGAATATGATGCCCACGGTCATAATGATGGCATCCCGCAGGGCTACCACCATGTTGTCTATACTGGTGGAGATTATTGATTTCTGTGTGTCCGCCACCTGGAATGAGATCCCTGGGTAGCGTGCCCGTATGGATGGGAGCGCCCTTTCCACCGCATCAATGGTGGTCGTGACATGCCCTTCTTCAGGGCGAAGGATGTTTAGTCCGATGGCGGCCTTCCCATTTCCCCGGTAAAGGCTTTGCCGCTGCCTGTACAGGGTCTTTATGGTGGCTACGTCCCCCAGATGAACCTCACCGCTGCCATCTCCTGCCTTGTGGGCGACAACCAGTGTAGCCAGCTTTTCCTTGATGAGCTTCTCACCATGGGTTTTGATCAGGAACTGGCTGTCTTTTCTTATGACCAAGCCATCAGGGATGTTGATGTTCTGGTTCCTAAGGGCGAATATCACCTGCTCCAGCGACAGGCCATAGGCATGGAGCCTCACCGGATCGATCCATATAGCCACCTCCGGGAAGTAACCTCCGAACACCTCTACGTCGGCCACTTCAGGGATCCTAAGGAAGTCTTCCCTGATTTCGTTGTCCGCCAACTGGCGTATCTTCGCAAGGTCCAGGTGGCTGCCCTTCCTTGGTGAAAGTGCCATGGTGAATACCGGGGCTGTGGCATCGCTTACCTTGAAGATTTCAGGGGGTGAGACGCCAGCTGGCAGCCTGGCTTCTATACGTTTCAGGGCATTGGCTACGTCGGTGGCCGCCGCATCCAGCCCTTTCTTGTATTCAAACTCGACGTTGACCGCTGCCATCTCATCCTGGCTGACCGATTTGACCTTCCGGACCAGGCCTATTGTTGCAAGCTCCTTCTCGACCGTCCTGGTCACCTTGTCTTCCACGTCATCCGCCGAGGCCCCTGGCCATGGGATGATTACGGAGATTGATGGATAGTTTGCATCCGGGAAGAGATTTAAGGGCATGGATTTGAAGCCTATGATACCCATGGCTACCGCCAGAAAGAGCAGCGAGATGATCAGGTGCGGTCTTTCCAGGAATTTCTCTATGAAGGTGGATCGTTGGGCCTTCATTATTTTATATGTGGCCCTCCTGAATCACCCTTACCTTTTGGCCTTCGTGCAGCCTGAGGAGCGTACTCTCCTGTGCCACTACTACCCGTGGTTTCCCTGCAAGGTTGCCGCTGACTACGGCCAGATCAGGCCCCTTGGCGATGACATCCACCTGCTTTATATGAATGACTTCTTTGTCGTCTATAAGATAGAGATAGGCGGTTTTTACCTCTTCGAGAAGGGCCCTAAGAGGCACCCGCCATCCCTGGACCTGCCTCGTTACGATCTCTACCGCTACGGCAGCCCTCGTGGGAAGTCCAAAAGGCCTTTCGCCAACGTCTATTTCAACGGTGGCGAGGCTTCCCTGGTCCACTGCCGGATGTATGCGGCTTATGTTGCAAGGGATGCTGCCGTTGCGGACTTGTCCATTCATTACTATGAAGGCCTGTCCTCCTACTTTCAGGTCGGGGAAGAGCCTCTGCGGTATCTTTACGGATACGTAGTAGCCCTTGCTAGGCGCCTCTAGCGATACGACCGGCTTGCCTGGTACAGCGAGATCCCCTGGATCTGCCATGCGTCTTGTGATTACACCCGAGAATGGGGCAAACAGCCTCGTATAAGAAAGATCTGCCTGGGCAATGCGCAGGTTGGCCTCCAGGGTCAGGACTTGGCCCCTGGCGCTATCCCGCGAGGCATGGGAACGGTCCAGGGCCTCCCGGCTGATAGCCTTTGCCTCAAAGAGCCTCTTGTCCCTTTGATAGATGCGTTCCTGGGTCGCAAGGCCAGTACGGGCGGCAGCAAGGGATGCCTTGATGCCTGCGAGCCTGTCCCGTTGAGGGCGGTCATCGAGGAGGACGAGAAGCTCGCCCTTTTGGACGGCCGTGCCCTCCCTGCCCTTTACTTCCATGATATAGCCCATAACCCGTGGGGCCATGTCAGCGGAGATCTTTGGCAATAGGGTGCCAAGGAAGCGCCTTTTTTGACTGAAGGTCCCATGGGAGGCCCTGGCAGCCTGGACGGCAATAAGTGCCTTTTCAGGCAGGGGGGCGTTCGCTATCTGTTCTTTCCTGTGTCTTACGAGGATTATACCGCCTATTATCAGGCACAGTATCACAGTAATCCATAGAATCTTTTTGAACATTTGCCTTGTTTCCTCCATATGGGGAGCGCTACCTGTAGCTGCATGCGGACCAGGAATCTCTCTCCACTTTCAGCAGACGATCAATGTGGTCGCTCATGGTTGCCCTGTGTTTAAGTACATGTCTTGAACCTCTTTGGCCAATGGAGGGTTTTGAAGGGGGTTCAACGCGGTTCAGGTTGCGAAGTGCTCAGCACTTGCACCAGCCGATGCTCTTTAGGCCCTGAGAAGGGCTGTCTCTGGCCCGGATGCCTTGCAGCGGCGGCGGGAGACGACCTCGTTCCTATCAGGCCTGTCGCCAGGAGGTAATCAACCCGTGCCCTTTGGGTGTCGTACATGGCTGAAAGCTCGTTCGCCTTTGCATTGAGCCAGGCAGACTGGGCAAGCAGGCTATCTGTTACGGTACCTGCACCACTTCGGTACTTCAGGTCCTCGATACGGAATGTCTCCTCTGCGGTTTCTGCGGTGGATCTGGCTACCCGGTAACGGCTTAGTGCCTCACGCATTTCAGACAGCGCTTGAAGGATCCGTGTCTTGCCGTTGAGCCTTGCCTGGCGCAGCCGCTCCCTAGCGGCAAGCAGCCTTGCCCTTGCCTGCCTGATCTGGGCGGAGATGATGCCGCCACTGAATATGTTCAGGTCGATCCTGAGGCCACCTGACCAGACCTCTTCATCGGCATCAAGGCCGCTTCCTGCCCGCCTGCTGTAGTCGGCCACAAAGGCCAGCGATGGAAGCGCCTGTCCCCTTGCCACCTTGAGGTTTGCCTCGGCCTGCTTGAGCTTCTCCAGTGCCCTTTTGACATCGGGACGGTTATCAACGAGTTTTTCCAGCCTGGTGACAACGGCATCCATGGTGATGGCGGAAGCCCGGGAAAGTGTACCTGCGACATCGATTTCCTCGCTAGGATCACGTCCCATGAACAGGGCCAGACCCTGGCTTGAACGCCTCTTGTCTTCCTGCGCCTCTATCAGTGCCTGACGTTGTGCCGCCACCTGTGTCTCTATCCTCATGAGGTCTACTGGGGCAATCTTTCCAACCTTCAATCTTTCCCTTGCGTCGTCCTTTGCCCGTTCGAGGGCGGAAAGTGTGTCCTGCCGGGCCCCTATGAGGGCCTTCAGATACAGGACCCGGTTGAAGAGGTTCGTGACATTGGCCACCGTATTTTGGATATCCATACGAAGGTTTGCCTGGGCGATTCGCCCTGCAAGCTCGGCAACGGAAAGCCCGGCACGCAGGCGTCCACCCTGGTATATGGGGATCTTGACGCTCACTCCAGCCCTGTATTGGTCCCTGCTAAACGTTGGTAGTGGGCCACCGAAACTTTTGATAGGGACTACGACAGCAGGGTCACTTAGCCTGGAATAATCCACATAGCCGTTTATCCATGGATAGAATCTCCCCCGTGCCACTTGCCTTGCCTCGGACGAGGCCGACAGCTCGTGCCTTCCGATTTTCAGAAGGGGGCTGTGGCCAAGGGCGTAATCAATGGCCTCATCGAGTGTAAAGGTCCTTCGGGCCGATACCTGCCATGGCCAGGATAGGAACCAGGTTAATATCACCACAACGAGTAATGTATTTTTCAAGGGTTTCTCCCTGATCATGTCCCGGCAGTTTCCTTGCGGAAAAATGCCGTTCGCATCCTGAGCGCCACGTTTACAAGCCCTATGAGCACCGGCACCTCCACGAGTGGCCCAATTACTGCGGCAAATGCCTCGCCCGAATCTATCCCGAAGACGGCCACTGCCACCGCTATGGCCAATTCGAAGTTGTTGGATGCAGCCGTAAACGAGAGGGTAACGGTCTGGCCATAGTTTGCACCTGCCTTGTGGCTCATCCAGAAGGACAGAGAAAACATGAGCAGAAAATATACAGTGAGTGGAATGGCTATACGCACGACGTCAAGGGGAAGATCGACTATGTACTGCCCCTTCAGGCTGAACATGACGAAGATGGTAAAAAGCAATGCGATCAAGGTTACAGGGGCTATCCTAGGTATGAACCTGGTCTCGTACCAGTTCGCACCCTTGAGCCTGACCCCGATGTACCTGGACAGTATGCCGGCTATAAAAGGGATGCCCAGATAGATAAAGACGGATTCGGCTATCTGGCCCATGGATACACCTACTTCCGTGGCCTTCCCTATTCCAAGTAACGGTGGAAGCCAGGTTATGAAGAGATACGCGTATAGTGAATAGAAGAGGATTTGGAAGAGCGAATTGAAGGCAACCAGGCCAGCACAGTATTCCCGGTCCCCATCGGCGAGATCGTTCCATACAATGACCATTGCTATGCACCGGGCGAGGCCTATGAGTATGAGGCCGACCATGTATTCAGGGAAATCCCTGAGAAACAAGACTGCCAGGGCAAACATGAGCAGGGGCCCAACCAACCAGTTCTGTATCAGGGACAACGCCAGTACCTTGATATTTTTGAAGATCCCTGTCAGCTTTTCATAGCGCACCCTGGCAAGCGGTGGATACATCATGAGGATCAGGCCAATGGCTATGGGCAGGTTGGTGGTACCCACCTGGAACAGGTTGATTGTATCCTTTAACCCTTGATACAGGTATCCGCTGCCGACCCCTGCCGCCATGGCCATAAAGATCCAGACAGTGAGGTAGCGGTCTATGAAGGAGAGCCTTGCCGTTACGTTGCCGATCATGCGTTGCCCTTGCCTGTCACTACCCTTCAAGGAGAAACCCCTTTATCTCTTCGACGCTGAACAGCCTCCCGCTACCCTTCAGCTGCCCGTTTATTACTATCCCCGGGGTGGACATGACCCCATAACCCATGATTTCGGCCATGTCCGTGACCTTTTCTATCTTCGCCTCGATTCCGAGTTCTGCTATTGCCTGGCGGGCATTTGCCTCAAACGATTGGCAACGCGGACAACCTGATCCCAGAATCTTTATTTCGGTCATTGCTGTCTACCTCCTTTTTACTTATTTGTTATGACAATATATCCTGTTCCCTGGCCGTATTTTCATGACCTTGGGTGCGGCGTCAAAGGTGGCGGCCGGTCACATGAATGTTTGTTGCCAGGCGGCCCCAAGTACTTAGATGATTGCATTGAAGATATACCCCACGGCTATGATGGTTATAGTGACTATGCCTACGAAGGTGGCTATCAATTGCCTCTTAAGTACCTGGCTCAAGATGACCATCTCCGGGAAGGAAAGTGCGGTAACCGCCATCATGAAAGCAAGGGTGGTGCCAAGGGGGAGTCCCTTGGACATCAGGGCCTCGACTATGGGGATTACACCGGCAGCATTGCTATAGAGGGGTACGCCCAGTAACACCGCCACCGGTACGGCCAAAGGGTTGGACGGCCCTGCCCACTTGAGCAGGAAGTCCTGTGGTACGTATCCATGGACGATGGCGCCTATGGCAATACCGCCAAGGACATAAAGCCAGATCTTCCCCAGGATGTCCCGTACGTACCCCCTGGCGTATGTCAGCCTTTCACTCCACTCCATAGCGGGGATCTCGGTATTGCCCATCCTTATTTCCCACACGTAGTCGGCTACGAAGCGTTCCATGTTGAACCTGCCTATGAGTATCCCGCCGATTATGGCAACCAACAGCCCGGTAAAGAGGTATATGGCCGCTATTTCCCAGCCGAAGAGCCCGAACAGGAGTACAAGGGCCACCTCGTTCACCATGGGGGACGAGATCAGGAAACTGAATGTAACACCAAGGGGTATGCCTGCCTCTACGAACCCTATGAACAACGGGCAGGCAGAACAGGAGCAAAAAGGGGTCACTACCCCCAGGAGTGCGGCCAGGATGTGGCCCACGATGGCCTTTTTATTGCTCAGGAACCTCCGGGTCTTTTCAGGAGGAAAGAAGCTCCGGACTATGGCTACAAAGAAGATGATGGTTACCAAGAGGAAGAATATCTTGGTGGTATCTTCCAGGAAGAAGTGCAGGGCCTCGGTGAGGTGCCTGCCCGGCTCAAGGGCCAGCCACCGGTAGGTAATCAGGTCTGCAAACAGGGTGAAAATCTTTAGCATTATCCTTTTCTTCCTGCAAATTCTCTAGGGTTTGTCGGCTTCATCCCGGGCCTGCTTGCCGCAACTAGAGATCATCCGGCGATCGAGTCCTTCTAGTATCTTGAAAAGACCGCTACATTCCCCGGTCTCAAGCGCTTCTGCCAGGACCAGGCCGAGTTCTTCCCTGCAGAATTCATCCATCGGGGCCAGGCGGTAGATTATCCAGCTCCCCTCCCTTTGGCTTGAAACGAATCCCGCCTCTTCGAGCTGCCTCAGGTGCCGTGATACCGTGGGCTGGGCAAGCCCAAGGGCAAAGGTTATCTCGCAGACACAAAGGGACCTGCGTGAGAGCATGGACAGGATCTTGATCCGGGTGGGGTCGGCCACGGCCTTGAGGCGTTGGCTCAATCTCTTAATAGATTTTTTTGTCATATTTGCATATAGCCATTTAGCTATATAATGTCAAGTCCTTCTTCCACGCCTTGCTGCACTATCATTTATTAATTCAATATGGAAGATCTTTTGTATCGATATTTCTGATTGGACTGACACCTCTTATCCTGCTAAGAATTACAGGCAAGTTCAGCACGATCGAGAGGGGATAGGCGAGGAACTCTAGGAAATATTATGCGTATCAAGACAGCCTTGTTAACGACATTGATTGCCATCGTTTTTGCACCGTATGCCTGCCAGGCCATGCCAGGTAAGGTTTTCCATTCATGCAAAGTGGTAATGGATTTTGACCTTTCGGATCACGCCCCAGGGAAGGAGGGCAGGCTTTGGATACCTTATCCTTCATCTGGCCGGTATCAGCTCATAGGCGACATAAGGCTATCGGGCACTTTTGACCGCTCTGGCGTCTATACGGATAGGAAATACGGGGTCCAGATGTTGTATGCCCACTGGCCGCCTAGCGCTAGGGTGAGAAGGCTCGTATTCTCCTTCAATGTGACCCGCTGGGAAAGGATTGACAGGCCACTTCCCACCAAAATACCTTGTTGGGACCGGAGCGCCTATTCGAGCTATCTCGAACCTATGGTTCATGGTGCGTCGGCAGGTTGCATAAGGGAGCTCGCTCTCAGTATCACCGATGGTAAGAAGGATGTCCTTGAGAAGGCAAGGTCCATCTATGATTGGATATGTGAGAATATGCGCCGCGATCCCGAGGTCAGGGGATGCGGGCAGGGAAACGTCTGCCTGCTTCTGGGTTCCCTCAAGGGCAAGTGTGCAGATATCCATTCGGTGTTCGTAGCCCTGTGCAGGGCCGCTGGGATACCGGCAAGGGAGGTCTTTGGCCTGAGACTGGGTAAGGACGGGATTGCCGACATAACTACCTGGCAACACTGCTGGGCAGAGTTCTATCTTCCAGGCCACGGATGGGTGGTGGTTGATCCAGCCGATGTTTTGAAGGCCATGTTGTCCAGGCGCCTCGATCCAGGCAGTACGGCCCTAAAGGCCCTAAAGGCCTATTTTTGGGGAGCGGTGGACCCGTACAGGCTTCGATTGAGCCGTGGCAGGAATCTGATCCTGAACCCCCCGCAGCAAGATCAGCCACTCAACTACTTCATGTATCCCTTTGCCCAGGTTGGGGGCAAGAGCCTTGATTGGCTGGACCCCGAGACATTCAGATACAGGATTACAAGTTATCCCCTGGGAAAGGATGCAGGCCGCAAGTAACCAAATTAGAGGTTGAAAACGCAGGAGTAGCCCTTGTCGGCACCTGTAATTTCCAGCTTACATGAGTCAGCGATAGGGAAGACCGTGGAAAACAGGAGAGGATTTCTCAAAAAAAGCGGCATGTTCATGCTCGGCATGACCCAGCCGGTTGCATTGGCCGCCAATAGTGTCAAGAACCATCCGCTATGGACGATGATAATAGACCTTAACCGCTGTATGGGGTGCCAGTCGTGTGTGATTGCCTGCAAGGCAAGGAGCAGGGCAGGCAGGGGGATATTTTATACCAGGTTGGTTGAGAGGCACTCGGATAGACTTCCAGAGCCCAAGAGATTTTTTCTCCCCGTTCTTTGTAATCATTGTAAGAGCCCCCGCTGCGTATCCGCATGTCCATCAGATGCCATAACAAAGCTTGAAAACGGGATAGTCCTGGTGGACCACGCAAGGTGTACAGGCTCTGGCAGGTGTGTTTCTGCCTGTCCCTTTGGGAGCATACAGCTTGATCCTTCCCGTGGTAACAGGGCATTCAAGTGTGATTTTTGCCTGGAAAGAATCAGGGCCGGGCTGATGCCGGCATGTGTTGAGGCCTGTCCCAGCCGGGCAAGGCTTTTTGGGGATATGAACAGGCCCCAGGGAGAATTCGCAGCATACTTGGGGCATGAGATACCGCAATCTGCGGGAAGGCCAGGCCCGCGGGTCCTCTATGTCACGCTCAGAAATGAAGTAGGGGCATTGCTTAATGACGGACGAACGTAAGAAGATAGCCATAGCAGGACCAAGGGATCCTTCACGCAGGCATGCCCTGAGATGCTGTGCCATGGCCGCTGCCGCCATGTTTGCCGGAACGGAAACGGTTTTGGGCCAGCCCGCCTCAGGGCAGATGGAAGATTTGGATATCCTTCCGGGTAGGGGGGTAAATCGCCTGGACAAGGATATCAAGATCGTTCATTCGGTATGTCTTGGGTGTAATGCCAGGTGTGGAAACAGGGTTGTAGTCAAGGAGGGTCGCCTGATCGATGTGAGCGGGAATCCCTATCATCCGTACAATACCATGGGTAAGCCGGCGGATTATGCGGTTCCGGTCCTTGAAAGTATTTCATATCCAGGCTCGGTGTGTGGAAAAGCAAAAGAGGTATCCAATTACGTCTACAACCCGTATCGGATCTTAAGGCCCTTGAAACGGGCAGGCAAAAGGGGCTCTGGAAGGTTCGAGTCCATAGAATGGGATCAACTCATTGAAGAAATCACCTTCGGGGGGCAAAATTTTCGCCATCTTGGGGAAAAAAGACGCTTCCCAGGCATCAAGGACCTTGATTCCGATACCCCCATAGATCCCTCTGCACCCGAGCTTGGCCCGGCGCGAAACGGCTTTGTATTTATGACAGGCAGGCTTCAGCCTGGCAGAAAGGCCTTCATCGACCGTTTTGTAAAGGGCGCGGTAGGCTCGATAAATCGTATAGGGCATACCGATATATGCGGCCTGGGTTTCCGTATGGGTAACTATGCCTTTACCGAAGGCAGGCAGGTGGAACTGAAGGCCGATCCATGGGCGGCAGACTATATACTGGTATTTGGGGCAAATATCTATGCAGCGCTTCAGCCAGGAGTAAATACCTATGGGGCCATCGTTGCCAAGAGGCATTCACAGGGCAGGATGCGCTTTACCATCGTGGACCCACGGGCACAGGAGGCATTAGTACATGCCGACGGATGGATACCCATAAGGCCGGGACAGGACGGGGCCTTTGCCATGGGAATGATCCGCTGGATCATAGAGCATGGGGCGTACAATCTGGAGTATCTGGCTGCCCCCAACCAAAAGGCGGCCTGGGCCGTTGGCAACAATGCCTACTCGAATGCCACCCACTTGGTTATAACCGATCCTGCACATCCCGGAAAGGGCCGTTTCCTAAGGATGCGGGATATAGACCCTGGAGCCAAGGGGGAGCAGGCAGAGGCCTTCGTCGTCCTGTCTAGGGATGGTCGGTCCGTTTCCTTTCTGCAGGTCGATACGGCCAGGCTGGACGTGGCTACAGAAGTAGCCGGGCCACGTGGCAGAGGGATCAAGGTGAAGACGGCATTTCGTATCATGAAAGAAGGTGTGATGGAACATGGCCTCGACGAATATGCACGCCTTGCAGGTGTGGACAGGTCCGTTATCGAGGATACCGCAAGGCAGTTCACCTCCTATGGTCCAAGGGCCGCAGTCTGCCAGTATCATGGTGCCGGAAATTATGTAGGGGGAACATACGCTGCCTATGCCATAGCCTGCCTCAATGCCCTCGTTGGGAACGTGGAACGTAAGGGTGGTTACATGAGCTCGGGCGGGGCCGCATCGAGATGGAAAAAGGGTGTCTATGACCTCGTGGATTTTCCGGGTAGGAGGAGGACCAGGGGCGTCAGGATCTCCAGGGAGAAGGCACGTTATGAAGCCTCCTCTGAATACAGGAGGAAGAAGGCGGAAGGCGGTACAGGATACCCTGCCAGTCGTCCCTGGTTTCCCTTCACCAAGGGCGGGTTGAGCGTGGAGACCTTGGCAGGGATAGACAGGGGCTATCCGTATTCGTGCAAGATTCTGTTCACGTATTTCTTTAACCCGCTTTACTCGATCCCTGGTGGATACCGTTTCAGGGAGACGCTTGAGGACGCCGACAAGGTACCGCTCCACGTATCCATAGACATCGGGGTGAACGAGTCCAACATATACGCCGATTATATAATCCCGGATGTGACCTATGCCGAGGGGCAATACGGCTGGCTGCCTCCCCATGCCCCTGCCTTCAGGTTTACAGGCATACGTACCCCGTGCATAGAACCACTTACAGGAAGGACCAGGGATGGCAGGCCATTCTGCCTGGAGACATTTTTGATAGACATCGCAAGGGCCTCAGGGCTTCCAGGTTTTGGAAAGGATGTGATACAGGGGCATGGTGGCCACACACATGACTTGGTGCGCGCAGAGGATTTCTACCTCAGGGGGTTTGCAAATCTAGCGTTCAATGCGAATATCCCCAAGGCATCGAAACAGGAACAGGCCTTTGTGGAGGCGAATTATCCAGTGGCCCGTTTCAGGAAGATACTTCCTGACGGGATATGGAAGAGGACCTGCTACATGCTGGCAAGGGGTGGAATATTTAAAGGTTACGAGGAAGTCTTTGATGGGACCAGGTTCAGATACGGGATTCGCAAGGTGGCGCTTTACAACGAACGGCTTGCCACCACGAAAGATCCTTTTAACGGCAGCCCCTTCCCCGGTTCCCTTAGGCTCCGCCTTCCCGGTATCCTTGAAGAGGGGGCCGGTAACCAGGATGAAGACTATCCCTTTTATCTGGTCACCCACAAGATGAATGTCCATACCCAATCCCGAACCGTCTGGCACCGGTGGGCCATGGAGATATTCCCCGAGAACTTCGTGGTAATGAATGAGGAGGATGCAGCAGAGCTGGGGATAGGCGATGGGGACATGGTAAGGCTGTTGTCCCGTGGGAACCCAGAGGGCATTATCGGTCGGGCAAAGACCGGGAACCTGGTGCGCAAGGGATGCGTGGCCGTCTCGTTCCACTATGGCCATACCCAGCTCGGTGCCTCAAGGCTGGAGGTGCCTGGTGGTGACAAGGTATTTCTTGGAGGCAAACGGGTATTTGATGGCAGATATCTCATCCCGGACCCGGCCCTGGCCGCCGGCCTGAACCCTAACCAGGTTTCTGACCTGGACGAGGTCCTGATGCGTACCCCTATGATAGACCCGGTTGGAGGTATACCTGATTTCAGCACAACAAGGGTCAAGGTCCTGAAGACAGATCAATGAGGTATTTGTAGAAGGGCATGCCGGGAAAATATGTGCCTGGCACGCAACCTTTTTATGCCTGGGTTGCCCGCATAGGCAGCCAGGCGAGGCCGCCCGGATGCTCAATGAGTGGATGGAGGGTAAATACAAGCCCAGGCATCGGCCTCTCTTCAACCGGGTCGAAAACGGTATCATCTCCCAAAACAATTGTACCGACTGCCACGGACAAAACGTTCCCTCGGCCCCGGAAGAATATCAGGTGCTGAAAAGGTAGACATTTTACAAGGGAGGGATTTGCCACCCCTTGTTCCTTGTAATGCCGGCATATACAAAGAGGAAGGGATTATCCTGTTTCAGGACAGTACCTTCCTCTAATTTGTTTGGTGCCTAGGACCTTCGCTGCCCGCATGGTGCTGTCCGGTCATTACCATCAACCTCCATGAAGTTCTTCTACCCATTGCCTTATAGGCCTTCCTTGCCTGGAAATATTCGCAGATGGTGTTTCTGTTGGTAGTATACATGGGCCGATGCCCATGACGTGGAACATCTCTGAATCCTGTGCCATGTCACATATCCTGTCGCCATTTTCATCCATGAATCCGGATTATGCAGCTCGCAAGTTTGCCTAAGTGCAAGGCGGAGGGCATGCAGGCGTATGAAATTTGAGCCGTATGGTCGTCCGTTTCTGCACTGGTCAATTTTTTATGCCTCCGACGCCGCACCTCAGGGCATGAAAATAAGGGCCTGACGGTGTAGCTAGACCGGGATCGTCAGGATGCATCTCTACAAAAAGTTGAAGAAGTTGAAGAAGTTGAATATAAGCGTCAGGAAGAACAATCGAGTGTCGGATGCATGGGAATTTATGGCAATGGTCATGCAAGGAATCGGGTGCAGGAAAACATACTCTTTAGCAAGGCTTTTTGATACCCTCCACCATTATTTGAACGATCCCCTTGCCAGGGGGTTTCTGCTGGCGACGATCCTCCTGTTGGGGGTCGGCCTGGAGCAGGGATTGTTGTGCCAGTCCCCCTGCAAGGACAGGAGCCTTTTCTTCCTGGTTGGCAATCTCCTGGGGTTACCACTGGCCGTTTTCATCTGGAGGACCTTTTATCCAGGCTCCATCCTTCCCCTCCTGGCATGGCCCCTTGAGGGGTTTCTTGTTGCTGCAAGTGCATGGAAGCCGCTACCTGAATTCAGCTTTTTCCAGGGCCTTTTCTTAGGCACCTTGCTTCTCCACCTCGCGATGTTTGCCCATGGAAGGAAGTTTTCCACCATCATAGAATATACCGGTGTCGGAATCATTGCTGGTAACCTAGCTCTCTATTGTCTCAAATGGTTGCCCGCACCGATGGGACTGACGTGGCTCGCCGTAGCCTTGGCGGCCTGTCGGATAAAACGCCCTGGCGCATTGCCATCGTTTCTGGCAGGCCGGCCTTTACCCTCCAGCTGGCTACGCTGGTTTTGGATTCTCTTTTTTGGTTTTTATACCTTGGGTGGCCTTTATTACACCCTGCTAAGTGATGCGAATCCGGCCCTGGACCAGGATCTGTTCGACATCCTGAGCCTTGTTCTCTACTTAGTTGGAATAATGGTCGCCATCGTGATGAGGAACAGACTTGCAAGGCTCATTCCGTATCTCGCTATTACCGTAATGGGCCTGGGGCTCATTATGCAGATTTCCCCAGCGACCGCATCTGCATGGTCTCTTTCCATGATGGACCTAGGCTTTGGTATCATGGACTGTTTTTCTATCGCCTTTATCCTTTGTTTCTCTGAAAGCATGGCATTGGAGGCCATGGGGTTTTCCATCTACCCCGTTTCCATAATCCTTGGCATGTTTCTTACCGGAGAGAATTTTCCCAGGCTAATCCTAGATTATCAGTGGTCTCTTTCGTTTCTGTTCCTGATGATAATTCCTGCCAGTTTCTGTACTAGATTCCTCCATGAGGATCCGGACGGGAACCAGCAACTGCTGGCTTTACCCTGTAGGCCTGGTGAATACCCACCAGCCTTTGTCGATACCAATATCGGCGCAAAGATGGATGAAGAAGGGAAGGGGCGGTCGGATAACAACGGGCTTGTCAGCCAGGTTGCCGATTCCATCTCCCTCTCCGAAAGGGAAAGGGAGGTCTTCTTCAAGCTGTCTGAGGGCAGGAAATTAAAGGAGATAGCGGAAGATCTGGGGATTGCCCTGGGGACCGTCAAGGCGCTTAGCAACAGGATCTATGAAAAGGCAGGGGTAAGGGGCAGGAAGGAACTGGCCCGCTTGCTGGTGACAAAATCCCGTGGATAGGCCTTTAAGCGCGTAGAATTTGGTTAGTTATTTATTTATAATAACAAGGAATTATTTAAGGATTTACAAAAGGTTTACGAAATTTTTCCCCGTCGTCGCCTTTAAATAAATGAAGATCGTCTTACCGGGCGAAATGGCACCGTACGGTGAAAAGATGCCTTACATTCCGAATGGATATGGTTGCGTTAGCCTGTACAGGAGCCGGCATATCGTCCATTTGATATGGATTTTCCCGGCAGTCCTTTGATAAGGATGTCCATGGGAGCAAGGGTAAGTTCTAATGTAACCCCTGGAAGCTTAGGAAAAAATTACTTGTTTCTCTCCTTCATGAATGTGCCTTTTTGTTGGCACTTCAAATTTTTTTGATTTTAACAGAGGTTGTGTCAATGACACAAGGTGTGCAGATCTTTGTTTTAGGGTAAGAGAGTACCCGGTAGAGGTTCCGCCGCCTTCCGCCTTGCCTTATGAGCTGTGAGCATTTACATGTGGGCGGTTTGTATTAAAATAGTTAGATGCAGCCTGTGAGATTATGCTGTTTTTTTGCTTGGGAAGATCTTGCTTCTGAACAAGATGTGATCTACACAATTAGGTAGGTTCAAGGAACAGGAGGTCGAAATATGAAGAAGTCATCCGTGTTCGTTGTAGGCCTTGCGATGTTGTCGTTTTGGATCCTTGGTCGCGTTTTTCTAGCCCAGGCAGATACCTTTCGGAATGGTGACTTCAGTAACGGTTGGTCCGGTTGGTCAGGAGAGCTGGTCAGTGCGGATGCGAGCGGATTACCGGTATTTCGCGAGGTGCAGCCGGGGGATTATCCGGATAACTATGCCATTGAGGGGGCAGAGGAAACAGCAACACTCACGAATGATGATACCTATTGGCAGGTCTCCCTCTACCAGGATTTCGATATGGAGCCCCTGGCAGGCCCAGGCTATTCTATGGATATTTCCTTTTATATTAAGTGGATCCCTTCGGACAGTACCAGCGATATCCTTTCCGCCACCATGGGAGATGCAAGCAATGAACGAGATCTGTTGGCTGACATAAGCACAGATGATCTGCTAAACGGCGTTAATGTCATGCAGGATGTCACCCCCTGGGCAGGAAAGCATGGCGTAGAACTCAATTTTACCAATACAGACATCGATTTTATCACCGGAGACGTCATTGAGCTCGATGATATCCACTTCACCCAACACGCCCCTTCCCCAGTGCCAGTGCCTGCCTCTGTCATCCTTTTTGTTATTGGACTCCTGGGGCTTGTGGGGACAAGGAAGAAAGCAGGCCTTTGGCGATAAACGGGTCCCAAGCAGGAAAGAGGGAGGAGTACAATGAGACGGCTTTTAGGCGTTCTGTCCGTATCTTTCGTCATGGCATTATGGTCCTGTCCATCCGTGAATGCTGGTATCGATAAGACCAACTTGCAGGAAAGGATTCGTGGCCTGTCTATTCCGTTCATCGAGAATCAGGGACAGACTGACGGAAGGGTTGCATTCTTTGCACATGCCTTCGGAGGGACGATCTTTTTGACCAAGGATGGAAAGATCGTCTATAGCCTACCAGGGCTACGGGAGAAGAGCAGGGCCTGCCAAGGTGCGCATGGCTGGGTAATAAGTGAATCCTTTAGTGGTGCAAATATGCCAACCACATTGAAAGGAGACGACCGGGCTCGTGTCAGGATAAACTATTTCCGAGGCCGGGATCCCAGGATGTGGCAAAAAGGGGCCACTGCGTACAATATCGTCCGCTTCGGTGAGATCTACAGGGGCGTAAACCTTGTGCTGAGGGCACACGGAAACAATGTGGAGAAGATCTTTGAAATAGACCCTTGGGCCGATCCAGGCAGCATACGTCTTCGGGTTGAAGGTGCCAAGGGTTTGAGGGTCAGCGAAGATGGAAGGTTAATCCTTGAGACAGGCCTGGGGCCGGTGAGCTTTACCCGGCCCGTTGCCTACCAGCAAAAGGAGGGCCAAAGGCATTATGTAAAGATCTCCTACGTAGTCCGTGGCGATGAATACGGATTTGATGTCAAGGAATATGACCGTACAAGGGCACTTTTCATCGACCCGCTTCTTGCCTCTACCTTCCTTGGCGGAAGTGAAGGCGAGGGGTCCGGGACGGGGGAAAACGGATGGGACGAAGCCTTTGATATATTGGTCGATCCTACAAGTGGTAGCGTATATGTTACAGGGGAGACCCAGTCCCTGGATTTCCCGACCACTACAGGCGCCTATGATAATTCTCCTGATGGTTGGGATGCCTTTGTAAGCAAGCTTAGCCCTGATCTATCCACGCTTTTGGCATCGACGCTTATTGGAGGTAGTAGTGGGGAGACAGCCAAAGCCATTGCCATGGATGGTTCAGGAGATATCTATATCACGGGCGCTACCTCTTCTTTAGATTTTCCGACCACTACCGGGGCCTACGATGACAATGAAACAGGGACAGACCATATATTTATCTGTAAACTTAGCCCTGATCTATCCACGCTTTTGGCATCGACACTTCTAGGTGGATATGGAGCCGACAGCTATGCCGATGCCCTTGCCATAGGACCATCAGGGGACGTGTATGTGGCAGGAGAGGCGGATGGTTACACCCCTGATTCTGATGAAGGAGATGAGATAAGATTTGTATCTAATTTCCCGGTTACCCGCGGGGCCTATGATACTACCTATAACGGCGACTATAGTGATGGTTTCGTCAGTAAGCTTGATGCCAACTTGACACAACTTGAGGCATCCACCTTCCTTGGGGGAAACGATACAGAATGGATCAATACCATTGCCATTGATGCCTCTGGCAATGTATATGTGGCAGGTAGTACCTATTCGTCGAATTTTCCTACTACGTCCAATGCATACGATACAAACCTCAATGAAGATCCTTATGAGTCCGATGGCTTTGTAAGCAAGTTTAGCCCCGACCTATCCATCCTCATGGCATCGACCTTTCTAGGCGGTAGCAGCAGTGATTCCGTAAATACCATTGCCATTGATGCATCTGGCAATATATGCGCGGCAGGAGGCACCAATTCACATGATTTTCCAACGACATCTGGCACATATCAGCCGCAATTTTTTGAAAATGATTTCAGCATCGAGTCAAACGGTTTTATAACCCGTTTGAGCCCCGATTTGTCTGGTATAATGACATCTACCTTCCTTGTAAAGGATGGGGTGGATACCGTCATCAATGATATCGCCATTGGGAACGAAGGCAGCATCTATGTGGCGGGGGATCCCCTTGAGCAGGGTATAGGCCAGGCATTCGTGGCCAGGATTAACCAGGATTTTTCCCGCCTCATGGGCATGATCCAGTTTGGTGGCTCGGATGATGATTCCGCATCGGCCATTGCCATCGGTCCCTTGGGTAACGTCTATGCCACAGGCTATACCTATTCCGAAGACTTCCCCGTAACGCCTGATAGCTATGATCCCACCTTCAATGGCCTTTGTGATGCCTTTATTAGCGTGTTCGACAGTGAACTTTCATCCTATCAATTCATTATAGATCCGGAACCTGTAAATGGCGTCATATTGGGGGGCCGTGAATGGGGAGAACTAGAAGATATATTGTGCGGTGAAGGGATTTCGGAATCTGAAAAAAGTTGCCAGCATCCCTATGGGGAGATTATACAGATCACCTTGTATGCCTCCCCTGATGATGGATACTATCTTAAAGGATGGACAGGGGATTGCGCTGGCTGTGATGGTGAGGAATGTATCATCACTGTAGACGCAGACAAGACCTGCTCCGCTGTCTTCAGCCCGATAGATATTACAGAGGACATCGAACAGGGCCGTTCACGCATCCTTTATGACCGTTTGAACCACTGCTTCTTTGTGTACATCACCCTGGCCAATATTTCTGAAGGCCCGATCACTGGGCCTGTGGGGATGATCTTGGAATCGAGTACCATCCCGCTCAACGATGCCTCAAGCCCTGGCCTTGATCCTGACGGCTATACCGATGATGGCAAGCCCTATTTCATCATAGTGCCAGAGGGCAAAAGTTGGGGCGCCGGTGAGCAGCTCGATAGAATCCGCCTTGACTTCAAGCTCATGCGGAAGAGACTCAATTTTGATCTGAGGTTTGAGTCCAGGCCAGGGTATGCATTGCAAATGCAATTGCCTGAGAAGAAGACTTTATCTAAATAATTCGATGGGTACAAGTTATACGACAGGCTTATTCACCCAACGGGTGCACTTCATTCAATTTTATACATCTCAGGCACTTGAAGCCCCATGGGCTCGCAATTTGCCGAATCTGTTTTGTTGGCAGGCACTTGAAGTACCAAAATAGGTCTGCATGTCTCTAGCTCGCATCTTCGGTAAAAACTTGCTGCGAACCGCATAATTTGAGTTGAGCTGCTTCAGCTAT
>JAJRZR010000028.1 GCA_024275145.1 Deltaproteobacteria bacterium | reverse complement strand
TCGGTGTTAAAAATATCGGGACTGCCATACTGCCGTAGTGCACTGTCCAAGGCTGATACACAGAATTCACTGTCCATGGTTACAGACACCTCCCAGGAGAGTACATACCTGCTGTACCAGTCCATAATGGCAGTCAAATATACAAAACCTCCGGACATGGGTACGTAGGTGATATCTGAGCACCATACCTGATCCGGGCAGATTATCTCCAGATTACGCAGCAGGTAGGGATAAATCCTGTGCTCTGGATCGCCTGACTGGTATAGGGTCTGGGGGCTATGGACCGAATTCCCATTTTACGCATAAGCCTTTGCACTCTTTTACGGTTGACCACATATCCTTGCTGGAGGAGCCAAGTACATAGTTTCCGGCTACCATAAAAAGGATGCCGGGTATATTCCTCATCCATCAGCCGCATAATCATGAGATTTTCTTCTGTCTCTACCTGTCCCTGGCAATTCCTGTAATAACTGGCACGGGGCAGACTGATCAGCTCACACTGGCGTTTTATGCTGAGCTCCTGATGTGCTGGATCAATGCACAGCCGCCTCTGAGTATTGTCTACAGGAGATGCCCGGTGCTTTTTTTAGCCAGTCCAGTCCTACCTGCAATCTGCCAATCTGCTGATAAAGGCGATCTTTTTCGGCCTCTATAACTTTTGTGCTCTTTTCGAGCTTGCCACCAAAAATATCAGGGATAGATTAGCGATTAACCATGCTGGGATGAACTCCAAACTCAGAGGCTATTTCATTGGCTGTTTTGTGGCCCTTTATGGCGGCTATCGCCACCTTGGATTTCAATTCCTTCCTGTACTTTTTCCTCTTCATATTACCCCTCTTCAACAATGTGAATTCTACCTTAGCATACTGTCTCATTTTCGGGGTCCACTATAAACCTATAAATATCACCTCTTCTCTTTATTTGATCAATAGGCGACGGATAAATCCATAGCCGTCACCCAAGAATCTCTTGATAAGGAACAGGAAAAGATATCTTGTCCTATTCAAACAAAGATTGCCGCCAATGATCGATTCAAATTTTTCAAGAGTCATACCTTGTCGCATAGTAACTCGTCCAATCAAACGATCTCCAATGTCGTTCAATCTGGGCTCTGATGTAAATATATATTTGTATCCGGCCTCGTTGGCTATGGAAATGACCCGGCAGTCATATCCTCCGCCTGGAAGGGAAAGCGAGGTAACCTCTTCTCCAATTATATCTTCAAGTTCAGAACGGGAATCAATCAGCTCGCGCTCCAATCGGTTATTAGTAAGACCAGTCATCAACTTATGGGTAATTCCATGAGACCCTATTACCATGCCTAACCTAGCCATCTCCTGTAGCATCGCTGCCGAAATATGCCTTGTATTTCCAATCAACCCGGTAGGGATAAAAAAATATGCCTTGTATTTATAATCTTTTAATATAGGTAAGGCAAAACGATAACTTGATATGAGACCGTCATCAAAAGTAATGACGATATCTGGGCATATCGGATCATGCATGGTACCAACCCGAAAGGCGGCCAACTTCTCCATTTGTTGCCTGAAAAGCTCCAGGCCTACTGTATAGCCAGATTTTTTATACTCTATGGAATGATATGTGAGGGCAAGGAACATATTTTACCCATAATAAAAATTCAATTAACGAGCATTCTATCATGGAAATGCACAGCAATTTCATGTCCATTGCCTCCAGCTACAACAAAATCAACAAAAATACTTGCCTCTTCAGGCTTTAAAAGTTTAAGCTAGGCAGGTCCGTAATCCCAAATTGTGCATTTAAAATGCCGGAGGGGAAAAATTTTTGCCTAAGTAACTTCGATGATTCGATGGATAACTGCAATCTATTCGAGAAACCTATTCATCCAAACTGTGCGACTTCATATAGTATTACATATCGGGCAGTTGAAGTGCATAATCAGGGATTATCTTTCCCAAGAAAGGAACACCACTAGCAGTAACATACCCGATTCCAAGAACCTTCGTGCCCGATTAATTCTATAGAAATCATAAAATTCAAGCACATCTCCTCAAGAAAGAAGTAATTTTGTCTTGGATATACACGCGCCAACCTATAGGGATCACATACAATTTTGAATTTGGCCATGATAAACAAACCCCATAAAGCAACACTGCTACCAACCAGTCTTAACGGCTTTTTTTATATAACCGCCTATGCCTTCCTTCTTTTAGGACTTTTCTATCCTGTACTCAAGTACATGATGCATCAATGGACATCAGATGACTTCAATTACTGCTTCTTAATGCCATTTGTAATCCTCTTTTTATTGAGAGAAAAGCGGAAAGAATTTGCCAGCGTTCCAACAAATCCCTCTTGGCTAGGCCTTTTGCCTGTCTCGATTGGCATTTTCTTATATTCTGTTGGAGAACTTGGAGGAGAATACTACATATCGTATCTTTCCATATGGACAATGATCGTAGGTTTTTGCCTGCTCCATGTTGGGTGGAAGAAAGTAAAAATTATTGTTTTCCCCTTAATGATGATCCTTACCATGCTGCCTATTCCGGGCTTCTTCCGCCTCAGGCTCTCTTTCAATCTAAAATTGATATCTTCAGAGTTTGGGGTGAACTTGATGCGGCTCCTTGGTATGTCGGCCTACCGTACAGGCAATGTCATAGACCTAGGCTTTACCCAGCTGCAAGTTGTAGATGCCTGTAGCGGCCTTAGGTACCTTTTTCCCATAATAATACTGAGCCTTTTGATAGCATATTTTTTCAAGGCATCACTTTGGAAACGAGCCATAATATTGTTTTCAAGCATCCCTGTAGTTGTAATCGCCAATAGTATGCGTATCGCAATAACAGGCCTTCTGTATGAACATTTTGGACCAATTGTAGCAAAAGGTTTCTTCCACGAACTTGCTGGCTGGTTCATGTTCACAATGGCTCTCACCTTTTTAGCAGGTGAGCGCCTGATATTAAAGAAATTTTCCCCAGAAAGGGGCAATAAAGAACAATCAATGGACCAAGGGCAAGGTGCTGCAAAAAGCATACAAACCAACCATAAAGTATCAACTTATTCTAACAAATTGCCCACGGACGAAAACTTCCCCAAGCCCTTTACACAACCACAGTTCCTTGTGGTTGTTGCCCTTCTAGGACTTACCTGGGGATTTACACATTTAATAGATTTTCGCAAAAATATAGCGCTAACAAGACCTCTTTCCACCTTTCCACTCAGGATCGGAAACTGGCAGGGCACGCGTCATACAATGGACCAGCACTTTATTGACGTCCTTGATTTAAGCGACTATGCACTTATTGATTATAAGGATCCTGATGGAAGGTTGATCAATTTCTATGTGGCCTACTATGCAAGCCAACGCAAGGGAGAATCCATTCATTCCCCCACCACCTGCCTTACAGGGAGCGGCTGGATATTCAAGAACAGGAGCGAACGTACCATTCGGCTTGGCAAAGGTGCCGGAGAGCGCTACCTCAAGGTAAACACGGCGCTCATCAAACAAATAGACCAGAGACAGCTTACATATTACTGGTTTCCCATGCGCGGCAGGGACCTTACGAATGCCTACCAGATGAAGATCTATAATTTCTGGGATGCCCTCACCAAGCACCGTACGGACGGGGCGCTGGTACGCCTAATAACCCCACTTGCACCTGACGAATCTCCAGTGGATGCAGATAGACGGCTTGAAGACTTCCTGAAGCAGCTCATCCCTGTCCTAAACCAATACCTTCCTGGTAAGGACGCAGGCAGCCACATGCGCACCAAAATGGCCGGAGCAGTACGTAACAAACTAAAAAATCCGTAGGTTATCGTATATTTCTATGTTAAGACGTTCACAACATTCACTCAAAAGATGCACTACGTAAGATGTAAAAATCATTCGGCACCTGAAGCCATCGGGGGCTTGGAAGCTTACCGAATCTGCTGCCTTGTCAGCAAGTTGAAGCATAAGATCGCATCTGCGCCCCCTTCGCCTTCCGCACTGGGCAAACTTGCGGACTACATGATCCGGAATAGAATAAAGGCAGCGGCCGGATAGATAAAGGGACAGCCATGACCGTTGCCACCGCTTTCCTGTTATCACTCTTCACAACGATTTCTCTCATACCAGTGATCAACCGGGTAGCTCGTCGCTACAACCTTTTTGATCAGCCTGGTGGGAGAAAGATACACACCCGGGCCGTGCCACGTATCGGTGGTGTCGCCATGGTGGCAGGTGCATCCCTACCCGTATTCCTGTGGACGGGCCTTTCTCTACCCATGAAGACCATCCTGCTGGGGGTGGGGATGCTAAGTATCCTGGGGCTCGTGGATGACCTGATCACCGTCTCCTGGCAAAAAAAAATCCTGGTCCAGGCAGTAGCAGCCCTGCTTGTAATCTTCTATGGCCACGTAGAGATCACCTATCTGGGCTACTGGGCAGGCAGTGAGATCCATCTTCATGGATGGCTTTCCATCCTGCTGACGTTCTTTTTCATAATGGGTGTAACAAACGCCATAAACCTGGTAGACGGACTAGACGGCCTCGCAGCGGGAATATGCATATTTATATTTGGGGAACTTCTTTTCCTTGCACATCTCCAGGGACTGGATACATATTCCATCCCCCTGGTGGCTATAATCGGGGCAATCTGGGGCTTTCTCCGTTTCAACACCTACCCTGCCACAATCTTCATGGGGGATTCGGGAAGCTACTTCCTGGGCTTTTCAGTAGCGGTGTTGAGTATACTTTGCACCCAGACAGGACACAGCGCCGTCTCTCCGGCAGTGGTACTGTTGATCCTGGGACTTCCCATAGTCGATACCTTGTGGGTCATGGTGGAACGTGCACGGCTAGGGAATCCAATTTTCCTGCCAGACCGACGCCATCTGCATTTCCGCTTGATGAAGACAGGCTTTTCACATCGCGAGGCCGTGATGATCATCTACGCCATTCAGGCTCTCCTGACCTTCATCTCCATAAAATGGATGTTCTATCCTGCCCCCAGATTGTTTTTGGTCTTTGTGCTCTTTTCACTGGCACTTGTTGGAGCCGTAACCCTGGCACAGGTAAAGGGCTGGAGGTTCCACCGAGCATGGAGCATTGAAAACCTACTCCGTTCCAGACTCGGGGCCAGGACGCGGCTGTGGCTTGCCAAGATACCCACACTTACAATCGCTGGCCTGATGGCAACTTATATGTTGTTGGTACCATTCATGTCGAATGCGAATATGGGGAAAGCCGGGCTCAGCGTATTGCTGGTGCCGATTCTCCTCTCCGTTGGGATTGTCCTCAAAAAGGAATGGTTCGCCGTCATCATCAGGATGTCCCTATATTACCTTACCGCCATACTGACCCTCTATATAACGAGTACACGGGAGCCAAATCCGGGTTACTTGGGACTGCCGGCCTGGTACCTTGGATTCCTGATCGCAGTAGGAACCAGCACGCTTTTTTACATCAAGTTAGCTGGCCCCGGCCTATTCAAGGTATCGCCACTGGACATCCTGATACTCCTTGTAACCCTTGCCATACCAATCCTGCCAAGATCGGGCCTGGCATCTGAGGGAAATATCGATTCGATAATAGTGAGCCTCGTTATCTTGGCATATGCCATAGAGGTCGTGCTCAATCAAAGGGATGTACTCTATTACAGGCTCGTGGGCATGGCATGTGTAATCTCAGCCCTTATTATAGGTACCAAGACAGTCGGGCAGATCCTTTCTTGAAGGTCAACCTCCATAGCACCGCACTAGCCTGGGATGCAACTCGAAGCTACAACCTATTTGCCGGGCACGGTCTCTGGCCAATTCGCGGGCCAGATCCACCGTAATGTGGCATCCTTTTCGACAACTGCGCATCCCCCTGCCCCTTTTTCTGACCGGGTCTGCCTGCTTTCCGGGAAGTCATAACCAGAATGTTCAATCTCCAGTGCCCACTTATCCTTCCCGTCGTTTGACAACCTGATCTCGATACTAGCCCCCTTGACGTCTCTTTTTTGGAGGGGAGGGACAGGCGAATAATGTAAAAGAAGATAAAATGATTGGCTTACAATCATGAGATTGAAATTTATTATTTCTAAGTCTCTAAATAAACCAAATTTTGATGCTCAGGGGGTTCAAACTAAGAGAAAAAACCTTTTAATTTAGCTGTGTTTTTTATAGAATATGAATAAAAGAGTATACAATTTCCAATACCGTTTGCCCTCGTCAAATTTATATCTAATCTATATATTACGGGATAAGGGTACTATTCAGAAAGCCGTTTGAGGGAATAAATGCCATAAAGGCCTGAAATAGGTATGGGTCTTTTTTCTCTGCGGCAGGTAAAGTAATCCCTGAAACGTTGATAACAGGCAGATATAAAGTCCTTAGTGCCTATTACTGCACTATCTGTAAAATACCTCGTGCGGGAAATAAACCGCCTGGATACACAAACTCCTCTGTTGGGGGGCTTTTTAGAAGAAGCTATGCCTGCCTTTTCATAAACATAGTTTATATACCTAGCCAGACGGCCATCATTGTCTAAACTATCATGGTCCAGAAGACCAAAATCTAAAGAAAGAAAGTCGTCTTTATTCTTAGCTTGTATGTGATAGCCAAGAGAACCCCATCTATAGTCCTCAGGCCTTTTGCACAATCCAGCTCTTACTGGATTTAGGTCTATATAAGCAAGGCAGTTAATAAGGGTGTCTCCATCTTCCACTATTACGCTCTTAAACCTATCACCCCAGAAAAAGCCCTTTCTTCCATGTCTTTTATTGTAAAATCTGGAAAATTTCTGCTTGATTTCCCGTACGTATTCTGAAAGACTGGACCATTTCCTTCTGAAAAATTCAACCCTTTCTTCTGTAAGCTCGGCCTTTTCGTCAGGGCCATAATAGACCTTATAGTGGCTCAAGATCTGGTTGTTATCGAAAAGATCCCCTGGGAGCATACGGATAAGTAGGTGAAAATGGTTGCCCATGATGCAGAATCCAAGGACATCAACGAAATAGACTCGGCTTAAATGTTTTATAATGGCTAGGAGATGACCCTTTTCTACATCACCCAGAACATAACCATCTAGGGCGGTTCTTGACATTACATGATATACAGTTGGTTCCCCGGCTATGAGCATCCTTGGGATACGAGGCATGGTTTTGTCTCCCTCTTGTTTCCTTCTTTTCCTTACGCTTTTTACTTTTACTTTCGGATGAAAAGATGGAGGGCTTTAATAATTTGCCGGTCCCCTACCCGTCCCTACCCTTGTCCCTAAGATAAAAAAAGCCGGCCTCCCTTGTCAGGAAACCGGCCTGTCACCTTGATTTGAAACAACTAAGCAGGCTTAGAATACATACATGAGAGAGGCGGTATATCTATTTCCAGTGTTGACCTCTTGATGACGCTCCGTCTCTATGTGAATCCACTCTACACCAACCTTGAGTGGCTTGGACAATGCATACCATGCATTGAGATAGTACTGCTCATTCCTTGTGAAACGACGATTAGGATCGGCACCGTTATAATTCATGGTCTTGATGTCCCCGTTGTTGGGATTATCAAAGCCGTAGCCTCCGGTAAAAGACAGCCTGTCGGTCATCTTGTAGGTAAGATCAGCCCAGCCGCCATAGGCATAAGCGGGGCTTCCATCGTCTGCCATGTCCAGGTCGTAGCGCAGGAAGTTCCTTCCAATACCTTGACCGGTCCAGAGCTCGCCCTTCAGAAGGAACAAACCAATATTATACTTCAGCTAGCCAGCAACAAGCCAACGATCTGTTTTCTTGGAAGAATTCTTCCCATAATCTGCATGGCGATAACCGCCACCGATGGCGAGCATGTTGCCTTCTCCAAGGATCCCGCCATTGAGGCCTACCCGTGCCAGCACCCAAGGCATACGATCCTCGTTGGCAGTATTGGTACGACGGTGCTTCATTAAAGAACCCATGACCTCTATGTTCCCGAATTTCTGGCGCACGGTAACCTGGGGATCACGCCACCAAAGGTTACCCGCAGCAGTCAAGATACCAAAGTCTATAGTCGAGGGGTTAAGAGTGGCCACAGGGATCCAATC
The DNA here is from genome assembly GCA_024275145.1 of Deltaproteobacteria bacterium. Taxonomy (GTDB): domain Bacteria; phylum Desulfobacterota; class Dissulfuribacteria; order Dissulfuribacterales; family QOAL01; genus S143-34. The sequence continues at coordinate 42,174 of JAJRZR010000028.1, read as the reverse complement.
TTGGCCAACACGGATGCTGGTTCCTCTATTGTTGCTCAGATCTATATACCCAAGACGCATTCTCGGAATGAGATTGTCACCATTGTTGTTGCCGTAGAAATCGATCTCGAAACGTCCCTTGGCCAACCAATCGCCATAGGCGTGGCTGGCAACGAAACCGAACCTGGTATCCCTTGGATTGAAGTCAGTAGAGTCATTCTTGTGATTGGGCCCGGCTGCTACTGCGCCAACAAAGTCGTTGTACTTTTTGAACTGGGCAGTGTCATAGTTGATATCCATCTTCACCTTGCCGTAGAGCTTCATGTTGTACTTACTCCAGACGCTTGGTGCACCAACCTTGGCACCAGATGGTTTTATTGCAGCCTGGCTTTCCAGCTCGTTGATCTTGTTCTGCATGGCCTGCATGGTGCTCTGCATGGCCTGCATCTGTTTCTGCATGGCCTTCAACTGGGCCTTGAGTTCGGCAGTTGACTCGGCAAACACATTGCCAGCCATAAAAACAAGACTGGCGCACAAGAAGAACGATGTCAAAACTGATTTAATTGAAATTTTGTTCCCCATTTTCCCTCATTTCCTCCTTAAAATCTCAATTGAACCCTTGATACACTCCTCTATTTCAACGTACTTATTCTTTTCCTCACCTCCTTTCGTTCAAAATTGCCTGTTCAATAAACAGACATGGTATAAATTGCAAGCATTACACCCTTATGAAGAAATTCCGTAATATTTGTGATATTTATATTCAATTGATTCTGTAGTCAAGAAAAGGATATGTCGAATCATGACATTTTTCCTGTGCTGCCGTCCTCATCCTCAGTATCCTGTTTTTTTAAGTCCTGCTCTGCCTCGAATCGGGCCCTCCACACCCCACCAAAGTAGGGTTAGCCCTTATAACACCTTATGAGTCTGGGATGCAACTCGAAGCTACAACCTATTTGCCGGGCACGGTCTCTGGCCAATTCGAGGGCCAGATCCACCGTAATGTGGCATCCCTTTTCGACAACCGCGCATCCCCCTGCCCCTTTTTCTGACCGGGTCTGCCTGCTTTCCGGGAAGTCATGACCAGAATGTTCAATCTCCAGTGCCCACTTATCCTTCCCGTCGTTTGACAACCTAATCTCGATACTAGCCCCCTTGACGTCTCTCAATTGCTCTATGGAAGCGCCAATAATCCCATCCACCATGTCCCTCAGTAGGGCCTCGTTGACGGTAATCAAGAGCGGCTGGGAGGGAAGGTCGAGCTTCTTTTCCACCTGATGCTTGAAGAAGAGATCCGATTTCCAGAATTCCACTTCTTCTTCCAGCATTTGGTTCAGGATGAGCGGACTGGCCGCATCATCATAGTCCCCGGCGCTCCGTGAGCCTATGAGCCCGACCATTGCCTGAAGCCTGCAAAGGACATTCTCTATCTTTCCAAGCCGCTCCTTTTCCTTGTCAAGCCCCCTTTCCATCTCTTCGAATTTTTCACTGGAATCATGATCCTGACCGGATCTGCCCTTCAATGCCTGCACAAGCCTTTCCTGCCCCCCAAGGTCCATCTTCATCATCTCAAGCTGCATGGACAATACCTGTAAGGGACTGTTAAGATTATGGACAACACCCTTGGCAAGTTTCCCCACAAGACAATCGGCGAAACAATCGAGTAAAAAGGCCTGGTGCCTACGGCTATCTCCCATGTCAATCTCCCTATATATTACAAAACCATAAACCCATCACCTACACTGACCCGCCGATGAACATACATCGTATGGAGGCCACAGGGCATGCAGATCAGGAACGGACGCATTCATAGCATAGCGTTGACACAAAAACATCATTTGGTGTAATTGCGCCTGTCAGGGACCTTCTACAATCTTCAGCAACAATCCGACAAGCAGTTACAGGTAATGTCTACACGCGGATTTCATCCCATCCTTTTCCCATGATTTTGACCAACAAACGAAGGCGCTTACTGTCTTTACTTTGCCAAACAACCCGCTAAATATACGCCGCGCGGCCACATGCGGTGGCCCACAACCCTTCACAATCTTCAAAGATCCTTCGGTAACGATCCTGTGACCAGTTACGTTCTGGTTGTTACATCAGACCCTTTGCCCAGAAGACTCCCAGGGCGGTGAAAAAAACCGCTCGACAAGGGATGAATCAGGCCCAACAGGGCCACACACGGCTTAATGGTGACTGGCAGAATTGTCGATCATATAAACCCTGAACGCCTCTACAACCTCGGGATCGAATTGTGATCCTGCATTCTTTTCTATCTCCTCCATTGCCATTTCAACAGGCACGGCATCTCGGTATGGCCTGCGGGTTGTTATGGCATCAAAGGTATCCGCAACCGACAATATCCTGGAACAGCCTGGAATTTCAAGGCCCCTCAGGCCATCAGGATAGCCCCTCCCGTCCCAACGCTCATGGTGGTGCCTGATGATCGACTTCTCGATAGGCAACAGACCAAGATGGCTTACTATCTCTTCCCCTATTACCGGGTGGGTCTTGATTATCTCATACTCATCCCTGGTCAGCTTACCCGGTTTCATGAGTATCTGGTCCCTTATACCTATCTTCCCTATGTCATGCAGGTGACCTGCAAAACGCAGTGAATCCAATTCGTCGCTGGAACATCCCATGATCTTCGCAATGTTGATGGCCAGGCCTGTAACCCTTTCAGAGTGGAGTTTGGTATACGGATCCTTTGCCTCCAACGACCTGACCAGTGCCCGCAAGGTGGCATGAAGATTCAAGGTTATACTGTCATAGAGAAGCAGATTTTCAACCGTGAGACTTGCCCTCTGAGCGAGTAGATGCAAAATGAAAAGGGCCTCTTCTCCCAAGGTCCTTCCCTTGGCGATCCCGACTACGGATAGTACCCCGAAGACCTCCTCCCGTATTGTAAAAGGTACAATGACCTGCTCCCGTGCCGGGACTTCGATCCCCTTTTTGCCGTTGTTTCCATTGCCTTCCCCGCCAGAGATTATGACAGGCAAGGCATCCAACGCCACCTGGACCCAGGGAAGTTCCTTGTTATTAAGGCTGATCCTCTCAAGTGTGGTATCATCCGGACCGCTAGAACCTACCAGTAAAAGCTCACCCCTCTCATGATGCACTACCCAAAACAGGCTCTGCTCCGCCTCGGTCAATGTCCTGGCGAGATCAACCACCTTCTGGTAGAGATCCTGCGTGCTCCTGGTTTTACCAAGGGCATCGCTGATGGTGAAAAGAATGGCCTGTTCCCGGACCTTTTTCTCGAGCTGGATATTCATCTGCTCCAGGGTCTTCTTGATCTTGACCTCTTCGGTCAGGAAACGATTCTCTAGCAGGATCTTACGTTCCCTGACCATCCTTTCAACAGCCACCCTGAACTGATCGAACCTGAAGGGCTTGGTCAAAAAATCCGATGCACCTGCCCTCATGGCCTTTACGATTATATCCATGGAGGGCTGCCCCGTAATGATAGTGGCCACGATGGTCCGGTCTATCCCCTTGAGCATTCTTACGAATTCTATGCCATCCATGCCCGGCATGTTTATATCGACAAGGACACAGTCCATCCCCCCGTTATTTTCGACTGTATCCAATCCCTCCAGGGCATCACCAGCCACGTATACATCGAAGCCGTCCAGGGCATCCAGGTAAGAGGAAAGTGTCTGGCGAACCTGTTCTTCATCGTCCACTATCAGGACCTTGATATCGTTCCTGGCCTGATGCCGCCTCGTATCCCCTTCGGATATCAGATTCAAATCGAAATATTTCATTGGCAGGAGCCGGTATTCTAAGGGATCTAAATCCTATCCAAGAGTTTTTTCTTCAGGGCCGCGAATTCCTCATCGGTTATGAATCCCTGTTGCCTCAAGTTGCCAAGCCGTTCCAGCTCTGCCAGGGCATCCCCGTTCTTTCCACTGCTCGGCTCGAAAAAAGAAGGGGGTATCCAATCCATTCCCAGGTACCCGCTGTTGTTCGTACCTCCACCCCCCTTTTTTTCGATCTCTTGGCTGCTAGCCTTCTCTTTGGGTTGGCACACGTTTCTGAGGTGGTCCAGAAGGAGCTGATTTTCCCTTATGAGCTGGATCCTCTCGCAGGCGTTATCCACGCTGATCTTCAATTCTTCAAGCCTGAAAGGCTTACGCAAATAATCGTATGCACCTTCTTTTACCGCCTGTATAGCCGTTTCAAGGGATGCATATCCGGTTATTATTATCACCAGTATCTGTGGGTAAAGCTTCCTTGCCTGATGAAGAACCTCCATGCCATCGACCTCAGGCATCATGAGATCAGTGATGAGCAGATCAAAGGGACGCTGACGCAGTTTGCGAATGGCCTCAAGACCATTGTGAACGACCGTTATCTTCCTGTCATCCCTGGATAGCAATTCCACCAGCAGATCACCTATATTCTTCTCGTCCTCTGCTATCAATATTTCGAGAGGCTTGGTGCCCTTTTTCTGGTCCTCTTTCATCATTTTCCATCCCGGTTGTTATCAATAGGCCAATGGATCAATCCCAAACCTTCATGGTTACCCGACCCTCGCACAGGTGCCCCGGACATGAAAATACAGCCTTGATGGGGATGCATTTTCACGCTAAATTATACACTCTAAATTCTCTATACCCTGCGACTGTATGCGAGTCAGAAACTTTTCACAATCTTCACAGCACTAACCCTATGATCGGTTATCCCTCGATGATCCGGGTTTGAGCCCCAAATCCGGAGCTGTTATCTTCTTAACGGCATAACCCCAATAATTGCTTAGCAATGCTATCTATCATAATTACAATAAAAATACATCCAGGCTCAGGGCCGTTATTTTATCGTTGCTTGTGCACCTCGGCTCCCCATCGACCAAGCAATTGATATCTGGCAGGATTTAACCAAAGCAGGCGGGCATAAAGCTTAGACACTGAAAGACAACTTTTGCTGCATGCGATCACGTGGCGTGTATCTCCCGACTTGTTGCATCTTTGGTAAAGTAAACTTATGAGCTGCATGATCCGGGTTGAAGACAAGGAAGATGTACCTGTGCACCTTTTACCTTGATTTGCATACCCTGTATCGATTACCTGTTTTCAATTCAAATTATGCGCTCCAAATGCTGGATAAACAGGATTTCGTTAAAATTACAAGAGGTTATAAGCAAATCGGCATCCTCTTCGGTTCACCCAAAAGGTACATCAACTTCTCAACGAAATCATCCAACATTTGAAGCCGCAAGGGGCTCGCGATTTTGCCGAATTTGCTGCGTTGTCGGTTATTTGAAATACACGAGTACGTCTGCATGTCCTCCGCCTTGCATCTTCGGCAAACTTGTGAGCTACATAATCCGGGTTCAACGAACAAACGATCTATCCTCGACAATTGACAAAAGATTGCGGTTTGACAAGTAAATACGTAATTCTGTAAAACACCGCCCGCACCGGACCGTATTTTCATGGTACCCTGTGGCCGGCAACCGAGCCCCCTCAAACACGAGGACACGGCCCTGATAAAGACGCACTTTCCTGGCAAACACTTACCTAATATTTTATCGGAAACAAGGAGAACATACTTGAGCGAGCTAACATACGATCTGATACTTTCCCTTCCCAAAGATCAGGCTGAAAGGCGCATGAATCGCCTTGCGCTGGCTGACCAGATATCGTTGGTCCTACTGGCTCCATGGGAAAAACGACAGGAAATAATAATCCTGTCAGAAAATGCAAGACAGGTGGTACGGGCATTGCCAGTGGAGGAACTCTTCTGGACAATCAAGGCCGTTGGACCAAGGGATGCAACACATATTCTCAGGCTGGCTTCCGCGGAACAACTACAATTCATCTTTGATCTCGACTGGTGGCTGAAAGCAGAACTAAGGCCAGACAAGATAGCCGCATGGCTTCTCATCCTCTTCGAAACCGGTGAAGAGGTGGTATCTGGCTGGTGCGCATGGATTTCACGCAGAGACGAGTATCTTTTGCCTTCCCTGCTTAGGCCCTTTGTACACGTAGTAAAGAGGCCTGACGAAATGGACGTCCAGGAGGCAAAGGACCTTCTTCCAGGTTTTACACTGGATGATACCTATTTCTTCCAGTTCAAGAACGAGAAGCTTCAACCCCTAATAGCCCGGTTGCTTATGAAGATACTCGATCTTTCACCAGGCCTCTACAGGGATACTATGGAAAGTATTCTGTGGGAGACCCGGACCGCAGATCTCGAAGGGGCCCAACGGCTTCGCAAGGGCCGGCTAAACGACCGAGGAGTGCCTGATTATTACGATTCCCTAGATATCTATGCCCCGGTACCAGGGGGCAGGGTACGCTCGGTCAAAGGTTACCCGAGAGCAAGCACATCCATGGACGAGGAAATGCCGGCCTTTGTTCCCACCCTTTACATGGGTACATATCCCTGCCTGCGCAAGGCCATTGAGGAACTATCCGGTGCACTGAAAATGGAAAGGGTGGTATTGGAGTGGATCGGGGCCAGCAACAAGATAATAATGGCCGATCTCGTAGACATGGATGATCCTGATGCCCTCAAGGGGGCACTTACGAAGGCAGCCAGCCTGTGCAACCTGGGGCTGGAACTGCTTTGCAGTGACGGTATGGGCGGCCCTGCCGATATACTCGGCTCAACCGTGGTGGAGGATATAATACGAACCGGGAACCAGGCCATCAAAAAGGTCGTAGCCATGGCCGAGGCCATCTTCCCTGACAAGGGCACAATCGGCATGATGCCCGAACCGACTTCGCTTCTGATCCAGGGGCTCTTTCTTGAAAGGGCCATGTATTGGGACAATCGCCAAGGCAGGTTCAGGCCATTTTCCAGCCTCGAAGAATTGCGAAACTGTCAACGAGGCCTGGCAGATGCCGCGATACTCAAAGAAATTATGGAAAATATAGTGCCTGGCTGGCGTTCATGGGAGGATAGCCTCGATTGGAAGAACACGAATTTTTTGACCCATGGGGAATTCACATGGCTTCACGGCCTGACCACGGCTATCGCCAACTCTTTACTGGGTAAGGATCTTACGGTACACTCCATTGATCAAAAAGCCCTGCCTCACTTGAAGGAAATCCTGGAAAAACATTTTGCGTTCGGGGGCAGAAACTCTAACGATGTCTGCCGTTCGCCAGAGGCATTGAAGTTCCTTGAACGAGCCGTGGAAAAATTGACCACTGCCTTGCCTAGCCAGAGAAGACAGGATGCATTCAGGCAGAAACTTCTTGAAGCCTTGTCATTCCTTTATGAGGAGTTGCATTCACTGCCTGATACGGAAGAGATAGACGGACGCTTCATAAGCTCTTGCCTGGTGGAGGTGCCCAAGGGTATCCCAAAGTAAACCCTCCTCCGTACACCTTGCGGTGTCTCAGAGCAAGAATTCGGATTATCCAGCTCCACAAGTCTGGCAAAGATTCAAGGCGGAAGGGTCTTGGTACTAGGGCTGGATTTTTCATGTCCGGGGGTGCTGAGTCAAGGGTGTGGACCGCATGAAGATTTGGGATGAAGACACGGCCATCCATTCAGGCCGGTTTCGATGAGGGGAAAAGAAAGGATTATAGGAATATCCAGGGATAGTATGTCACCTATTGAAGATGACGGCTTTGTCCGCATCATCCTTCTCGTCATTATTGCAGGGCTGCTTCTACTTGCGTGCCAACAAGCCAGGGCATCTGTCTCGATAGTCGACGATACGGGCACCAAGGTCACGCTGAAAAACCCGGCGATGCGTATTATCAGCCTCTACGGTGGATTGACCGAGACCATATGCGCTATGGGGCTCTGCTCCAGGCTGGTTGGATGCACCAAGCGAGACAGGTGGCCGATCGAGGTCAGGTCCAAGCCCAAGGTCGGCACCCACATGAGACCAAACATCGAACTCATAATCGGGCTGAAACCAGACCTCGTGATCCAGGGCTCCAGCAGGGCCGAGGCCCTGCTAACTGTCCGGCAACTACGGGCAAGGGGGATCCCGGTAGCAACGTTCCATCCCTACACCTTCGAGGGCCTTTTTTCAGAAATCGATAGGCTGGGCATACTCTGCGGGGACAGGGAGGCGGCCAGAACTCTTGAAAACCATATCAAGAAACGCCTTGACAGGATCAAAACCATGGTCAGGGGCAACCGTTTCAGACCAAGGGTGTTTTTCGAGGTGAGCTATCCCAGCCTAATAGCGGCTGGCCAAAAAAATATCGTAAACGACATAATACGCCTGGCAGGCGGGGAAAATATAGTCAAGGTCAACAAGCGCCTTGTGAAATACAGCTTTGAGAGGATCCTTGCGGATGATCCGGATATATATATCGTCCAGACCGGCCCCATGAACAAAAGCGGCCATGGCATCTATAGCAGGCCAAATTTTCGACTCATAGGGGCCATCAGGAACAAGCACGTTTTAATGGTAAAGGAATTCCTGTACTCCAGGCCGGGTCCCCGTTCGGTCCAGGCAGTGGAGGAACTCGCAACGTACATATCGAGCATACAGCGCAAGCCAGGGACTAGGATCCCCTAACTACCCACGGGATAACCCTTTCAGAAGAGAGCCTTGGGATGACCTTCTGATATCTGTCCACAGGGTCCCGCCGGACAATCGAGGCACCATGGTACGTATGCCTGCACAGTCGACTCGTATATTCGGCAAGCCTGGCAAATTGCACAACTTCAGGATAATGGACACGCAAAAAACAGGTACACTCTACGGAATAGGCGTTGGCCCGGGTGATCCGGAACTTCTGACCATCAAGGCGGAAAGGATACTCAAATCCGTAAGGACTGTATTCACCGCCGCATCGAACGGCGCTGGGGAAAGCTGGGCGGCAAGGATCGCCGCTCCCCATATCGGCCCGGACAGCCGGATCATCCCGCTTTACTTCCCCATGAAACGCGACAGGAAGACACTGGAACTGGCCTGGCGGCAAAATTCAAAAGAGGTACTGGACGTACTCAACCGACCCGAGCCTGCGGCATTCATTACACTTGGCGATCCCTCAACCTATTCCACGTTTACCTATCTCATACGCCATCTCAGGGAGATGCAGCCCTCCATCCCGATCCAGGTAATACCTGGAATAACCTCCTATCAGGCCGCTGCCGCAAGGCTTGTGTTACCCCTGGCCGAGGGGGAACAATCCCTGGCCATCTGTTCTGGTGCCAGGGGCGGGCAGGAGATCGAAGGCATACTGAAGACCGCAGATAATATAGTCGTACTAAAGGCATACCGCCGTTTCCAGTCGATAGTCGAGGTACTGAAGGAAAGATCCCTGCTAAAAAATTGCGTGGCCGTCCGCCACTGCGGCCTGCCCGACGAAAGCATTACCTGGGACATAGAAAATTGGGATGGTGACAAGCCATCTTATTTTACCCTGCTCCTGGTGAAGAAACAGGCCGAGAGAAAGAAACTGGAGAACGCACGTCAATAGATACCGTAAATCCACCCACCGCCTTTCATGGGTGCTCAGGGACAATCTGGAAATCCTCCAAGGGCTTTTCTCCAGACTAGGTTTCAGGCTTGAGAGCCACCCGAGGGGCTTTTACTATTTCCACGGCATGGGCAGCCTTAGTGACAGGAGCGAGAGGATGGCCGTATTCATGTTTATACTGGTGGAATGGCTCTCAGACCGCGGAAAGGTGGTGGAGGAGTCCCTCATGACCAGAAAATTCAGCTTGTCTGCCCTACCCTACCTGCAGGTGGAACGTTACAGGAAGTATATGGAGGAGGCTGGCGTGTCAGGCATGACTGGGTTGATGGACATTGTCAGGAACCTAGAACGTTTTGGCTTTGCCAAACGGGCCGGGCAGACACCTTTTCCTTCAATCCCCCTGTGCTCAGGTTCGTCGATCTCTGCCACCAGGTACTCGAAATGGATGAAGACGGCATCGGCGGGAATGAGGGAGCCGATGTAGCACAGCGGGAGGCATCGTGGAAATCCTGAATGGGCCAATTCGCCTTGTCCTGTTGCATTCAGGCAAATACGACTATGCTGAGGTCGAAATCGACGTCCCATTACACCTTGTAGGGCCAAACAACGTTGGGAAAACCTCGCTTATCGCCGCGCTACAATTTCTGTATATAGACTGTACAGAGGGGGATGCATTTCTCAAGATCCATGGAGGAAACACGCCGTTACTATCTTCCCGATCCCAACAGCTACATCCTCTTCGAACTCCGGGCACCTACCGGCTTCCAGATGCTTGGCGTTCACGGCCCTGGACCACTTAAGGGGTACGACTTCGAACGCTTCACGTATAGCGGACGTCTTGACGAAAAGGCAGATAGAGGAAGCGGCGGCAAGGCTCAAGGGTGCGTCTGAAGAATCCCCAGAGATCTATAAAAAACGGATCACCAGGAAGAAACGGGAACTTTCACACCTGGAGGCCAGGCTTCTGGGACTGGACAATCTGGCCTTCTCCAGGCTCAAAGAATGGTTTGATACGGAAGCTCTTGCGGGTATCTTCCTCAACCCGGACCTCATGGGGCTACCATTTGGCGAGGGCGGGCTCGAACTAAAGGAACCGGAGGGCCTGCGGAACGAATTGACCCATCTGTCCGCCAGGATAGAAGATGACAGGTTCTCGGGCAACGGCTATCGTTTGGCATTTTCGGCCGTAGAGCCTCCTGACCTTGCTGGCTATAGCGATCCGGATGAACTTCGTTTGCGAATACAGGGGCTGAAAAGAGAGATAAGAAGGAACCAGGGACTGCTCGACGCTGCACAGGATGCCCATGCTATTCGCCAGGACATGGAAGAGAAAAAGGGGCAAGCGGTAGCCGATAACATCTATTTTCTGACAGAGCACAGGGACCGGGTGGGCCAGAGGGGCCTACTTCAAGGCACTGGTGACAGGACCGCATGACATAGACCTTGGCAGGCTCAAGGATCCTGAGATTTCAAGGCTCATGGCCGCGCCCGAGTCACTTCTTGAGGAGGACGCCACCCTTGCCGGGCTGCCTGGCCTCGACCTGGACTGGTGCCTGGCCGCCGGGCTGCTTGCCGGCCTTTTACCCATACCGGTCCCAAGGGACCAGGAAGAGGTGTCGAGGTGGGAGAATCGTGCTTTGCAGCCTGGGAATAGACGGGCTTCAAAGAAACGGCATAGAAATCGTCCACATAAGGGCACACATGAAAGGGCTACCTCCCGTCCTGTTCGCATATTACATGGAACAAAAACGCCGCGGGCATCCGGCTTCACGAAAAGACGGAGGACAGAGGCCGTCCAGTGGTTGATCGATCACAGCCTGTCCCTGGAGCCTTCACAGGGCATGGCAGATGCCAGATAGTGGTTACAAAAAATATACCTACCTGTACTCAAAGTACCCTGTGAAGGCTTGTAAAGGAAACATCCCCTGTTTTTTGCCGTACAGCGCCCAAATCCTGCCCCCCTGGACTGTAATCTTACGCATCATTGGGGGCGGCATCATATGAACCCGGATTATGCAGCTGGCAAGTTTGTCGAAGATGCAAGGCGGAAGGACACGCTGACGTACTTGTGTACTTCAAGTAGCCGACAACGCAGCAAATTCGGCAAAATTGCGGGCACCTTGTGGCTTCAAATGTTGGATGATTTCGTTTGAAGTGCATAACCCGGGATGAACATGATCATTTTACGTTCTTTTCATAGGGCCAGGCCACGATACCACCATCGAGAAAACTGGTCAGCTGTGGATCAAAGCCCTTGCCCACCAGTATCCTTTCAGCCTCGTATCCCCTGAGCGATATCTTGCACAGGCAGATTATCTCCCTGTCCCTGGGAAGCTCATCTGCCCTTTCCCTCAACTTTCCCAGGGGAATATAGACGATATTTTCATACGGAAGGCTCATGGCCTCAACCTCTTTCGGGGTCCGCACATCGAGCAGTATGAAATCCTCCCCGGCCTCAAGCTTTTTCTTGACCTGGGCCGGGGAATAGGAACGTGCCACCCTGTCCATCTTGTTCTGTATAATATTGGCTGCTACTATCACGTTGTCGACCGCTGGAGAAAACGGTGGGGCATAGGCCATATCCACGTCCGCCAGATCGTCTACCGTGCCACCTGCCTTTATGAGGGTCGCTACAGTATCCACCCTTGACATGACCTCTCCCGGCCCCAGGATCTGTACCCCCAATACCCGCCCGGAATATGATTCAGCGACAAGTTTTACATGGATGAGCTTGCTGCCTTCCATGTAATGAGGCCTGTCAGGCCCGGGGTTCAAGGCTGAAACCACGGAAAGGCCCTGCGACTCCGCATCCCGCTGTGTAAGGCCGGTCCTTGCCACGTTGAACCCCATTATCCTGCATATCCCTGTGCCACACACACCGCTGAATGTGCTATCCCAGCCAGCAAGGTTGTTACCGATTACCCGGCCATGTTTGTTTGCAACGGATCCCATCGGGGCGTACACGGGTTGTCCCGTGACCATGTTATACGAGGCCACACAATCCCCGCCGGCATAGATATCCGGATCGGAGGTCCGCAGGTGTTTATCCACGACTATCCCTGCCTTACCCACCTCCAGACCAGCCTCCTGTGCAAGTTTTATCTCAGGCCTTACCCCGATCGCCAGTATTACCAGGTCTGCCTCTATGGAGGTCTTTTCTGTGACCACACGTGCAACCCGTCCGTTCCCATCCGCATCGAAGCTGGCCACCCCGTCCCCGCAATGCACCATGACACCCTTTGATAGCAGGTGCTTTTCAAGGTGTATTGCCATTTCCTCATCCAACAAGGCCGGCAGGAGCCAAGGGAGCTTCTCCACTACGTGGACCTCAAATCCCCCCTTTACAAGGGGTTCCACGCATTCGAGACCTATAAGTCCACCGCCCACGATTACGGCCTTCTTGGTGGAAGAACCCTCCATGGCCCCCCTGATAGCCCTGCCATCCTCCAGGGTCTTGAGACAGTGTATGCCTGCCGCATCGATACCTGGTATAGGAGGCCGCACCGGGGTGCTGCCGGTTGCTATCACCAGCTTGTCATAGGGTAACGATTCCTCCATGCCATCAACCAGCCGCCTGGCCTTGACGATCCTCTTTTGCCTGTCTATGGAAACCGCTTCCGTACCGGTTTTTACCTCCACCCCCTTCACTGCCCTAAAAAAATTTACGTCCCTTGGTACGCCCACCGGGGTTGTGGTAAGTTCACCAACGTCACTAATCTCCCCCTCGAGGTAAAAGGGAAGTCCGCAGGCCCCATAGGAGATCTCGTCCCCCTTTTCAATTACCGTGACCTCCGCCTCTGGATCGAGACGCTTCACCCTTGCCGCGGCCTTGGGGCCGCAGGCCACTCCACCTATTACCACTATTCTTTTACCCATTAGCTACCTCCTGTTTCCATAACCAATCTACTCAAGACGAAAGACATGCGGGCATGCCGTACTTCCTGTCTTCAAGCACATGGCAGGGCAGTTGGATGTGCACACTGCGACCGCATGTCTAACTTCGCGCGATTACATCCGGCAACGAACTCGTCGAGCTGCACGATCCTGGATACATGGGGACAAGGATGAATATCCCCGCCAAGGCCTATAGATTATGAGCATTAGTCTCATTATTTTGAACTATGATATTAATCATACGCCCAAAAAAATATGTTGACAAGCACTAAAACTACCCCTAACTTGAAATAGTTCAAAATGAATAATTCATCTTTTTTCTGTTTTAAAATCAGAACGTTTTTTTATTGTTTATTCCCATGCAATGGAAAAAACAAGCCTTTTCGAAGAAAGTTTTTACCCTGCACAAATGACAATCTGTAAACCAGGAGGCAAGCCATGAAAATCGCAATAAGCGCCCAGGGCACGGAGATGGAATCCGAGGTTGACCCGAGATTTGGCCGGGCACACTATTTCATAATCTTTGATACCGATCTGGATAGGGTTACCCAGGTAATAGACAACCAGGCAGCCCTGGACGCCGCCCACGGAGCGGGTATAGGCGCTGCCACAAAGGTGGCCGAGGCCGGTGCCGAAACGATAATCACAGGCAGGGTTGGCCCAAAGGCATTCGCCGTACTCCAAGCGGCAGGGATAAGGATTGTATCCAATGTAGTAGGAAAGGTGAAGGATGCCGTGGAAAGCTTCGTTTCCGGCAAGGCAACCCCTGCCGATGGGCCCGGGTGCAACGCCCACGCCGGGCAGGGAATGGGCATGGGCGGCAGAAGGGGCATTGGAGGCGGTGGGCGGGGAGGCTGCGGATGCCGCAGAAATTGACCTCATGAAGATAGCAATAGCGAGTGGAAAGGGCGGAACGGGAAAAACCAGTGTGGCCGTGGCACTTGCCCTTTCGATCCATGGCAAGACTGAATTCCTGGATTGTGACGTGGAGGAACCGAATGCCCATTTTTTCCTGAACCCAGAGATACGCCTTTGCGAGGATATCACCCTTGAAGTCCCTGTAGTTATCCAGCAACGGTGCACCTATTGCGGAAAATGCAGGGATATGTGCCGCTTCAATGCCATTACGGTGTTTGGCGAGACCATAATGACCTTTCCGGATATGTGCCATTCCTGTGGAGGCTGTTTTCTCGTATGTCCGGAAGGTGCACTTGAAACCGGAAACCGTTCGATAGGAACCGTTGAACTTGGAACGGCCAGGGGAATAGGTTTCGTACAGGGAAGGCTCAGGATCGGTGAGGCCATGGCACCTCCCTTGATAAAGGCGGTAAAGGCCCGTTCTACCGACTCCAGGACGGTAATAATAGACTGCCCGCCTGGCACATCCTGTCCTGCCATGGTAGCAGTCAGGGATACGGATTACTGCATCCTCGTCACCGAACCCACCCCCTTCGGCCTCCACGATCTCAAGATAATGGCCGGGGTGCTGAAAAGGCTCAAGGTTCCCCATGGAGTGGTGTTGAATCGGGCGGGTCTCGGAAATGACGCGGTAGAGCATTGGTGCATGGATCAAGGCATTCCAATCCACATGAAGATCCCCTTCCGCCGGGAGATAGCCGAGGCATATGCCAGGGGAATACCCATGACAGATGTGGACAAGGATCTCAAGGACTCCTTCACCCGCCTGATCCTGGAGATAGGCAAATGAAAGAAATCCTGATACTCAGTGGAAAGGGTGGCACGGGCAAGACTACTGTCACCGCAGCCTTTGCCTGCCTTGCCCAAAGCAAGGTCCTTGCCGACTGCGACGTGGACGCAGCTGATCTTCACCTGTTGCTTTCCCCAAAGATCATTGAAGAACATCCGTTTCAATCAGGGGTTACTGCAAATGTAGATCCGTCGGCCTGCACAGGATGCGGAACCTGTGCGGATCTGTGCCGGTTCGATGCAGTAACAGTGGACGAACATGCGTCAATAGACCCATTCTCTTGTGAAGGATGTGGCGTGTGCGAATATTTTTGCCCGGAAAAGGCAATCTCTCTCAAGGACAACCTGTGCGGCCGGTGGTATATATCACGGACAAAGTACGGACAGATGGTTCATGCAGCGCTGGACATAGGCGAAGAAAACTCCGGAAAGCTGGTAAGCCTAGTGAAGAGACAGGCAAAGAATCTGGCTGAGCAATCCACGACCGAATGGATTATAGTAGATGGCCCACCTGGCATAGGATGTCCTGTAATTGCGTCCCTTTCAGGTACAGACATGGTGTTGATCGTCACGGAGCCTACACTTTCAGGTATCCATGATCTCAAAAGGGTCGCAGGTCTGGCAAAGCACTTCAAAACCCCTGCCTGTGCCTGTATAAATAGGTGGGATCTGAACAGGCAGATGGCCGAAGAGGTGGAAAGGACATGTGAAGCCCATGATATCACCATGCTTGGAAGGATTCCCTTTGACGAGGATGTCGTAGACAGCCTGGTCAGGGGAATCCCGCTCATGGAGGTATCGAGTGGGCCGGCTGCCGTGGAAATCAAGCAGATCTGGGAAAGATTGCAAAAACAATTCTAATTCAGGAGGTTCTTTCAGTGAAGGAAGATACGGGCAAGACCACTAATCCGGTCCTTGCGGAGCAGGACAGGAAGATAAAGAAAAAACTCGGCCAGATAGAAAATAAGATCATGGTAATGAGCGGAAAAGGTGGTGTTGGGAAGAGCACCGTCTCCATAAATCTTGCCATTGGTCTTTCCCTGCAAAATTTTTACGTCGGGTTGCTCGACGTGGACCTTCATGGTCCCAACGTCCCCAAGATGCTCGGAGTGGAAAGGGGCGAGCTTCAAAGGAGGCCCGATGGTACGGTAGGGCCGGTCTACTACTCGCCCAATCTCAAGTTCATGTCAGTGGAGCCGTTGCTTCCAGAAAAGGATTCTGCCGTCATGTGGCGCGGACCGCTGAAGATGTCTGCCATAAGGCAGTTCATCTACGATATAGAATGGGGGAAACTGGATTATCTGGTCATCGACGCCCCCCCAGGCACCGGGGATGAGCAGATGACAGTGGCGCAAACTATTCCTGATGCATACGCCGTGGTGGTGACCACGCCCCAGGAGGTCTCCTTGTTGGACGTGAAAAAATCCATCAATTTCTGCAAACAGGTCGATATGCCCATACTTGGAATAGTTGAAAACATGAGCGGTATGATCTGCCCCCACTGCGGCAAGGCCATCGATGTCTTCAAACGCGGGGGTGGACAACGACTTTCAGAAGAGACGGGCATCCCATTCCTTGGACGGATACCGGTCGATCCGAGAATTGTCACCACCGGGGATGCAGGTAAACCGATCCTTGCAATGTACCCTAACAGCCACACGGCGGAGGCCTTTGAAAAGGTCATGCAGAACGTAATCAATGCCACCCAGATGATGGCTGCCCAGAAAGAAAAAATGAAAAATGCCTTGAAGGAGGAAAGACAGTGAAGATTGCAATGCCAATAGAAAATGGAAGGTTGAGCGGCCATTTTGGCCACGCAGGCCAGTTCGCAATAGTGGAGGTGAGCGACGGGAACATAAAAAAGAACGAAATACTATCCCCGCCGCCCCATGAACCGGGTTCCCTCCCAAGGTGGTTACACGAGCAGGGCGTAACCGATGTCATATGTGGCGGGATAGGTCCCATGGCTGTAGAGCTGCTACAACAATCAGGCATCAGGGTCACTGCCGGCGTACAGGCCGACATGGATCCGGCAGAGGCGATAAACGCCCTTGTCGCTGGAAACCTCAAGGGGGCCACAGGACCTACCTGTACCGGCCACGAACATGGAGAAGGTGGCCACAAATGCAGCCACCAGACAGCCAGCTAAAACCGGCCGACAGGCCGAGACAGGAGGCAAGGAATGCCAATATATGAATACCGGTGCATGAAATGCGGAAAAACATGCGAGATGCTCATATTCTCGGGCCAGGATGAGGTTACCTGTCCCTCCTGTGGATCAAACGACCTGACTAAATTGATGTCTGCCACATCTTCACTCACAGGTAGCGAAGGCCACAGGCTTCCTGGTCCGGGAGATACCGGTTGCTGCGGATCACGACCTGGACAGGCCGAAGGATGTGCCGGCCCAGGCTCGTGCTGCGGCAAGGGTCCGGGATAACCTGCCATAATCAACATTGGACAGATCCAACTTAAAGGGGTTGGAGGACCTGTACCACCGCTACAACAAACGTGATCTGGTCCATCCGGATCCCCTTGAATTTCTCTATAACTACCAGCAGGTGCAGGACCGGGAGATCGTCGCTCTCATAGCCGCATCTCTAGCCTATGGCAGGGTAAAACAAATACTCAAGAGCGTATCCCTGGTCCTTGCACGGATCGGCAATCCAACCAGTTTCCTGGAAACCGCGGGTCTTGGACAACTGCAGGATTCCCTAGCCCACATAAGACACCGGTTTACCACTGGCAACGATCTGGCCCTATTACTGTTTGGCATCAAGAGGGCCTTGGAGAGCCACGGCAGCCTGGAAAACCTGTTCATAAAGGGGCTATCCCCCTCTGAGAAGACCCTTTCGCAGGCCCTTTCCCGGTTCGTACAGGCCCTGCTCGCCCTCTCCGGCCAGGAAAGGAACTTCCTCCTGCCTGATCCTGCCAGGGGTAGCGCGTGTAAGAGGGGCTTTCTCTTCCTCAGATGGATGATAAGGCACGATGAAGTTGATCCTGGAGGATGGACATCGATTCCAAGGTCAAAGCTCGTAGTCCCCCTTGACACCCATATGTTCCACATCTGCAAGACACTGGGGCTGACGGCCAAAAGGCAGGCAAATCTCAGGGCTGCATTGGAAATTACCGAAAGGTTCCGTAAAATCTGCCCCTCGGACCCGGTAAAATACGATTTCGCACTTACCAGATTCGGCATAAGGCCTGATCTCGAAAGAAGCAGCATCCCGTCCCTGTTGTCAGTAGACCAGTAGCCTGGGACAGGGCATCCCGGTCCTTGCAAAATGTCCCTGATCCTGCTCCTCATATCGATCCCATGAACCCAAACCTTTACCCTGCCCGACCCTCGTACAGGCACCCTCTGGCATGAAGATACAGCCTGCCATGGGCCGCCATTTTTATACCCTTGTGGTGTGCTGTTCAAGGGCATAGGCCGCATTAAGGTTTGGAATGAAGGGTTCTTTTCTTGACCTAGAGGGATAATTTCAGTTTACTGTTGAAATGAGATCCCTGGAAATGGTCCCAGTGCCTATTGGGATGATGCAGGTCTTGTTCGAATCCAAATCATGCGCCCGGGATTACGATGTACATAATTTACCGTGAACATACGGCCTGCCCCTGAAACGCAGTATTAAAGGCACGGGCCATATGTAAGGTTTGGGTTTAATATTCCGACTGTACAGGTGTAGACCTGGATCTCATGCATCCCGCGCCCTTGGTGCCGCATCCGCGGGCATGAAGATACAAACACTAGCGAGGATGTACATTCATGGCAAGGGGCGTAGAGGGAAATGGATCGAGACCCCTGGAACAGGAGTTCTGTCTATGGACACCAACGAGGCAGCAAAGGCACTTACCACAGAGCTTGAAGGGCTTTTACGCAAGAAGATGGAGCCCCTCTTCAATCGCTATGGCCTCAATCTCGAGGACCTGCTCACCCCCCTCAAGTGGAAACCACTGGTACTAATAATAGGAAACTATTCATCGGGCAAATCCACATTTATCAACGAGGTCCTGGAAAAACAGATCCAACGGACCGGTCAAGCCCCCACTGACGACAGTTTCACCATACTCACTGCGCCCGAAGAAAACGAGGCCGAGGATGAGGTGCCTGGCAACAGTATAGTCAGTGACGACCGGCTTCCCTTTGGCATGCTCAGGAAGTTTGGCGAAAGCTTCCTGGCACATTTCCGGTTGAAAAGGGTGAATGCGCCGATCTTAAAGGAACTGGCCATAATAGACACGCCGGGGATGCTGGATTCGGTTACGGAAAAGGACCGTGGGTACGAATACCTTGGGGTAGTTGGTGAGATGGCGAAGCTTGCAGACCTGATAGTCTTGATGTTCGATCCCCACAAGGCTGGAACCATAAAGGAGACATATCAGGTTATCAGGAGCACGCTTCCCGGCTCGGCAGGTGAAGACCGGGTCCTCTATGTCCTGAACCGTATCGACGAATGCGACAACATATCAGATCTCGTAAGGGCCTATGGGACCCTTTGCTGGAATCTATCACAGATGACGGGTAGGAAGGATATGCCCCGGATATATCTTACGTATGCCCCGGATACAGGGCGCCCCATACCACCGGGTTTCGAGGTCTGGGCCAGGGAAAGGGAGGAACTCAAGTCCTCACTACGTTCAGCCCCAAGGATGCGACTCAACCACATACTCCAGGAGGTGGACAGCGTGGTCAGGGAACTGAGCATAGAGGTCCAATCCCTGGCATCCTTCAAGGAGAGATTCCTTGCAAAATTCTTCAATTCCGCCAAGGCATGGGGTATTGGTGCCGTGCTGGCCTTCTTTTTCGGCGATCTCGTTACCCACCTGTTGTTTGGCTATCCGGAAAATACGTTCGTAGGCTCCCTGTTGAGCGGCTCCATTGGTGCCGACAGCCTGTTATGGCCGGTAGTCTGGACCCTCATGGCCCTGGTTGCAGCCTCTGTCTATATGCAAAGATGGATGTTCCCAAAGTTCATAAGGAATACGATTGAACATCTCGATGACCTGGTTCCCCTTGAGACTGCCTACCAGAAGGATCTGTGGGCCAGGACCAGGCAAAGGGTGCAGAGAATAATCTCAGAACAGGCACGCCATATTATCTGGGTTGCCCATAAACGCAATTTGAATAAAATAGAGCACTTCCTGAACAAGGATCTGGGCCGGTTTTACAAGGAGGTGGCTAAAAAATAGGCATTCCCTGTGCAAAAAACCTTTGATAACCGGCTGTTTTTTTATATTATCCTGGTTGCCGGGGCATCACGATCATGCGCTTCAGGGCATCTGATAACCTTCGGGTCAACCGGACACAGGAAGGCGGAAAACATACGGACGCATGACAGCTTTGTACGAAAATAATAGATAGAGGGGCGAAAAATGCAGCACCCGGCACGAACAAGGGAAGTTCCAGTGCCCGACTGAACACAATATACCCACGGTGGCGATTGCCACTTAGCGAATCTGCATCACTTGAAACTGTGGAGGTAATATGTCCGGACATTCAAAGTGGAGCACCATCAAACACAAAAAGGCTGCCCAGGACGCAAAAAGGGGTAAAACATTTACAAAGCTCATCAAGGAGATAACCGTTGCTGCAAGGCTGGGCGGGGGTGATCCGTCAGCAAATCCCAGGCTACGGGCAGCTATAGATGCAGCCAAGGCCAGTAACATGCCCAAGAGCAATATCGAGCGGGCGATCAAAAAGGGTACGGGTGAACTCGAAGGGGTGAGCTACGAGGAAGTAACCTATGAAGGCTATGGCCCTGGAGGGGTCGCACTCCTGGTGGAGACTATAACCGACAACCGGCAGAGGACAGTAGCCGAGGTCCGCCACATCCTGTCCAAGAGAGGTGGCAACATGGGAGAGCCGGGGAGTGTTGCATGGATCTTCGAAAAAAAAGGCTTGATAGTAATAGATAAATCAAAGGTTGACGAAGACACCCTCATGACCATCGCCCTTGAGGCCGGAGCTGAAGATATCAAGGACAGTGATTCCGAATGGGAGGTAGAAACTGCTCCCGAGACGTTGAGCGATGTAAAGGCCGCGATAGAGGCGGCAGGCATCGAGATACTGTCTTCTGAGGTAACCATGGTCCCGGGGAATACCGTGACCGTAGAGGACGAAAAACAGGCACAACAATTGCTGGCTCTGATGAATGCCCTTGAGGAAAACGATGACGTACAGCACGTATACGCCAACTTTGACATCCCGGACGAAATTTTGGAACAAGTAGCCTAGGTGAAAGAAGAACTCATAATAGGCATCGACCCTGGCTCCAGGGCCACGGGCTATGGGCTGCTGGCCACAAACGGCAACAGGCTCAGGTTCGTGGATGCCGGTGTCATACGCATGGGCCAGGAGCTGTCCTTCCCGCAGCGCCTGGACAGGCTGTATTGCCGCCTGAAGGAGGTCATAGACAGGCACAGGCCCACTGCCTCAGCGGTAGAAGATGTCTTTTACTCCATCAATGCGAAGAGCGCCCTACGCTTGGGTCATGCAAGGGGTACGGTGATACTTGCTGCTGTCCACGGTGGCCTCCCGGTCTATGAATACACGCCGCTTGCGGTCAAGAAGGCCGTGGTAGGCTACGGGCGGGCAGAAAAATCCCAGGTTCAACATATGGTGTGCGTATTGTTGAACCTGTCCAAGACCCCGCCCATGGATGCGGCTGACGCATTGGCCGTGGCCGTGTGCCATGCCCACACCAGCCAGACGCACTGGATGGGCAGGGCTGGAGGATAAGGATGGGCGTCTATGCCCGTTACCATCGCATATGATCGGATACATCCATGGAAAGCTGCTTTATGTAGAGGGAAATGAGGTCCTGGTAGATGTAAACGGGCTGGGTTACGAGCTTTCCGTACCGGATTCCAGCCTTTCAAGGCTTGGCAAGGAAGGGGACGAAATTACCCTGTTTACGCATCTTGTTTCCAAAGAGGATAGCCTCATCCTTTATGGTTTCGAGTCGCCTGAAGAAAAGGTGGCCTTCCGGCTTCTGCTGGAGGTGTCCGGGGTCGGGCCCAGGCTGGCCCTTGCCCTCCTGTCCAGGCTTTCACCTGCCCAGTTACTCCAGGCCCTTGCCAACGGAGAGACCTCGAAGCTTCAGGCAGTGAGGGGCGTGGGTAGAAAGACCGCGGCAAGGCTCCACGTCGACCTTAAAGAAAAAGCCAGAAAGTTACTCTCAGGGAAAGGCACCGGACACCTTGCTCGGCCTATTGAGCCCACAGAGGAGCCAGGGACCTCCGTCTGGGACGATGCCTTGTCTGCGCTCATGAACCTGGGTTACCGTCGAAACGAGGCGGAAAACGCCCTTGAGAACCTGGATCACAACGATGGTGATGCCCACGATGTGGAGATGTTGATCAAGGAGGCATTGAAACAGCTGTCGTCCAAGGGAAGAAATACCGGCCGATGAACCGATCAGAACACATCAATCCATCTTCGCCAAGTCTCGTGCCCGAATCCCTTGAAGAGGACCGCGACCTTGAACCTGCCCTGAGACCCTCGCGGTTGTCCGAATATGTGGGCCAGAGGGAGGTTAAAGCAGGGCTGGAGCTATTCATCACCGCGGCAAAAAAAAGAAAAGAGGCCCTGGACCATGTACTCCTGCACGGTCACCCTGGCCTGGGAAAGACCACCCTTGCGCATATCATAGCCTCGGAACTGGGGGTGGGTATCAGGTCCACATCAGGACCGGTCATAGAAAGACCCGGGGATCTTGCCGCCATTCTGACCAATATGCAGAACGGGGAGGTACTGTTCATAGACGAGATTCATCGCCTAAGCCCGGCAGTGGAGGAAATCCTTTACCCTGCCATGGAGGACTTCCAACTGGATCTGATCATCGGCCAGGGCCCCAGCGCCAGGAGTATAAAGATAGACCTGCCGAGGTTCACCATGGTCGGGGCTACCACCAGGGCAGGCCTGTTGTCCCCACCTCTCAGGGACAGATTTGGGGTAGTGATGAGGGTGGATTTTTATACCGATGAGGATCTCAAACAGATCCTGTTCAGGTCTGCCAGGCTAATGGGGGTATCCCTGGATAGCCAAGGGGCAATGGAGATCGCCAGGAGATCCAGGGGGACACCGAGGATAGCCAACCGCCTTCTGAGGCGGGTACGGGACTTCGCAGAGGTCAGGGCCGATGGACATATCACCAGGCAGGTGGCCGACGCTGCGCTGAAACTCCTCGACGTGGATCAGCAAGGACTCGACAAGATGGACAGGGAGATACTAGGTGCTATAATTGACAAATTCAAAGGCGGACCAGTGGGACTCGATACCCTGGCCACCTCTGTGGGAGAGGAACGGGGGACCCTTGAGGATGTCTATGAACCCTTCCTGATTCAACGTGGCTATATACATCGCACCCCCAGGGGACGGGTGGCCACTGACCTGGCCTACAGGCACCTGAACAGGAAAAGGAACTGATTCCACCCTTCCAGTCCCTTGCATCCTTTTCACCTGGATACTGAAAGGAAAATTCACCTATATGCCTATCATAAAACCATTAGAACCTGGAAAACTTCGTCTGGAGATAGACCCGGAATCCCTGGGTTTTGAAAGGCTCAGCCAGCTAGAGAAGGCAGAAAATCTGGTGGTCGCCCAGGAACGGGCGGTCAGGGCACTGGATTTCGGCCTCAAGATGGGGCATCCGGATTTCAACGTATATGTTGCCGGAATACAGGAGACCGGGTTGCTCGAGCTTGCAAAATCAAAGCTGTACGAGGCAGCACATTCTGCTGACAAGTGCCCTTCGGATTGGTGCTATGTCTACAACTTCAAGGACCCGGACAAGCCTCTTGCAGTGGAACTTCCAAAGGGAGATGGCAGAAAATTCCGCTCGGACATGGCAGACTTGGTGGATGCACTTAAGCTCCACATACCCAAGAGTTTCGAAGGAGAAACATATCTTGCACGCAAGGAAGAGGTAATAAGGGAATTCAACAATGCAAGACGCCAGATATTCGAGAAACTCGATGAAAAGGTAAGGGCCAAGGGGTTCCTGCTCCAGGCAGAACCAGGCGCCATGATGATAATCCCCGCCAAGGAAGATGGCACCCCCCTGTCACCAGAAGACCTGGCCAAGCTGTCCAAGGAAAAACAAGACGAACTCAAGGCAAACAGCGAAGAACTCCACAAGGAAATGGGTGCGGCCATGCGCAGGATCCATGACCTTGAAAAGGACGTAAGGGAGCGGCTGAAGGATCTGGACAGAGAAGTGGCAAGGCAAACCACTGCGTCCCTGCTGGAGCCGCTCATCAAGAAATATGAAGGCAACGAGGTCATCATCGACTACCTGGACGATGTCCTGGCAGACGTGGTAAGGCATCTGGACGATTTCCGGCCAGACAAAACCGGGAAGCCGCCACTTCCATTCCCCTTCCCGATTGAGCCGCCTTCCTTCACGCGCTACGAGGTAAACCTCCTGGTTGACAACTCCAAGACCCGGGGAGTCCCGGTAGTGATCGAGAGCAACCCCAATTATCCCAACCTGTTCGGTGCGGTGGAAAGAAGGGCACAATTCGGCGCACTCTTTACGGATTTCACTATGATAAAGGCCGGGGCACTCCACCGGGCCAATGGCGGATTCCTGTTATTGAAGGTCATAGACATCCTGAAATGGCCGTTTTCCTACGAGGCCCTCAAACGGGCGCTGAAAAACGGGGTCATAGAGATCGAAGACCTTGGGGAACAATTCGGCCTCTTCACCACAAAGGCACTAAAGCCAAAGCCCATCCCGCTAAAGGTAAAGATCATCCTTGCAGGTGATCCCTACCTCTATCAACTCCTGTACAACCTGGACGAGGACTTCCGGGAGCTGTTCAAGGTAAAGGCCCACCTGGACACCATGGTAGATCGGAATGAAGACCGGTTGAACCAGTTCCTCAAGGCCGTAAGGACATTCGTTCACAGGGAAGGGTTGAAGGATCTCCACAAAACAGCAGTGGCCAGGTTGATCGAGCACAGCGCTGAGATTGCAGGCTCCAAGGAAAAGATCAGCCTCAAGATTTCTGACATATCGGATCTTCTCAGGGAGGCGGATTATTGGGCCGGCACCCACGACAGCGACATCATCCTTGATCGCCACATACAACAGGCCATCGACGAGCAGAAAAAACGCAGCAACCTCTATGAAGAGCATATCCAGGAACTCCTGACAAAGGATATCCTCAAGGTGGAAACCCTGGGCGAGGCGACCGGTCAGGTCAATGGTCTTGCCGTATACGACCTGGGTGACTATACCTTTGGCAAACCGTCCAGGATCACGGCCAACATAGCACTTGGTAAGGACGGCGTGATAAACATAGAAAGGGAATCGGATCTTAGCGGCAACATACACACCAAGGGGGTGATGATACTTTCTGGATATCTCCGTTCACGTTTTGCCGCTGACCGCCCACTCAGCCTCACTGCCACGCTATGCTTCGAACAAAGTTACGGCATGGTAGAGGGAGATTCGGCCTCGGGGGCCGAACTTTTTGCACTTCTTTCCGCCCTTTCCGGTATAAAGATACGCCAGGGAATTGCATGTACGGGGGCAGTAAGCCAAAAGGGAGAGATACTCCCGGTAGGCGGGGTGACCCAAAAGATCGAGGGATTTTTCGATCTGTGCAAGGCCAGGGGGCTTACGGGAGATCAAGGGGTAATCATACCTAAGGCGAATACCCGGGACCTGCTGCTCAAAATGGATATAGTTGAGGCCGTCAAGGAAGGAAAATTCTCCATCTGGGCCATAGGGACCGTGGAAGAAGGCATAGAGATCCTTACAGGCATCCCGGCCGGGGAGAAAGGCCCTGATGGAACCTACCCAGAGGGAAGCGTATTCGCAAGGTAGACGAAAGGCTCAGGAAACTTGCCGATGAGGCAAGGCAGTTTATGAAACCCGAAGGGAAAAAGGAAGCCAAAGACCATACCTCAAGGTGAAGCCGGGTTTCCCTTCACATGAATACGCGGGCATATCTCTCACCCCCCCAGTAGTCAACCAGGGACGAACTTACAGGCCTTCATGGCCCCTTGGCACAAAAGGGCCTTGATATACGGGACAAGGCTGCCACAAGCACGATGAGACACGGCAAGATAAAGAAGCTGTCAGAGTTTCCTGCCACTGCTATATGCGGGAACGACATAACCTCCTCGGTCCTCTATGTATCCTCCCTTTCCATAATTGCATCCGGGCAATATGCATGGATCGCCCTGATAGTAGTTGCAATGGTGCTCTACCTGTTCCGGAAGATCTATGGAGAGGTGGTAGGGGCACTGCCCTTGAACGGTGGTGCATACAATGCCCTCTTGAACACCACCAGCAAGTCGATGGCATCCCTTGCCGCCACGCTCACGCTTCTGTCGTATATGGCTACCGCGGTGATCTCGGCATCGGAGGCAATGCACTACATGCACAACGTTATCCCTGCCATGCCCGTGATAACGGCAACGATCTGTGTCCTGGCGCTGTTCATGGGGTTGACCATCCTCGGAATAGGTGAATCCGCCATGGTGGCCGTTATCATCTTCGTGTTCCACATATGTTCCCTGATACTACTGGCTGGCACCATCATGACATACCTGGCTGGTCACGGCCTTGAAACTTTCTATGCAAACAATCAATATCCCCCGAGCCATGGGGGGATAATCCAGGCCATATTCTGGGGATTTTCAGCCGCCATGCTTGGGATATCGGGTTTTGAAAGCTCTGCAAACTTCGTGGAAGAGCAACAGCCAGGGGTCTTCCCAAAGACCCTCCGTAACATGTGGGCAGTGGTCAGCATATTCAACCCGCTGATGGCCTTCCTGGCCCTGGCAATCGTGCCCATACCTGAGGTGGCAAGCCACGAGGCCGATCTGCTGTCTTACATGGGCAAGATGACCGGCGGCCAGTGGCTTGCCACCTTGATTTCCATCGATGCAGCACTGGTGCTAAGTGGCGCGGTCCTCACCTCCTACGTGGGCGTGACAGGCCTCATCGAAAGGATCACCCTGGACAGGATACTGCCCGGTTTCCTGCTCAAGAAAAACCGGCGTGGTAGTTCCTACCGGATTATCATCACCTTTTTCCTGTTATGCATCTCCATCCTTTACATAACCAACGGAGCGGTAGAGGTGCTTGCGGGTGTCTACACCATATCGTTCTTATCGGTCATGGCCCTCTTTGCCCTGGGCAATATACTGCTCAAGGTAAAACGTTCAAAGCTCCCCAGGCCGGAAAGGGCAAGCTGGGGCGCCGTATTCCTGGCGTTGTTTGCCGTCATTCTCGCCCTGATAGGCAATATAGTCAAAAAACCCGAGCCGGGAGAACCCTATAACATAATGATCTTTGCCGAATATTTTATACCGGCAATGATACTGATCGGGGTCATGCTGAAGAGGATCATGATCCTTGACGGTCTTCTTCATGTCATAGAGATACTCTTCGTCCCCATACTCAAGTTCGTAACCAGAGTGAATCAGAAAATTTTTGAGACCATAGACAAGATCCAGTCCCAGGAATTCGTCTTCTTCACGCGTGGCGACAACCTTGCCAACCTGAACAAGGTACTTCTCTACATACGGAACAACGAACACACCCGGAAGATAAAGATCGTTCACGTGATGACGGAGGAGGAGGACAGGGAAACCATAAAGAAGCTGGAGAAGGACCTGGAGTTTCTGGACAGGGAATACCCTGATATCGAGATAGAATTCATAAAATTAAAGGGCAAGTTCGGTCCAAAGCTGATCCACAAGCTTTCAAGGCAGTGGGGGATCCCTGTAAATTTCATGTTCATTGGCTCACCAGTAGACCGTTTCCCCTACAGGATTGAGGAATTGGGAGGGGTTAGGTTAATAATCTAACAGGGATAAACAGGGGAAACCCACTATTTAATCCTTGCCACTTATATACCCCATGATCTCCATGGCAAGGCTCGCTGCACGTGAAGCCGCCCCTGGACTACCGAGCCTCCGCCTTACTTCGGCAAGGCCATCGAGCATACGGCGCCTTCTGGATTCATCCGTCAACAGGGGTAGCAGCTCACCTGCCAAGGTCCTTCCGTTTACCGCTTCCTGTAGTATCTCCGGGACTATCTGCCTTGCTGCCACCAGATTTACAAGGGATATGAAGGGGACCTTTATAAGATATTGCCCCACCATATGCGAAAGCGGCGAGACCTTGTACGTAACCACCATGGGCACACCGAGTATCGCCGCTTCGAGAGTAACGGTTCCTGAGGCGAGAAGTACTGCGTCACTGGCCGACATCGCCCCATAGGCCTGATCCTCTACGACCTCTATCCCGGTAAGGCCTGAGGATACTACCTGTTCACGGACAAGACGTTTTACGTCGCCAGCAAGTCCAGGGGCCAGGGGAATGACGAATTGCGCAACCGGCACATCCCTGCGTATACGACGGGCAGCATCCAGCATATGTGGAAGGATCCTTGCTATCTCTCCCCTTCTGCTCCCAGGAAAGAGCCCTACGATCCTTCTATCCGGCAACAGGCCATGGTTTGCACAGAATTCTTCCCTGGAACAAGGGGCATGGACCACATCGAGCAGGGGATGGCCGACAAAGGTGGCGTTTACGCCGTGACTTCGAAAGAACGGCTCCTCGAAGGGAAGGATTACCGCCATGGCATCGGTATACCTTCTAAGCTTCTTCACCCTGCCTTGCCTCCAGGCCCAGACCTGCGGGGTGATATAGTAAAAGACCGGTATGCCAAAGGCCTTTGCCTTCCTGGCAATGAGCAGGTTGAATTCCGGATAATCCACCAACACGCAAAGATCAGGGCGCTTATCCTCCAACCACCTGACCACCTTTCTATACGCCCCAATGATGGGCCGCAGGTGTGAAAAAACCTCTATTAGGCCTACCACTGCCAACTCCGAGGACGGAAACAGGCAATCAAGGCCTGCGGCCTCCATCTTCTGCCCACCGATTCCGTGAATGTGAACATCTGGCAACAGGCGCCTTATGGATGAGATGAACCCCGCAGCATGGAGATCACCGGAGGCCTCCCCGGCAACGATGAGTATGTTACAGAACACTTTTCAGATCGGACATCTCAAGACTGTGTTTGATCGCGTGATTGATATCCAACGCCAGGGCAAGGGCGTCCCTTGCCGCCTCGCCTGAAACCCTAGGGGCCTTACCCAGCCTGACACATTCAATGAAGGCACGCAATTCGTCGAAGAGCACATCTGTCCCCTCGTGATCTATGAACTCTGGATGAATACCGGACATTCCGGGGACATCCTGGTCCCTGGTAACTATGAGGTTCTTGCGTGACGTACAATCGGCAGAGACATATGTTCCCGGTTGAAAGACCCTGATTCTTCGCATGTCCTGCAGTGATATCCTGCTGGCCGTGAGGTTTGCAGTACAGCCATCCTCGAAGATTATACGCACGTTCGCTATGTCCACCTTTGAGGTAAGTACAGGGACCCCAGCGGCCCGGATCTCCATGACCGGCGCCTTTACAATACTGAGCACTATGTCGAGATCGTGGATCATGAGGTCAAGGACCACGTCTACATCGAGGGCCCTTTCTTTGAACACGCTCAGCCGATGCGCCTCAATGAAAACCGGCTTTACCACACGTTTCTCCAGCACCTCTACTGCCGGATTGAAACGTTCCAGATGGCCAACCTGGAGCACCAGGCCGTTTCTCCTGGCAAGGTCGATCAGTTTATCCGCCTCACGGACCGTTGTGGTTATGGGTTTTTCAACCATCAGGTGTACATGGTCCTCCAGCAGCCTGCTGGCGACCTCGTAATGGCTTACCGTTGGAACCACCACGCTGGCCGCATCTATATGCCCGGCAAGCTCTGCGATATCCGTAAGCGCGGTCGTTTTGGTCTCTGCAGCTACCTGCCTGGCCCTGGAAGGAGAGGAATCCACCACGGCCACTAGTTCCACGTCATCCATCTGGGCGTATTTCTGGGCATGGAACCTGCCAAGGTAACCAACACCGATTACGGCCACCCTGAGCCTGCCTGCCATTTCATTCTCACCAGTATGTGTATTCAAACCTTGTTTTTTCTACCTTCCTATAACGGTTATGGCGTTGCTATCGGCAAGTGCAATCATGTCTTCCCTGTCAAAAAGCAGGGTCTTCCCGGCCTCTACCACCAGCACCGAGGCCTTTACCCTGATCATGCTTTCTATGGTGCGGGGTCCGACCGACGGCAGATCAAAACGCACGTCCTGACCGGGTTTGCATATCTTTACCACTACGGAACCGGCCCCTCCAAGCCTTCCGCCCCTGAGTATGGTCTCATCGGTGCCCTCTATTGCCTCCACGGCCAGTACCGCCTTGCCCTTGACCACCAAGCACTGGCCTATATCAAGCCGCCCTATCTCCTTTGCCATCCTGAAGCCGAATTCTATGTCTTCCTGCTGACTACTTGAGGGCCTGTGCCCGGTAAGCCGCCCCTCAGGTGCCAGAAGCCCTTTCAGAAAAAGCGTGGAGGGAACCACCCTTATCCCCTCCTTTTCCAGTTCACCGGCCACTGCCCTCAGGATCCCATCGTCAAGGCGGGTATCAAGACGCCTCCATATGGAAAGCGCCCTTATATCCGGCCGTACGTCTCTGAAGATACGCTTCTTGGTGATAGTCCCTGCAAAAAGTGCCTCTGAAACCCCTTCGTTCTTGAAAAACCTTATGACCTTGCCCAACTGGCCCAGGTGAACCCACCTGATCTTCTCTGTCACTGCCTCTAGGGCCTTGTCGGTCTCTCCCTTATGGGCAATAGCGACGACACTTCGACCTTCATCCTGCGCAGCCCTGGCGCACATTATCGGAAACTGCCCGCCACCTGCAATGAGCCCGAGGGGCGGCTTAGTCCTTGACGTTCCCATTTTCATGAAATAGGGCGATACCTCTTTCGGAATCCTTTATGAACTGTAGAAATCTTTTAACCTCCGGAACGTGGGCATACCGGGATTCTATCCCCGGCAGGGCTTCCTCAAGGGTTGGCCCCTTGAAGATCATCCGGTAGGCGTCACGAAGCGCTGTCACTGCCTCTTTGCTGAAGCCATGCCTCTTCAGGCCTACCAAGTTAAGTCCATAGACCTTTCCACGCTGGCCCCAAAACCTTACGAAGGGCGGGATATCCTTGTTGGCTCCAGACATGCCGCCGAGAAAGGCGTAGGCCCCCACACGACAAAATTGATGAATGGCGCAAAGACCGCCCATCACCACATATTCTTCCACTGTGACATGTCCACCCAGGGTGGCCCCGTTTGCCATAATTACATTGTCACCTACGTGACAGTCATGCGCCACATGGCAGTATGCCATAAGCAGGCAGTTCTTCCCGATGGTAGTAAGCCCGCCGCCTTCTTCCGTGCCTCTGTGGATTGTGCAGGATTCACGGATTATCGTACCCTCCCCTATTTGCAACCTGGTAGGACCGCCACCGTATTTCAGGTCCTGTGGAGGAGCACCTACCGACGAGAACTGGAATATCCGTACCCGCTGGCCCAACTCCGTACCACTATCTATCACCACGTGGGGACCTATTTCGCAGTGATCGCCGATGATGGTGCCAGGGCCTATTATCGTATAGGCGCCTATCTTGACCCCTTCCCCGATCCTTGCTTCTGGAGACACAATGGACGTAGGGTGTATATTTAGATTATCAAATAACATGTATTTTCCCTTGATTACTGTTTCTGTACCGCTGCCATGAGTTCCGCTTCGGCGGCCAGGTTTCCATCGACACTGGCCCTGCCTTCCATCTTCCACATAAAGTGCTTACGCTTGAGCAGCTTAAGTTCAAGGATCAGTTGGTCTCCAGGGACCACGGGCCTCCTGAAACGCACACGATCCATGCCGGCAAACACCAGGAGCTTGTCTGCCAGGTCCACTGGATCGGTCTCCTTTGCGAAAATGATACCCAGTTGTGCCATTGCCTCCAATATCAAGACTCCCGGCATAATCGGTTCCCCAGGGAAATGGCCCTGGAAAAAGGCCTCGTTGATGGTAACGTTCTTGATGCCCTTCACAGTATGATTCGGTACGAGCTCAAGCACCCTGTCCACCAAAAGAAAGGGGTACCTGTGGGGTAATAGATCGAATATCCTTTCTATTCCAAACTGCAACTTATTGTCTTCCATCTTCTATTCTCTTGACCCTTTCCTTGAGAGAGCGTACATCCCTTATGAGATCTGGGAGACGCTTCAGGGAATTTACCATCCTGAGCCAAAGCCGGTGGGGGATTGCCGGGCTCCCGGACACCACCTCCCCGGGAGAAACATTCTTAGTGACGCCCGATTGGGCAGCTACCATGACTCCATCGCCAAGTTCTATGTGCCCGGTCAATCCAACCTGGCCCCCTATCACTACGCCTCTTCCCAGCCTGGTGCTGCCGCTGATGCCTGCCTGGCTGACTATGATGGAACCCGGCCCGACTATCACGTTATGGCCGATCTGCACCAGGTTGTCTATCTTGGTACCAGCCCCGATTATGGTCCTGCCAAGGGCGGCCCTGTCTATTGTGGTGCCGGCCCCTATCTCCACGTCGTCTTCCACGACCACTATGCCGGTCTGGGGAATCTTGACATGGACCATGCCCTCCCTGGCGTATCCAAAGCCATCACTGCCTATCACGGCATTCGCATGGATGCGCACGCGCCTTCCGATCTTGCAGCCTTCGTAAACCACCACGTTTGAAAAAATCGTCGAACCTTCGCCAACCGTTACGCCATCACCCAGGACCACCCCTGGATGCAATGTTACCCTGGCCCCTATTTCAACACCCTTGCCCAGGAAGACACCGGGATAGATGCTTACATCTTTGTTGATCCTGCAATCCGGGCCCACATGGGCATCCTGGCTGACACCTGTCGGCATGAATGGTCTCTCCGAAAAGGCGGCTGCGACAAGGGCGTAGGCCAGATACGGATCCTTCACAAATATGGCCGGCCTTGACAGACTGTGACTCCATCCGACTGGTAGGATGAAAGCCCCGGCCCTGCTATTTGCCACTGCCCTTGCATACTTTTCGTTTACCGCAAAGGAGATCTCATCAGGACCCGCCGCATCCAAAGATTGTATCCCCTTTATTTCAAGATCGCCCGGGCCGGAAAGCTCACCGCCTATCGATATGGCAATCTCTTTCAACGTTTTCATCTAAAAAACTCCAACTTCAGGGTTGCCGACCAGGCTAAAAGGTTCCGCCCATCCTGAATTCCCAGTTACTGTTATCATCTCCCTTCTGTTTGTCTATATTGTAGCCCCATTCAATCCTCAAGGGCCCCATTGGAGACAGCCACCTTATCCCAAAACCAACGGATTTCCTGGTATTGGCCAAATCTATGTCGTCCAGCCGCTTCCACACGTCACCCATATCCAGAAAGCACACCCCGTTAAGGCCCATATTCTTGATCAGTGGAAAGATGGTCTCCATCTGGAGATAACCCATTACATCACCGCCTATTCGTTCCCCGGTGTCGTCCACCGGGCTGATCCTACCGTACTTGAAGCCCCTTACCGAATCTATGCCACCAAGAAAAAACCTCTCGTAGATGGGAAGCTTGCCATTGTTGCCCTCCGTGACATAACCAAGGCCAAGACGCCCGTGTCCAACGATCTGTTTCCATATCGGATGGTAATAACTGGCTACCCCCTCTAACTTGATATATGCACTATCGCCCCCAAGGACCCCGCCTGCGTATTCCATCGAGATGCTGGTATTCAACCCCCTGGAAGGTAGGTAAAAATCGTTTCGTGTATCATATGAAAGACCAACGCTTACGGACCTGGTAGTATGGATATCAGCATCCCTGGCGATGGTGGAGTTGCTGGCATAGCTACTCAGGGTGGTATTGTCTATCCGCACCCCCAAAAACGTGTTTAGGTTATCCGTAAGCGGGTAACCGAACCTCAGGGACCCACCTGTGCTGTCCTTGGTATAATCGTCATACTCCTGCTCCCAGTTATAGATATCGGTTCCCAGCGAAAGCCTCGTATCCCGGAAATAGGGCTCGGTAAAACTTAGTGAGAACCGGTTTGTCTGTGAACCCAGGACCCCCTTGAAGCTCAATGATTGCCCCTTCCCAAGAAAATTTCTCTGGCTTATCTCCCCCATGAGCATGAGCTTGTCAACTGAACTATAGCCAGCACCTATGCTGAAGGTGCCTGTAGGACGCTCCTTGACCGTCACGTTCAACTTCATATGCTTCTTGTCGCTACCCCTGGTGGGGGTAAGATTTACATCCTGGAAGTAGCCAAGTCTTCTCAACCTCTTGCTACTGGTCCTCAGGCCCGAGGCGCTGAACGGTTCAAGCTCATTGACCCTCAGCTCCCTGCGTATGACCTTGTCCCTCGTTCTGGTATTGCCGGATATCTCTATCCTTTCAAAGGTGACCTTTGGTCCCCTGTTGACCTTGAATACG
This sequence comes from Deltaproteobacteria bacterium, assembly GCA_024275145.1. Classification (GTDB taxonomy): domain Bacteria; phylum Desulfobacterota; class Dissulfuribacteria; order Dissulfuribacterales; family QOAL01; genus S143-34. Next base: position 7,811 of record JAJRZR010000028.1, on the reverse strand, counting down.
ATATCCACGACCCGTTTTTTCTTGTCTTCCTTGAGATCGGGCACGATATCCGCATAGGCAAAGCCCTTGTCTGCATACATGTCGTTGAGTTTCATGATATCCTGGCGCAGGACCTGCTGATTAAAATATTTTTCCTTCGTGATTTCCAGTCCTTCCAGAAGTTTCTCCTTGTTCTTGAAAAAATCTTCCTCAATGCCGACATTACCTACACGATAACGCTCTCCCTCCTCTATAGGTATGGTTATATAGAGCTTGGCCCCTTTTCTTTTCACCATGGGCCTGCCGACCCTTGCATCTACGTATCCCTGGTTGTGGTAAAATGCGGTTATTCTACCAAGATCCCTCTCGAGGGCATCCCATTTGAGCACCCCTCTTTCGCCCTTGATCATAGCGACAATGTTCCTGATGCTGAGATCCCAGAAGGGCCGTTTCTCCCTGGTTTCCATGAGCCCTTCGAGCTCTGAATCGCTAAAGGCCCTATTGCCTTGAAACTTTATGGAAGCGATCCTGACCTTTTCCCCCTCGTTTATCTTGAATACCACATCCGCCGCCTGGCTGGATACAGGAAGGAGTGTGGGCACGACCGTCGTGCCTACAAAGCCCTTGTCGCTGTAAAGTGCCTTGATCTTCTCGGCATTCTCCTGCAAGGCCTTTTCACTGATCACCGTAAATGGCTTGAGATCGAGCACCTCCTTTATTTTCTCGTCCTTGATCTCCTTGTTGCCCGTAAAACGGATTTTGCGGATGGCAGGCTTTTCCCTGAGAAGAAAGGTCACTATCTTACCGGAAGGGCTGTCCTCCACATCCACCCTCACGTCATCGAAAAATCCCATCCCGTACACGGCCTTGACATCGGAAGAGATCTTTTTAGGGCTGTAGAGTTCCCCCTTCCTGGTGGTAATATTCTGTAAGATGGCATCGGTATCCACTCTCTTGTTACCCTGTACTCGCACCTTATAGACCTTGTCCCGGACGGACAGAAGATTCTTTATGTCTCCCGTAACATGCCCGAGCATATCTTCGATATTCGAAACCGTTCCCTGAGCCACGAACATCTTTGGTCCTGGTTTGACATCCTGGGTGTCCAGAACACGTACGTTTATGGTCACTATCCTGCCTAATTGATTTACGCTCCCATAGATCGCGTAATCCGCATGATATCTGTCGGCCAATCCTTTCACCGCGTCGAAGGAAAATGGATGGATACCTTCTGAAGGCACGATCACCTTGTACCCGAGGTCCCTGAACCGGCTGGACAAGCGGCTTGAAATCTCCTTGGCCATACCCTGACCCCTTTCAGGTCCGAAGTATGAAAGCCTCATCAGCAAGATACTATCAGGGGGTGAGTCAGCACCAGATGCGCATGATATGGATACTATAGTTCCAGAAAAGAGCAGTAAACAGAGAAACAGGATCCAGACCTTCATACCAGTACGATCAGCTGTAATTCCGCTACAGATCAGCCAGTTGTCAGCAGGAACATCCTTACGTAGAGAAATGCTCAACATGTTTTTCCCCATTATGGAATCACTCATTACCAGATTGTCCGGATTATGATCTGCACCCTTGGAGCACTCCGACATCAAAGCCAACTAACATGTAACCGGCCCTGTGTCTAATCCGTGTAACCGAGATTACCACTGATCAATGTCCGCCCACACCGAATTCACGCAATTCTGAACGATCCAGCTCGACCGCCCTTCCGCCGGTAAGCCCTATGCACCTGTCCATACGCCTGGCCAGGGCAAGATTGTGGGTGACAATGACAACAGTGGTCTGATAGCGGTCATTCAAGACGAATATCAGATCTGCCACCTTGTGACCCGTCTTCTCATCCAGATTTCCCGTGGGTTCATCGGCAAGAAGAATTTTAGGATGCCTTACCATGGCCCTTGCAAGTGCCACGCGTTGTTGCTCTCCACCAGACAGTCGCCCTATAGAATAGGATATCCTGTGTTCAAGGCCCATCTCGACTAGCGTCGCACGGGCCTGCTCCCTTGCTGTCTTTACCGGCTCACCGGCCAGCAAAAACGGCATCATGACATTTTCCAGGGCCGAGAATTCAGGAAGCAGGTGATGAAACTGAAAGACGAATCCCAGGTCCTTGTTGCGAAAACGGGACAGTCGACTGTCTTCCCAGGAGAAGACATCCTGACCAAAATGGAGAATCTGTCCAGTAGTAGGTTTGTCAAGGGTGCCGACTATATGGAGAAAGGTGGTCTTGCCAACCCCTGAAGCGCCAACTATTCCTATGACTTCACCAGGCTGAATCACGCAATCGAGGTCTTTCAGCACCCTTACGTCAACACCGTTGTTTGAATATATCTTACCAAGCCCCCTTACCTCCAGGGCTGGGACCTGTCTTTCTTGTATGTCTTTCCCCAAAACCTGTTACCTGCCCGCACGAGGCGGTGTCCTTGAGCATCAATATCCCCAGGATATACGAATTGATCCGGGCAAACCGTAATAAGCCGCGCACCACTGATAACAAATTAAACTACCTCAATCAAGCTCAACGGATTATTTACCCTGACACTACGCCCTTTTTGAGGCTGCATTTCCATGCCCAGGTGATTACATCAAGCTACCGGGCGGGTCGGGGATTTGAAACGGGAAGGCAACGGCTGGGGTATCAACAGGTATTGGCCGGTCCTCAAAAAATAGGCATCTGTCATACCGGCAATGAAATCCCTCACTATTTCTACGTTGGTTGAAGAATTCATGTACCCTCTGTCCATCCCATTCAAAAATTCGGTGAAAATGATCGAATCCATGTGTCCCTTTTCAAGATCATCAAGGAAATGGTCGAACAAGAGGCCATACAGATCCTCTATCTTAGAGGCCTCTGTCTTGATCTTAGGATTCATGTATATGAACTCCATATTGAAATCCTTGAGCAATGCCAGCGCATCCGCCACCCTCGAGCTGAACGATATCTCATTCTTTCCCAGGCTGGCCCTTATGACATCCTCCACCAGGGTATAGACGATGGTGCCATTTGTGGTTCCCAGAACCTCCTGGCATATCCTGGGAATATGATCCCTGGATATCAAACCAAGCCTTATTGCATCCTCTATGTCCCTGCCCACATAGCTTATGACATCCGCCATCCTCACCACGCACCCTTCGAGTGTCATAGGCGTAAGGTCTTTGGCCGGGTCAAGGGCCTTTTCCAGGATCTGCCTGTCCAGGACCTCAAATGTCTTGCCTGACTGCGGTTTTATCGACTGCATGTGGGTCTCACCATCATGACAAAGGATGCCGTCCAGGACCTGGAGAGTGAGATTGCAGCCCCTGCCCTTTCTCTCCACCTCTCTGAGGAACCTGACACCTTGAATGCTGTGTTGAAAGGGTGGAAGACCGTACTTTACGCATATGCGTGACAAAATCCTCTCCCCATCATGACCAAAGGGAGGATGGCCTATATCGTGTCCAAGGGCGATGGCCTCTGTGAGATCTTCGTTCAGTCGAAGAAGGCGGGCTATCGTCCTTGAGATCTTTGAAACCATCTGGACGTGGAGCACCCGGTGGGTAATATGATCATTCGGAACGAGGGAAAATACCTGGGTCTTGTCAATGTACCTGGCATAGGCCAGAGAGTGGAGAATCCTGTCCGAGTCTACTGAAAAATACAGCCTGTGACCACTCAAAAGCAACGGTTCCTCCGTTGCCCTTACCGCACTTGTACTCAAGGTGGCATAGGACGATAGCCTTTGCCTTTCCTCTTCTTCCAGCTCTTGTCTCAGCCTTATGAGATCCACTCCATTCCTTTTTTCCATAAGTAACCCTCCTGAGGGAATATTGCCTGCCTCTCTTTATCATCCAAGGCATCCTTCCAGGCACATACCTGCTCCACAGCGGGCATACCACCGCGACGACCATCCAGGGAAAGCCTTAAGTTTTACCACTTAACTCCTTGACATCATTAAGACCTATTCTTAGCTTCAAAAAGGCTACCACCTGAATATTCATGGCCCTTTATTGCGATCTATGCCTGGCAGGCCACTTACACGGACATGACCCATCGTGAGAGCGGCCTCTCGTTCGGGCTGGTAGTTCCAGATAAAAAATTCTTAGCAATCGAGAGGAAAAAAACCATGCAATTTGATAAATTCACCACAAAATCCCAGGAGGCCTTACAAGAGGCTCAAAAACTGGCCCAGAGTAAGGGCCACCAACAAATAGAGCCAGAACATCTGCTCAAGGTACTGCTCGGCCAGCCCGAGGCCATAGTCCCAGCGGTCCTAAAAAAGATGGGAGCGCCGATCCAGGTAATAGAGGCCGAAATGGACGAGGCAATGAAGACATTCCCCCAGGTCAGCGGGGCAGGTGGCCAGGTATATCTTTCTCCAGCCCTCAACCAAATACTGGAGCGATCCTTTTCCATGGCCTCTGACATGAAAGACGAGTATGTGAGCCAGGAGCACTTGGTTCTAGCAATGCTTGAGGCCACTGGCACCAAGGCAGCCCAGGCCCTTATCAACAATGGGGTCAACAAGGATTCTTTCCTGAAGGCCCTCGTCTCCATAAGGGGCAGTCAGAGGATAACCGATCCGAATCCAGAGGAAAAATACCAGGCATTGGAGAAATATGGAAGGGATCTTACAGCACTAGCCAAATCCGGGAAACTCGACCCGGTGATAGGAAGGGACGAGGAAATCAGACGTATCCTACAGGTTCTTTCAAGAAGGACCAAGAACAACCCCGTACTGATCGGTGAACCCGGTGTGGGGAAAACGGCAATCGTTGAAGGACTGGCCCAGCGCATAGTTGCGGGCGACATCCCCGAGACACTACGTGACAGGCGTATAATTGCCCTTGACATGGGCGCCTTGATCGCTGGGGCAAAATACAGGGGGGAATTCGAAGACAGGCTCAAGGCGGTCCTCAAAGAGGTGGCCGAAAGGCAGGGCGAAGTAATACTGTTCATCGACGAGATACACACACTGGTAGGTGCTGGGGCAAGTGAAGGGGCCATGGATGCCTCCAACATGCTCAAGCCTGCACTGGCAAGGGGCGAATTGCACTGTATCGGCGCAACCACTATTGATGAATACAGAAAGTATATCGAGAAGGACCCGGCGCTGGAACGCCGTTTCCAACCTGTGATGGTGGATGAGCCATCCGTGGAAGACACCATCGCAATACTCAGGGGACTCAAGGAGAAATACGAGGTCCATCACGGTGTGCGGATAAAGGATTCCGCCATTGTTGCCGCAGCAACCCTTTCTCACCGCTACATCACCGACAGGTTCCTGCCTGACAAGGCCATTGACCTCATCGATGAAGCCGCTGCCAAATTGCGCATAGAAATCGACAGCCTGCCCTCTGAGATAGACGAGATCGAACGCAGGATCGTACAACTTGAGATCGAAAGGGAGGCATTGAAGAAGGAAACCGATCCTGCCTCCAAGGAGAGGCTTTCAAAGATTGAGCAAGAGCTTGCAGACCTCAGGGAGCAAAGCGATGCCTTGAAGGCCAGATGGAAGCAGGAAAAGGGAATAATCCAGTCCATAAGAGACATGAAGGAAAGGATGGACAAACTGCGCATAGAGGCCGAGCAGTTCCAGCGCCAGGGAGACCTCAACAAGGTGGCAGAGATCCTCTATGGAGAGATACCGAACCTGGAAAAGGAGCTGGAGGCCGAACAAAAGAAGCTGAGCGAACTCCAAAAAGAGGGCGCCAGCATGCTCAAGGAAGAGGTCGATGCCGAAGATATCGCGGCCATCATCTCCAAGTGGACCGGGATACCCTTCAGCAAGCTCCTGCAAGGTGAAAGGCAAAAGCTTATACACATGGAAGAAGAGCTTGGCAAGCGTGTAATAGGGCAGGAAAAGGCGGTTGTGGCCGTATCCAACGCCGTCCGCAGGGCCCGTGCCGGACTCCAGGCAGCCAACAGGCCTATAGGTTCCTTCATATTCCTGGGGCCGACCGGCGTGGGCAAGACAGAGCTTGCCAGGGCACTGGCTGAATTCATGTTCGATACCGAGCAGGCCATGATCCGCATCGACATGAGCGAATTCATGGAGAAACACGCCGTTGCCAGACTGATAGGTGCACCTCCGGGATACGTTGGATACGAAGAAGGGGGATACCTTACCGAGGCGGTCAGGAGAAAACCCTACTCGGTAATCCTCTTTGACGAGATCGAAAAGGCCCACCCGGATGTTTTCAACATATTGCTACAGATCCTCGATGATGGAAGGCTTACCGATGGAAAGGGCCGGACGGTGGACTTCAGAAACACCATAATAATCATGACCTCTAACATCGGCAGTGACCTGATCCAGGAAATCCACGAATACGAGGAGATGGAGCGCAGGGTCATGGATTCCCTGAGGAGACATTTCAAACCGGAGTTTCTGAACCGGGTGGACGACATCATAATCTTCCACTCGCTTTCCAGGGAGCAACTGGCCAAGATCGTAGATATACAGCTTGGCTACCTTAGAAACCGCCTTGCCGAGCACAACTTCGAGATCGAGGTAACTGAAAAGGCCAAGAAATGGATAGCAGACGTGGGCTACGATCCTACATATGGTGCCAGGCCCCTTAAAAGGGCCATACAGAAATACATCGAGGATCCGCTGGCACTGGAGATCCTGGAAGGGACCTTTGCTGAGGGGGATAAGATCCTGGTCGACGTGGACGAAAACGGCCACGTATTCTTCGAGAAGGGTTGATAAGCAACCCCCTCTACTTAACCAAACCCCTGCCTTGTGGAAAAAAGGCCCTGCACACAGCGTCAGGGCCTTTTTCTGTTTGAATCATTTCTCAAGCCTTACCGCGCATACCTTGTATTCAGGGGTCATGGTCTTTGTATCCATGCCGGGGCTGGTAAGGAAATTCGTAAGGGTCTTCTGGTAATGGAAGGACATGAACACGGTTCCAGGTCTGCTGCGCCTGGTCATCCTTACCCGGACCTTTACAACAGCCCTCCGTGAAACCACCTTTACCATGTCACCATCGATTATACCAAGCTCTTCGCAGTCAACAGGGTGAACCTCTACGTGTTCCTCTGGCGAAAGGATATCAAAGCCTTCGCACCTGGTCGTCATGGAGGCATTGTTATAATGCTCAAGGCGCCTGCCAGTAATCAGGACCAACGGGAAATCCTTGTCTGCATCCTCCTCTGGCAACATATAGGATACGGGTACAAAATGCCCCTTACCCCTTGGAAATGTTTTGGTGTGAAGCAGCGGCGTGCCATTTCTTTCTGATGCCGATACCGGCCATACCTGTCCGATCTCATCCAGATGGCGGTAGGAAATGCCCGCGTAAGCCGGGACCAACTGGGATATCTCTCCCATTATCTGCTCAGGATGGACATAAAACATAGGATAGCCCATGGCCTGGGACAGCAGGCATACTATCTCCCAATCCGCCTTTGCGGCACCAGGGGCATCAAGGGCCTTATTGACCCGGCGCACCCGCCGTTCCCCGCTGGTAAAGGTTCCATCCTTCTCGTAGAAACTGGCAGCAGGAAGGATCACATGGGCGAACTTTGCGGTCTCAATCATAAACAGGTCTTGCAGTACCAGGAAATCAAGTGCCTTTAGTGCCTTGTGCACGTGGGCGATGTTCGCCTGGGTCTGAGCAGGATCATATCCAACGCAATAGAGCCCCTTGAAGGTCCCCTCAATGGCAGCGGTATACATCTGGGGCTCCAGCAGGCCGTCGGTAGTCGGCAGGCTATCGACCCCCCAGGCCCTTGCGAAGCTCTCCAGCACCTTTTCGTCATCGGTAGCCTGATACCCTGGATAGGTATAGGGAAGGGTACCCATATCACATGCACCCTGGACGTTGTTCTG
>JAJRZR010000003.1 GCA_024275145.1 Deltaproteobacteria bacterium | reverse complement strand
CAGCACCTGGTATATGGGCGATGGCACGAACAACAACCCATATACCGACCCCATAATCCAGGACAATGACGTGATCATCCTGCGCGGCAAGCTGGATACCAATGCCCCAACGGCCGGCGTCACCGGGGACAGGGTGCTTCTGGGAAAGATCGTCTTCAACCGCATTGATGACGGCACCCCAGCGTATCCGAACCAGGAATCGTATTTCGGAATAAGCCTGGAGCTGGGAAAGCCTGCCCCTTACGCCAACTTCGTGGACACCGATGGAACCCAAAGGGACAGCGCCGTGACATTTGGCAGTGTCACGATACGGGAATTCGGGGATGCAAACGGAGATGGAAGCGTCAATGTACAGGACATGAGTACAGTACGAAACTATATCGTAAATGGCGGATTGGATCAGCCATGGAAGGATTGCAATAATGATAGCTCCATCAATGTCCAAGATATGAGCTGTATCAAAAACAAAATAGTAGGTACTGATTAAATTTTGATAAACAGAGGAGGACGATTTTATGAAAAGGCTTGTTTCGTGTTTAATCGTTTTGTTATTTATGCTTGTTATCGATACCGGAATTTCGCAGGCTTACACTATGTATTTTGGTTTTGACGATTCTATGGATCTTTCTCATTTGAGTGGCTTCCAGTTTGATATTACTGGAGTCGATGAATCAGATTTAACATTGACTGTATACCATCAATCTGACTCAGTACCAGCGATTGTTGGTGGCGGGAATGGGGCTGTCCCTGATCAATCGGTGGCAACTTTTCCCTGGGATATTCAGCTCACTAGAACGCCTGGAGTATATGCATATAATAATGGCGGGAATTCTTATCCTCTACAAGGTGGTCTGGTCTTATCTCTAGAAGCTAATGATTCCTTTGAATTAAGCAACTTAATTTTAGCTGATAATAATGATAGTGAGGGAAAATATCGGAAGCCGTTTTCCATAACCCAGGAACAACTTTCAAATGGCGACACGATGGTAGAATGTAGTGCCGTTCCTGTCCCCCCAAGCCTGTTGCTAATGGCGTCCGGCCTTGTGGGGCTTATCGGCCTGGGGAGGAAGAGAATTCTGAGATAGATTGGGTACAAACAATAAACTTGACAATTAATCATGACAGGGCTAAAAGCTATTTATAGAGATGAATTGATTCTACCGAAATCAGGGAGGGCGCAATGCCCTCCCGTGTATACCTTTCCAAAAACCTTGACTCACCTGATGGTGGAGGAAGGTCGTCATGTTAAAAGCAATCTTAAGATCATCCCTACTTGGTCTATTTCTGTTGATTTTTGGGGTCGCCACGGTGAGGGCTGCGACCACTTGGTATCCAACGGACTCTGGCGAAATAGACGTAAACTACCTGTATACCGGGGCCCCTGATCATGTCTTTGCCATCTTCGATGACCAATCCTCCCTTGTCGACTCGGATCCCCACCTTATCCTCAACTACACCCCCATTCCAAATACCACTATTGCTGGCGATACCATCAATTTCAAGCAGAACGGAAACGACTGGGATCTTACGAGTACAAAGACCGGAAATACGATGACCTTGAGCGATTCCTATAACTTCAAGGTTGCCCTGCAAGGCCCTAACAACACGTGGATCGGGAATACAGATTTTTTTAAGGTAAGTTACGGTCAATATGTACTTCTCTGGCCACAGGATATTTCATTACAACAAGTGGATGCCAAACCTGTCCCTGTTCCGGCAAGCCTGTTGCTATTGGGGTCTGGCCTGCTAGGTTTGATAGGCTTCAAAGGCAAGAAAAATCAGGGGGGGTAGAAAAAGTAAAAAATCATGCTGCTAGGGGTATCTCCTTATACTGCCAGGCAGTATGGAAGAAAAAAATTGTATCTTAAGCCATATAAGTGGCCGTAAAAAAATCGTAAATTTTTTGGTATCAAGATCGTTAGAAATCTAACATTAAACAAATAAAATATTTTTTGTCGAATCTTAACCAGGACGAACAGAGAGGCAATTTGACACCAAAAGCCAACGCCATCCTGACCATCTTGTTTATCCTGGGTCACGGCATCATCGCCACGCTTGCCCTGTCACAGGATCTCTATGTAGGCCAAGTCACGGTCATGCCCGTGTCTGGAAACCCTGGCGACTAGGTTACAATCCAGACACGGGTCGGAAACAACGGGCCAGGCACGGCCTTCGCCATACAGTTACAGTGGTTCCTTTCGGAAGATCCCTCCATCACGTCAGAGGACATGGCCCTGACCCCCTGTAGAGACATCCTCGGCCATCCTGTATCAAGGTCAGGAAATAATGGTTGGCAGACAGGTTAGTATACCGGCCTTCCAGGACATGAACCCACCTTCATATCTGGGGGTCATCATAGATCCTTACGGGCTTCTGCCGGATGATCAGCGGGCAAACAACTCAGGGGCAACCCTCCTTTACCATCAGCGGTAAGCCATGCTCCGTTGGCAACAACCGACTTCGACAGGACCCCTGATACCGGCGCATTTGCAACCGACACGGGGAATATAGTGGTGAGACGGCCTGGGAACAATGCCATTTATGTAGATATAGCTGATCCGGTAACCGGGGCAGGGGAACCAGACTTCCCCCAACGTAAAGCGCATGGAGGTAACGGTACAAGGGGACCAAATGGAAATCATCCTGACCTACGACCACCAGGTGGAGGACCTGCAGGCGTATCCTGGAGCTCATGGCCTGTTCGTAAAGTCGTATCATAAATTGAAACGCCCCCTTTCTTTTCCCCCGTGATTCCTTATCTTTTATAGAGTCCTTGCATGACCAACCAGGAAGCCGATGTTTTGTCGGCCAATCAAGCTGATAGGAGGAAAAGAGGAATGAGGATCTTGTTTATCACCGCGGACGGTTTTGAGGACACGGAATTACTGTGTCCTATGTACAGGTTCAAGGAGGAAGGATGCCAGGTGGATATCGCGGCCCCGGACTGGGGAGAGGTCAAGGGGAAAAGGGGGTACCCGGTAAGCGCGAACCTTGCACTGGACGAGGTCGAGCCCTCGGGCTTCCGCATGTTGTTCCTGCCAGGCGGCAAGGCCCCTGACAGGCTCAGGACCGTACCAGAGGTGCTGGATATAGTACGCGCCTTCGATCGGGACAAAAGGCCCATTGCGGCTATCTGCCATGGCCCGCTGATACTGGCATCGGCAGGGCTGCTCAAGGGGCGCAGGGCTACCTGCTACTGGAAGGTGGCCGGGGCAATCGAACAGGCAGGGGCGAGATACGAAGACAGCCCGGTAGTAGTGGACGAAAACCTTATTACGTCCCGGGAACCGGTGGACCTGCCTGAATTCATGAAAAAGGTGATAGAGGCCCTTCACGAGCAGGGAGAAGAATAAAGCGGTTCCGTACTTGAAACCGCAAGGGGCTTACAAGTTTACCATGAGAACACGCCATGCCCTTGGACCGTGTTTTCACGCACTGGGATGCGGCATCAAGGGTACGGGCCGCATCAAGTCCTGGGTTTAACTATCCTATAGCCCAACAACAACCGAACGACCTCTAAAAACAGCCTGGAGGTCCGGTAGAGGGAGTGATTCACATTGATTAGGGTGGCGGCAGAGGTGTCGTCTATCTCTCCGCGCTTTAGCGCCTTGGCCAACGAATAGATGGCAGAATCATTGTCCCTCTCTATATCCAGAAATATCCTCTCTATGGTGGCTGCCTGCGCATCCTCTCCATCCACCAAGCGGCCGATGTTTCTCACCAACCTTATCATACGCTCCCTGAAATGTCTGTATGCGCGGATTACAAAGGGGGTGTCATCTACCACGAAATCATCCATGTCCTGGCGGATATCCTTCATGGTCTTCGCCCCCTCGGCGATCTTCCTGGTGGCCCTGAGGGCATTGTCCACCTGCTTGACCTCGGCAGTGGCCAGTTCCTCCGCTGAGATGGATGTGGCAAAGGTTATTATCCTGGCATCCAGACGTTTCATTTCACGGTAAACTTCTTCGTATGGCACGTTCAGGATCCCATGGTTCCTCCTGAGCACCTGGTCCGTATGCATCCTGTGCTTGAGCACGTCAGATGGCCTGACGTTTATAACCAGCAGGGAAAATTGCATGGCCATCCTGAAGAGATGAAGGACCTCGTTCCTGAGCGCCATTATGGCGGCCTCAGGGATTTCCGTGGTCACCTTGTCTATGAAATGCGCAATGGACTTCTCCTTCCGCTTGAAACGTGCACTTAGCAGCCTGGTAAGACCAGGGATGAATGGCGAAAGCATCAACACACCCATGACATTGAAAAGGGTATGGAATGCAGCCAGGCCGATCACTTCATCCCTTTCAAGGCCAAGCCCGGTCAACAGGAACGTTGTGAGATACCTGAGTAGGATCAACGCAATGATCCCGGTTGTCATGTTAAATAGAAAGTGTGCGGCAGCCACCCTCTTCTTGTCCGGTGTTCCGCCGAGAGCACCGAGCATGGCAGTAACCGTTGTTCCAACGTTTGCACCGATTACCATTGCCGCTGCCATGGTAAAATCAATAAGCCCCGTGCCAAGTGCCGTAAGGGCTATGGCCGTAGTAGCCGAGCTTGACTGGATCACTGCCGTAATCGCCATCCCGACAAGAACGAATATCAAGGTTCCATGGCTGGAGTATGTGCCTATGTCCACCTTGGAAAATCCGCTCATACCGCTTTTCATGTAACCAAGCCCAAGAAAGAGGAGCCCAAAACCCATCACTATCTTGCCCGCCGCCTTTAGGCCGGGGGAGTCCCTGAAGAAGGCCACCATAAGGCCCCCTATCCCTACTGCTGGCAACACGAAGGCCTCTATATCCATCTCGAAACCAAGGTAGGCTACAATCCACGCAGTGGCGGTTGTGCCGATGTTGGCCCCAAAAACGACCCCTATCCCGCTCTTAAGCGCAATAATCCCGGCCCCTACCAGGGAGAGCACTATAAGGGAAACCACCGAACTGCTCTGGAGGATGGCCGTGGCAAAAGCGCCTGAGAATATGGCCTTTGGGACCGTATTCGTGCTCTTCTTGATGATCTCCTTGAAGCCCCGGCCGGCTGCATCCTTCAGGGCAAGCTCCAACAGGGTCATGCCGAAGAGGAAAAGGCCAAGGCCTGCAAAGGACATCATTGCCCTGCCTATCAAACCCACTCCTTATATCCCAATCTTCCAGGCGACATGGACACCTAGTGCCCACAGACCCTGGGCACAAGGAAACAGCCCCGCTCGGATCGGTATCGTTGCACCTGATCCGTAGCGGTAGTGAGGTGGGGAATGCCTTTCGAATTTGACAAATAAGATCACCTTAGCATACATATATACTAGGAAATATTCATGATAAGTAATGGCCTAAATTTTCGTGCTGCGTTCCGGGCACGGAAATACTGCCCGGAGGGGGTATACATTTCCACAATGGACTTCCAACCGGCCTGGGCACTTGGTGCCACGGCCCCGGGGCACAAAGGAAGAGCCGGTGGCAGTATACGCTTTTATCTTTTACGGTAGATAATACCAGATATTCCCATGCCATGTTTGAAAAAATATTGATCGCAGACGACCTCACCACTCCACCTGACCTCATGATCAGTTGCCTACCCACTGAAAAGCTTGGGGTAAAGGCCGTGGTCCTGGTACACGTACTGAACGCACCCCAGGGCTTCAGTACCGGCCAGGAACTGCTTGAAAACTTCAAGGCAAAGCTGTGGGCCAGGGGCAAGTTGCTAAAGGAAAAGGGCTTCAAGTGCAAGGAAGAGCTTGTGGTTGGTGTCCCTGGGAGGGCCATACTCGAGCTTGCTGAAAAACACGACGTCTCCCTCGTCGTCTGTGGTTCGCATCACCGGGGCAGCTTCAGGGGTTCCCTTATAGGAAGTGTCAGCTACAGCGTGCTCCACGAAATGGCACGTCCAACCCTGTTGTTCCGGCTGTCTGAAAAGAACACCCCTGCGCCACCACAACCTGGTGAGGAGAGCCTATGTACCAGGCATATACTCTTCCCTACGGATTTTTCAGATACGGCTGAAAACGCCTTCGTTTTTCTCGAACGCATCGCCACCGTGACCGGGGCGGCGGTAACCCTTTTCCATGTTCACGACCAGGCCAGGATAGATCCCTACCTTCGGGACCGGCTACCCGAGTTCGACAGGAAAGACCGGGCAAGGCTGGAACGGTTAAAACGGCACCTAGAGGCCAACGGCTCAGGACCTTGCTCCGTACAAGTCTCATACGGGATCCCTGCCCAGAGGATATTGAAACTTGCGAGGAGCGGGGAGTACAGCCTGATAATACTGGGTGCCCAAGGACGGGGATACATACCCGAGATATTCCTTGGAAGCACGGCCAATGCTATCGCCCGCCACGCCCCTCTCCCTGTCCTTTTCATACCCCATAGACGTATGGGCACAGGATGGCAGATTCCCTGAGCTTGACACCACCAGGACCAATACATAGCGTTAGATACATTCAGGTCACCCGGGGACAGACAGGGCCAATCTGGTAACTCAGGTAGCAGAACTTTGGCCTTGAGATGTGGTAAAGAGGTTCTTCAAGTCCTTTCAATCACCCTATCATGATTTAAGCATATCGGTGGATTGTCCCATGTAAGACAGTTGGGCAAGCATTTCCGGATCCATGGAAACCACTGTACCAACCTAAAGGACCTTACAAAAAACCCATGAAGGAAGGAGGAGAAAGATGAAAAGAATCGCTATCAACGGCCTTGGCAGGATCGGAAGGCTAGTTCTCAGGCATTACATGGCCTCTGAACCTGGCGAATTCGAAATCGTAGGGGCAAACGACTTGGTGCCCCCGGAAGACCTGGCCTATCTAATCAAGTACGATTCCGTCCACGCTACGGCCCCCTATCAGGTCACCTATGGAGAGGACTATGTTCAGTTGGGTGACAAAAGGATAAAGATCTTCTCTGAACGAGACCCTGCAAACCTCCCATGGGGCGAATTGGATGTGGATGCGGTAATAGAGTGTACCGGGCGATTCACGAAAAGGGACCTTGCCGCCAAGCACCTTGAGGCAGGTGCACGGCGTGTGATCATAAGCGCCCCTTCAAAGGATGCGGATTTCATGGTAGTCCTCGGGGTCAACCAGGAAGCCTTCGACCCTGAAAGACATCTTGTGATCTCAAATGCATCGTGTACTACCAACTCCCTCGCCCCTCCCCTCAAAGTACTTTGTGACACCTTCGGCGTTGAAAAGGCCCTCGTCACAACCATCCATGCCTATACGGCCACCCAGGGGCTTGTAGACCGGCCTGCCAAAAAAAAGATACGCGGAAGGGCGGCCGCCGTCTCACTGATCCCAACCAGCACCGGAAGCGATATCGCCACCACGAGGGTGCTCCCGGAACTCGAAGGCAGGCTCCGGGCCATGGCGGTCAGGGTACCGATCCCGGATGGAGCCCTCACGGACATCAGTGCGGTCCTGAAGAGCAAGGTCACTGAAGAGACGGTAAACGAGGCACTCAAGGCCGCATCCGAGGGTCCGCTCAAGGGCATACTCGGGTATAGCGAAGAAGAAATCGTCTCCATAGACATCATCAACGATACCCATTCCGGAATAGTCAATGCGCTTTCCACCCGGGTAATCCAGGAAGATATGGTGAAGCTCCAGGTGTGGTATGACAACGAATACGGCTATTCAAAGCGCCTGCTGGATCTCATAGAAACCCTTTCTATCTGAATCCTCATCATCCCGGATCATACAGCCATGGATACCAGGATTGAGGGCTGCTTTTAGTCGTTGTCCTCTTTGGGCCTATCGATCCATTCCGTAAAAACATGGGGTAGAGACTTATGAAAGTAATGGTTTTCAGCGCACGTTCCTACGACCACAAATTCCTAGGAGAAGCAAATCGTGAGGGTATATGCACGTTTCATTTTACCGAGGCAAGCCTCAAGAAAGACACCTCCATCATGGCCAGCGGTTTCGAAGCGGTCTGTTGTTTCGTAAACGACGACCTGGGGGCCGAGGTCCTGGACAATCTGGCCACTGAGGGAATAAAACTCGTGCTGCTACGGTGCACAGGTTTCAACAACGTGGACCTGGAAGCGGCTGAACGCCTTGGGATTACTGTGATGCGCGTGGCCAAGTACTCTCCCTATGCCGTGGCGGAATTTGCCGTGGGCCTCATGCTCACGTTGAACCGGAAGATCCACAGGGCCTACAACCGGGTCAGGGAGGAAAACTTTCTGCTGGATGGCCTCATGGGTTTTGATATGAAAGGGAAAACCGTGGGTATCCTTGGCACGGGAAAGATAGGCGCTATCGTCGGGAGGATCCTGTCACAGGGCTTTGGCATGAAGGTCCTGGCATATGATGTTAGGGAAAACCCAACTGTCAAGGAATATGGCGGGATCTACGTGCCCGTAGAAGAACTGTTGAAAAATTCGGATATAGTCACTCTGCACCTTCCGTTGACCCCGGACACCCATCATTTGATCGATGAAAAGATGCTTTCCATGATGAAAGAGGGCGCCATGCTGATAAATACCAGCAGGGGTGCCATCATCGATACCAAGGCATTGATTGAAAGCCTACGGAAGCGCCACCTGGGGGCTGCCGGGCTGGATGTTTACGAGGAGGAAGGTGACATATTCTACAAGAACCTCTCGGAACAGATCATCGAGGACGAGGTGTTCCTCCTGTTGCTCACATTCCCCAACGTAGTAGTTACGGGACACCAGGCATATTTCACCCGGGAGGCGCTAACCCACATAGCCGACACGACCATAAGAAATGTGGCCGATTTCCTGGCCGACAGGACCAATGAAAACCTCTTGGTAGCAAAAGAGGTCATCAGGCAGGCATGATACCGCCATGAAAATTGAGCAAGACCAGACTGGCCTGTTTCAATCAATCTCCCAGAAGAATCTACACAAATCAAAGATCGTGGCCACCATCGGCCCTGCGTCCCTGGACCGCCATGTTATGCAGCAGATGGTCCGTGCAGGGATGTCCGTAGCACGCTTCAACTTTGCCCACGGCAACCTTGAAGACCAAGGCAAGGCCATCAGGCGGCTCAAGCAGGCGGCCAGGGCCTGCGGCAAGAGGGTGGCGATATTGGCAGACCTTCCAGGGCCCAAGATCCGCCTTGGAAGGCTGCCAAAGGAACCCCTGGAGATAAAGAGGGGGCTGAACCTGAGGCTTGTGGCAGGTCAAAAATCTCAAGGCCATGACAACATCCCTGTCATGTTCAGAAGACTGCCTGAGGTGGTCCGCCCAGGACACGTAATTTTCATAAACGATGGAACAGTACAGTTAGAGGTAAAGGAGATTGCTGGAAACGTTGTCATGGTCAAGGCCCTTACAGATGGACAGCTTCTTTCCCACAAAGGTGTCAACCTTCCGGGGGTGGATCTTGGAATAAGCGCCCTGACGGAGAAAGACAGGCGGATAATGGCCTTCGCCCTCAGGGAAGGGATTGATGCAATAAGCATCTCCTTTGTACAAGGTCCAGAAGATATACGCATGGCTAGGCGGTTCGCATCCTCCCTGGGTCATTCTTCCCCCTTTCTGATAGCAAAGATAGAGCGATCCCTGGCACTAAAGGCCCTGGACCATATCCTGGAGGAGGCGGATGGCATAATGGTGGCTAGAGGTGACCTTGGGGTTGAAATCCCCATAGAGGAAATCGCCATTGCCCAGAAAAGACTCATCAAGACGGCCAATATCGTGGGCAAGCCGGTCATCACCGCCACCCAGATGCTGGAATCCATGACCACGAACCGCAGGCCCACCCGGGCAGAGGTTACGGATGTGGCAAACGCCATACTGGATGGCACCGACTGCCTGATGCTCTCTGAAGAGACCGCAATAGGATCCTACCCGGTCGAGACAGTGGAAATGATGGCGTCCATCGCCAGGGTCACAGAGGAAAACAGGGAGGGACACCCTGTAAGGAGGGTGATTACCCGCACCCTTTCCCTTGGCCAGGCTGACATAAAGGACGTAATTGCACTGGATGTATTCAATACCGTGCGCTACCTGCACCCCAAGGCAGTGATCGTACCCACCAGGACCGGTGCCACCGCCAGGAGGATAGCACGATTCCACATGCCTGTCTGGATCCTTGCATTCAGCGGCTCCAGGGAGACATGCCAGGAGTTGTCATTCACCTACGGTGTCTTGCCGGTGCATGTCAAGGATACACGGGGTGATTGGATATCCATGGCAGTTAAATTTCTAAGGCGAAAGGGCATTACACGTGGCATGGCCCTCATGGTTGAAGGACCATCACCTGCGCATGAGGATGCCAGGCACAGGATAGAGCTTATTGATCTCGAAAGGGAGCAGCCATGACAAAACTGATTCTTTTGCGGCATGGACAGAGCCTCTGGAACATGGAGAACAGATTTACCGGATGGACCGACGTAGATCTGTCGGACAAGGGGAAAAGGGAGGCGGCAGACGCGGCCAGGCTCATGGTCGATGAAGGCCTGAGGTTCGACGTAGCCTTTACATCGGCCCTCAAGAGGGCCATAAGGACCCTCTGGATAGTAATGGACGAAATGGACCTCATGTGGATTCCTGTTGAACGCACGTGGAGGCTCAACGAACGGCATTATGGCGCGCTCCAGGGGAAAAACAAGAGGGAAATGGCCCAAAAATTCGGCAAGGAACAGATCCATACATGGCGAAGGAGCTATAACATACGTCCACCTGCCCTTGATGATAACGACCCAAGGCATCCGCGCCATGATCCATGCTATCAGTCACTCCCGCGGGATATCCTTCCAGGAACCGAATCGCTCGAGGATACCTTAAAAAGGGTCCTGCCCTATTGGCATGACCGGATCTATCCCACGCTACAATGCGGCCGTACCGTATTGATCGCCGCCCACGGAAACTCGCTAAGGGCCTTGCTGAAACATATCGAAGGGATATCCGATGAAGAGATAAGCGGTATAAACATCCCGACCGGCATACCTAGGGTATATACGTTGAATGAAGACATGAGCACCATCTCGGTTCGTTACCTTGGAAACCCTGAAAGGGTGAGGGAGGCGATTTCCGGGGTGGCAAACCAGGTTTAAAAGGAGCCAGCGATGAAGGACATCAAGATCCCTTTGGATGTGCCAAAGGAGGCGTGGAGCACATTTGCGGAAAATTTCGAGGCCATAACACATGGTACCGGAAGGTTAATGCTAATGGCCGGTGACCAGAAGATCGAGCACCTGAATGAGGACTTCTACGGCCCGGGCATAGCACCTGAGGATGCCGATCCCGAACACATGTTCCGTATAGCAGACAAGGGCGACATAGGGGTATTCGCTACCCAGATGGGCCTTGTCGCCAGATACGGCATGGACTACCCGAAGGTGCCCTACCTCATCAAGATCAATAGCAAGACCAATCTCATACCGACCAGCCAGAGAGACCCGCTCAGCACGGCCATGTGGGAAATGAAACAGATAAAGAGGTTCATGAAGGAATCCGGTCTCAAGATATTGGGAGTAGGATATACCATATACCCTGGAAGTGAATTTGAGCATCTCATGCTCACAGAGGCAGCCCGCATCGTATTTGAGGCCCACAGGCTGGGGCTTGTAGCCGTAATATGGGCATATCCAAGGGGCAGGGCCGTGAAGGACGAAAAGGATAGCCACCTGATAGCGGGTGCTACCGGCCTAGCCGCATGCCTTGGTGCCGATTTCGTGAAGGTAAACTTTCCCAAGCCAGGCTCAGAGGATGCTGCCGAATTGTTCAAGGAGGCAGTGAAGGCCGCTGGCAGGACAGGCGTCATATGCGCGGGTGGAAAACACGCGGAGGTAAGGAAATTCCTCACCCGGCTGTACGAGCAGATCCACGTCTCGGGTGCATCCGGCAATGCCACCGGTAGAAACATACATCAGCGCCCCTTTGATGAAGCCGTACGGCTTTGTAACGCCATCTTTGCGGTTACGGTAAACGGGGCCAACGTGACAGAGGCAATGGAGATATTCCAGGTAGGGTCGAGCACACCGTGAACCGGCTAGATACAATGGAATAAAAAAATGACACTGTCATCTTCAACTAGATACGAAAAGTCCCTGAAATGCTCTCCCGTCTTTTCGGGCCTGGATGACAACGTGCTGAAGGATATGCTCAAGGCCTTCAGGGCCGAAACCTGGAAAAAGGGAATATGTGGCCTGTTGAAAGACACTACCAAACGGTTCCATGTCCTGGTGTCCGGCAGACTGGAGATCACCAGGACACATCCTGATACGGGCCGCAGCGTTACCCTCTGGCTATTAGGGCCTGGAGATGTATTCGACATAGTTACACTACTTGATGGAAGGCCCCATGGCGTAATTCCGGTAGCGCTAGAGGACGCTAAGATCCTTTTCACCTCTCTGCCAATGGCAAGGCAATGGATAAATACATACCCTAGATTCGGCAGGAATCTTCTCCCCTACATTGGGGAGCGATTCCGCCATATCGAAAACTTCGCAGCCGACCTTGCCATTCACGACACGATGACTCGACTGGCCAGACTGATCCTCCGTCACGTTGATCCTGAACATCCAATGGCCAAGGACAACCCCCATGCCCTGAAACTGATCAACGACTTGCCACATGAGGCTCTGGCAAGGATGGTCGGTTCTGTAAGGGTAGTAATAAACCGGCACCTGCAACACTGGAAAAAACACAGCATAATCGATTATCAACGCGGCAACCTGGTGGTCAAGGACCTGGAGGCACTGGCTGCATGGTGCAAGGATCTGCCAGGCGGAACCAAATATCGTGGGAGCAGGCACGAAGGACATTTGTAACCTATGTTGCAGAGAATCAAGGTGGAATCGTGATAGAAAACAAAACCGGAGGTGGGCTTACCAGCCTTCCTGCTGAGCCTTCATGGAGCCTTTACCCCTAGCGCCCATATCAAAAACAGGATGTATTTTAACGGCAACTTCACACCCTGGAGGTGGGGCTCCAGTCGTAAAGGCAATGGCCACATGAAAATTCAAACACACAAAAAGGAGCCCAAATGAGCCAGCAACCAAGATTCATCCGTTTCTTTAATGAGATAGGTATCGAAGACGTTCCACTCGTTGGGGGCAAAAACGCATCCCTTGGCGAGATGTACAGGGAACTTTCTTCAAAAGGGGTGAGGGTGCCAAACGGCTTTGCCGTGACATCCGATGCGTACTGGCACGTACTGAGGAAGGCCGGGGCAGAAAAGGCACTCCACGATGCCCTGGAGGGTCTTGAGCCAGGCAACATGGAAGACCTGGCCAGGCGTGGTGCCAAGGCCAGGCAAATCGTATACGGCGCAGGGCTCCCGGACGACCTGAAGGCGGAGATACTGGATGCATACCACAAGCTCCAGGTGGAATACGGGCTTGAACTCAGTGTCGCGGTCAGAAGTTCTGCAACGGCAGAGGACCTGCCCGATGCGAGCTTTGCAGGGCAGCAGGACACCTACCTGAACATAAGCGGGGATACCGCCCTGCTGGACGCCTGTAGCCGCTGCTTTGCCAGCCTGTTTACCGACCGGGCCATCCATTACCGGGTTGACAAGGGATTCGACCACTTCAAGGTGGCCCTGTCCATTGGAATCATGAAGATGGTACGCTCAGACCTGGCTGCAAGCGGAGTCATGTTCTCACTGGACACCGAAACGGGATTCAGAAACGTGGTCTTTATCACCGGCTCCTATGGCCTTGGTGAGAATGTGGTGCAGGGCGCGGTGGACCCGGACGAATTCTATGTATTCAAACCCACCTTTGAAAAGGGATTCAAGGAGGTGCTAAGAAGGACCCTTGGCTCCAAAGAGATCAAGATGATCTATTCCCAGGGTGGCACCACCGAGGCGACCAGAAACGTATCCACCCCAAAGAAGGACAGGGAGAAATTCTGTATATGCGATGATGAGGTCATGGTACTTGCAGATTACGCCATCAAGGTGGAAAAACACTACAGCGAAAAGGCCGGGCACCCCAAGCCCATGGACATGGAATGGGCAAAGGATGGAATAGACGGCAATCTCTACATGGTACAGGCAAGGCCCGAAACCGTGGCGTCGCAAAAGAAGGGCAACGTACTTGAGGAATACCGCATAAAAGGCACGGGCAAGGTCATCGTCACCGGCAGGGCAGTGGGCACCAGGGTGGCTACCGGACGGGCCCACGTCATAGATGACGTAAGCAAACTCAAGGAATTCAAGGCCGGTGAGGTCCTTGTGGCTGACACCACAACCCCGGACTGGGAACCTATCATGAAAACCGCGGCGGCCATCGTTACCAACCGGGGTGGGCGCACCTGCCATGCGGCCATCATCTCGAGAGAGCTTGGCATACCTGCCGTGGTAGGTACGGATGACGGGACCTCGCTCATACCAAATAGGGAGGATATTACGGTTTCCTGTGCCGAAGGGGATATAGGAAGGGTATACGAGGGGAAGATACCCTTCGAGGTGGAAAGAACGGATCTGACAACTATAAAGCACCCCTCCACGGAGATCATGATGAACCTGGGCAATCCTGAACTTGCCTTCAAGCTGAGCTTCCTGCCCAACGATGGCGTGGGATTGGCCAGGATGGAATTCATAATAAATGAATACATCAAGGTCCATCCCATGGCCCTACTCCATCCCGAGAAGATAGAGGACGAGGAGGCACGTAGCCAGGTACTGGACATGGCCAGTGGCTATGGACATCCATCGGACTTCTTCATTGAAAAATTGTCCGAGGGAGTAGGCACCATTGCCGCGGCGTTCTATCCGAAGCCCGTGGTAGTCAGGATGTCGGATTTCAAGTCCAACGAATATGCAAGCCTGCTTGGCGGGCGCTGGTTTGAACCCAAGGAGGACAATCCCATGATAGGCTTCAGGGGGGCATCCCGCTACACCCATCCTGCCTATGCCGAGGGTTTTGCCCTCGAATGCGCTGCCATGAAAAGGGTCAGGGACGAGATGGGCCTTGTAAACGTAAGGCTCATGATCCCGTTTTGCCGCAGGGTAGAGGAAGGCAAAAGGGTGGTCCAACGTATGGAGGAACTGGGGTTGAAACGTGGAGAAAATGGCCTCAAGATCTACGTGATGTGTGAGATTCCCAACGATGTCATCCAAATGGATGCATTCTCCAGGCACTTCGACGGTTTTTCCATCGGCTCCAACGACCTGACCCAGTTGGTGCTGGGCGTTGACAGGGATTCGGAGATCGTGGCCTTCGATTTTGATGAGAGGGACCCCGGGGTCAAGGAAATGATCCGCCTGGCTGTGGAAGGGTGTAAACGTAATGGCCGCCACTCTGGCATATGCGGCCAGGCTCCCTCCGATTATCCAGAGGTTGCAGAATATTTGGTAAGATTGGGTATTGACTCCATAAGCCTTAATCCGGATACTGTATTGAAGACAACCCTTCACATCCTGGAGGTGGAAAGGGATCTCGATTCACAAACATCTTGAAAAGGATCCCAGCGGCCCTTGTTCGATTCCTGAACGATACGGATGAGCCAAGGGCCTTTACTTTCATCGGCATGTGCGCTGTGGCAACACATCCGGACCCCAGGGTCGCATTTTCATGTCCAGGTGCGCGGCATCGGTCGTACAGGCCGTAGGAGGAGGTTTAGTTAAAACAGAAGAGGAGGAAGGATAACATGGACACCCGGATAAAATCCGTTTTTGCGCGGCAGATACTTGATTCCAGGGGCAACCCAACCGTAGAGGTGGATTGTATCCTTGAATGCGGCATAAGATCGAGGGCAGCGGTTCCATCAGGCGCATCCACCGGCACACACGAGGCGGTAGAGTTGAGGGATGGAGACAGGAAACACTTCGAAGGCAAAGGGGTTTTGAAGGCGGTTTCAAACGTAAACGATACCATATCCCCGAACATTGCCGGCATGGACGTTTTCGACCAGGGGACTATCGATCATGCTATGATCGACCTGGACGGGACGCCAAACAAGGGAAGGCTCGGGGCCAACGCCATACTGGGGGTCTCCCTTGCAGTCGCAAGGGCAGCCGCAGAGGCAAGCGGGCTTGCGCTATTTCAGTACCTGGGTGGAACCAATGCCACCCGCCTTCCAGTACCCATGATGAACATATTGAACGGCGGGGTACACGCCAACTGGCAGGGGGCGGATTTCCAGGAATACATGATTGTACCCTATGGCGCTGAAAACGTATGCCAGGCCATCGAATGGGGTGCCGAGATCTACCACGCACTCAAGGGCATCCTGAAATCCAAGGGGCACAGCGTAGGGGTAGGTGATGAAGGAGGGTTTGCGCCCAAGGTGGGCTCGAATGAGGAACCCATCGAATATATCATGGAGGCGATCTCACACGTGGGACTCAGCCCTGGAAACGATGTCGGTATTGCGATAGATCCGGCATCATCCGAATTCTATCATGATGGGAAATACGTGCTCCGCACGGAAGACCGTAAGCTTTCATCAGAGGAGATGGTGGAATACCATGCGGCCCTGGTTGAAAAATACCCGTACATAGTGCTCGAAGACGGCCTTGCCGAAGACGACTGGGACGGATGGAAGATCCTCAATAACCGGCTCGGCGATACCATCGAACTGGTGGGTGACGATATATTCGTTACCAACGTGGAACGTATAAAGAAGGGCATCGATCTGGATGTGGCAAACGGTGTCCTCATAAAACTCAACCAGATAGGCACCCTTACAGAGACCATGGCAGCAGTACGCATGGCGCGACTGGCAGGCTGGGGAGCCATGGTATCGCACCGGAGCGGGGAGACCGTGGATTCGTTCATAGCCGACATGACCGTGGCCCTGGATACTGGCCACCTTAAGACAGGGGCGCCTGCCAGGGGAGAACGCGTGGAAAAGTACAACCAGCTCATAAGGATCGAAGAAAGGCTGGGAAGGGCCGCTACCTACGCGGGTAAGAAGGGGTTTTCCAGGCCAGTGAGATCATTTTGAGCAACATAACACAAAATTGGAGGTGAATCATGAGGGTGAAAGAGGTCTGTTGGTCTTTTTTGATGTGTTTTGCTTATCTTATGGTCATCGGGCTGGCCTCGGCACTGGCCAGGCCTTCTACTTGCGAGACCTGCCATGCCAAGATCACACCGGGCATAGTGGAGGATTTCAACAGGGGTAAGATGGCAGAGGTGTTAACCTGCATGGATTGCCATGGCAAAAGCCATATAAACGAATCGGACGTAGCCAAGGCAAAGCTGCCCACCATAAACACCTGCAGGAAATGCCATCCAGACCAGGTAAAACAATACATGGGCGGCAAACATGCACTTGGACTGCTGCCAGTCATGGCCTTTCCAGGCTTTGCACACCAGCAGCCCAGGGCATTTATTGCTGGCCAGAAGGGCTGTAACGGCTGTCATAACCTGGGTGTCACCGATCAAAAGGTAAGGCAAAACGAGGTTAGAAAGTACTACAAGTACGGCATGGATTGCCAGAACTGCCATACCCGCCATGCCTTCTCAAAGCAGGAGGCACTCCAGCCCGAGGCCTGTAACAGTTGCCACACCGGGTTCGACCATGCACAGTGGGAGATGTGGTTCCACTCAAAACATGGCGCTGCCTACGTTACCGACCGCAAGGCCCACAGGGGTCCCACCTGCCAGGACTGCCACATGCCAGGGGGTGACCACGGTGTCATGACCGCATGGGGATTCCTGGCCCTGAGGCTGCCGGAGGCCGACAAAGAATGGATGGGCTATAGGGTCACCATACTCAAGGCCCTTGGGGTCCTGGATGCCAAAGGGAAACCCACCAAGCGGCTTGACATAGTAAAGAAAGCCAATATGGTCCGGCTCACCAAGGCAGACTGGGACACACAGAGGGCCAAGATGGAGGCCGTGTGCCAGAGATGTCACTCTGCAACCTTCGCCAGGGAAAATCTCAAGAATGCCGACCTCATGATCAAGGCATCCGACAAGATATTAGCCCAGGCCATTGAGCTGGTTACAGGCCTTTACAGGGACGGGGTGATAAAGATGTCAACAAATCAGGCTACCTTCCCCTACCCTGACCTGCTCACCTTCTACGAGGTAAACACCCCCATAGAGGAAAAACTCTACGAGATGTTCATGGACTACCGTATGAAGACCTATCAGGCGGCATTTCACATAATGCCGGACTACACAACCTGGTACGGCTACGCAAAGATGAAGGAAACCCTGGTAGAGATGAAGGCACTTGCCAGAGACATGCGGTCAAAGGCCGGGCAGGGTACCTGATCCCCGCAAATTCAATCCCGGCGGCGCACCTTCATGAAACCGGAACGCCGCCGGGTTATCGAATGATCTTTTTCAAGACATTAATTGCCAGATAGCCCGCAAGAACCGTGGTGCTGGCAACAGTTACAACGAGAAGATGCCTGTGTACGGCAGACAGGATTACTGCCCAGTCCTCTCCCACATAATAGCCAAGGGACAAGAAAGAGGCGGTCCATAGGGCCGCACCGGAATACGCAAACATTGCGAAAATAGTTGGCTGAAGCCGCGAAGCACCTGCGATGAAGGCAACCAGGTGCCTTATGCCTGGAAGAAAGTAGCCTGCTGTAAGGCTCCATTTTCCCCAACGATTGAACCAGTTATTTACAATCAGGATCTCTTTGTCTGAGACGTGAAAGACATGGCCATATTTTCCAAGCAATGCCGTTCCAAACAGGTGGCCCAGGAGGAAACTCAAGGTTATACCGATGCTGCTTCCCGTAAAGGCCGAAAGCAATGTGGGCAAAAATTCAAGCACACCCCTTCCGACCAGAAATCCGGCAAAGCACAAAAGTGTCTCGTCAGGCACCGGAAGGCCAACTATGCCCAACATGAGAAGGCCACAAAGGGCCGGGGCTCCGTACCGGCTTATCCATTCAAGCGCTAGGTTAGTTAACATGAGAGATATCAATCATGGAGGAATCGAAAATGGCTAATACTTCTGATCATAATGCCCCGCAAGGAAAACACAAGGAATCCATCGCGGAGGTATTTGCCCGTCTCAAAACAAGCACCGATGGCCTTTCGTCCGGCGAAGCAACCAAGCGGCTTACCCAGTATGGCCCGAATGCATTGGAAGAAAAGAAGGTGAACCCGTTTCTCAAGTTCCTCAGTTACTTCTGGGGACCCATCCCCTGGATGATAGAGGTGGCTGCAATCCTTTCTGCCATAGTGCGGCATTTGCCTGACTTTGCCATTATCAGCGCCCTCCTGATCTTCAACGCCGTAGTTGGTTTCTGGCAGGAATACAAGGCAGGCAATGCCATAGAGGCGCTCAAGAAAAAACTTGCACTGAAGGCCAGGGCCCTAAGGGATGGAAAGTGGCAGGAGATTGACTCCAAGACACTGGTGCCAGGGGATATAATACGGCTGCGGCTTGGCGACATAGTACCGGCAGACGTGGTGCTGATCGATGGTGACTATCTAAGTATCGACCAATCGGCCCTCACTGGTGAATCGCTCCCAGTAAGCAAGGAAAAGGGCGATGGGGCCTATTCAGGTTCTATTGTCAAACAGGGGGAGATGGTGGCAGTGGTCACCGCCACCGGTGCAAACACCTATTTTGGGAAGACTGCCGAACTGGTGAGCAGCGCCCAGAACGTCTCACACTTCCAGAAGGCAGTCCTCACGATTGGCGACTATCTCATCTATGTCTGCCTGGTTCTCGTGGCTGCATTGATACTTTTCCAACTCCACCGTGGTGCACCCTGGCTTGAATTGATCCAGTTTGCCCTGATCCTTACGGTTGCATCCATCCCCGTGGCCATGCCAGCGGTGCTTTCGGTGACGATGGCCGTAGGTGCCCTTGCCCTTTCCAAGATGAAGGCCATTGTCTCACGCCTTGAATCCATCGAGGAGATGGCAGGTATGGACATCCTGTGCTCAGACAAAACGGGAACGCTCACCCAGAATCAACTCACCCTTGGCGATCCCCTGGTCTTCAAGGCAAAAGACAGGGATGAGTTGATATTCTACGCTGCATTGGCCTCAAAGGAAGAGGATGCAGATGCCATTGACAACGCTATCCTCAAGGGCCTCAAGAAAAGGGACGCACTCAAGGGATACAAGCAGGCCCATTTCATGCCCTTCGACCCGGTACACAAGAGGACCGAGGCAGAGGTCAATACCCCTGATGGCAAAATCATAAAGGTGACCAAGGGTGCACCCCAGGTAATCCTGGCCCTTTGCCATCCGGATGAAAGCACCCAGGCAAAGGCCCAAAAGGCAATAGAGCAATTTGCCGAAGAAGGCTACCGCACCCTTGGAGTCGCTATCTCCAGGGACGCAAACACCTGGGAATTCCTAGGGATTCTACCCTTGTTTGATCCTCCACGTGAGGATTCCGCTGAAACCATCCGCCGGGCGCAACAATATGGCATAGAGGTCAAGATGGTTACCGGAGACAACGTGGCCATTGCCAAACAGATAGCCCGCAAACTGGGACTTCGTCCCAACATCCTTCCTGCCGACTCCTTCCTGAAGGAGGGCAAAGGCAAGACAATCATGATTGCCGAGGCCGAGGAACTGATAGAAAAGGCAGACGGGTTCGCCCAGGTGTTCCCTGAGCACAAGTTTGCCATAGTAAAGGCGCTCCAGAGTAGGAACCACATAGTTGGCATGACAGGGGACGGGGTCAACGACGCCCCGGCGCTCAAACAAGCGAACGTGGGGATTGCGGTATCGGGTGCAACCGACGCGGCACGGGCAGCAGCCGATCTGGTTCTTACCGCACCAGGGCTGTCGGTCATTATCAGGGCGGTAGAAGAGGCCAGGCGCATCTTCGAGAGGATGAATAGCTACGCCATCTACAGGATTTCCGAGACCATACGGATAATGGTCTTCGTGGTCCTTGCCATGATATTCTTCAATTTCTATCCCATAACCGCCATAATGATCATCCTCCTGGCGTTCTTGAACGATCTTCCCATCATGACAATCGCCTACGATCATACCGGGCTAGACCCCCAACCCGCCAGATGGAAAATGAGCCAGGTCATAACCGTGGCAACATCCATGGGTATAGTGGGGCTTAGTGGCAGTTTTGGAATGTTGTTGATTGCAATGGATCTATTGCACCTCACCATACCGCAGATTCAGACCTACGTATTCCTGAAGATGGCGGTTGCCGGGCACCTGGTCCTGTTTGTGGCCAGGACAAAGGAACATTTTTGGAAACGACCCTTCCCTGCCCCTATCATGATATGGTCGGCGGTTATCACCAAGGCAGCCGGGACAATACTTGCCGCCTATGGTTTTGGACTCATAACCCCAATCACTTGGCCGGAGGTTGCCCTGATATGGGCATATTCCATTGTTTCTGCCTTCGTGACGGACATAGTCAAGGTCTATGTATTCAAACGAATCGAGATAAAAACACGCCATCACCACGCCTATGTGAAATTGGTAAAGCAGGCAATTACCCCACATGTAAAATTGACCAGCAAGGGGCCAGAAGACAATCAAAGGGTGTCCAGGTGACCCGGCCGGCCTCCGATCCTTTCGAGGATAAGGATATTGAGTAAGAAACACGCAGGCACTGCCCCTGTTCATAAAAAATCTACCGGTGTTACCCAGGTAGCAGAATGTTTACCCAGCCTTGTTACTATTCGAGGAAAAGAATCTGGATTGTACACTTCAATCGCTGGACAAAACAATTTCTTTTATAATTTCAGAATATTACTGTCAGTATACTGCCAGAAGGAATTCACCCAAATAGTGAACAAGTCATCACAGCAAAAATGTTTGGCATTTGAAACTGCAAGCAGCTCGCAGGCCTGCGAGCTGTATAATCCGGGTTGAAATCCCAAAATTGCAGGGGATTGAACGTTAAATTCCAGCGGATAAATACATGAGGAGGAATTGATCAATGAAAAAGAAACTGCTCATCAATAGCCTGTTACTGGTCAGCCTGGTCTTGCCATGTGCAACTCCCGGCTTTTCCGCGGTACTCAATGAAAAGATTACCGTAACCCCGCTGAAGACCCTGAGCCCCCAGATGCACGCAAAGCTCTCCTATGCCGCGGCCAAGGTACTCCGTTTGATCGCAAGCGCCAGGGGTGCGATCCACAAGGAGGATTATGACAAGGCTTCAAAGGATCTCGTTAAGGCCAAGGTACTGCTTAAGATGATAGAATCCAATCTACCTACTGAAAAGATAAAGGACCATATCTGGGTTGCCAAGGAACACCTAGATTATGAGAGTACGGAGAAGGTAAAGGACGACTTGGTACCTATTGCCTATGACCTTACCGAGCTAAAGGGCATAATCCCCATAAAGAAGGCCCGAAAATATCTCAAGAAGGCAAACAACGGGCTTACCAAGGGAGACAAGAAGGCTGCCCGAAAGGCATTGAGTGAGCTGGAGAAAAGCGTAATCATCATGGAGGTAGATGTGCCGATTTCATCCACGCAAAGGCACATACTAGCGGCTGAAAGCTATCTACTCCAGGGAGAACCCGGGTTTGCCGACCAAGAGCTGCAACAGGCCGAAAACAGTGTGGTGCTGCTTGGTGCCGTTGGAGAGATCAAACGGAGCCTGTGGCGTGCCACCATGGACTATGCCGCCGGCAGATACAAAGCAGCGAAAAGGGAGCTTGACAAGGCAGGGAAAGAGGTGGAGCATGCGCTTAAAAGCTCGGACAAGGATACGAGGGATGCGGCCATGAAATTGAAAAGGGACATCCAGAGGCTGGCTGACAAACTCAAGGACAAAATATAGCACAATCGTCACGTTCCTTGCACTCCCCCTCCCCGGCCGGAGGGGAAATTTTATAAAGTTTACTATTGATTCATTGAATTGTTGAATTAGAGGTGAGAGACCTTGAAAAGGACTTCATTCCCTGCGACAGGACTGTTACTGATCATAACATTGATAGCTACCCACCAGGTCCTGGCTACTGACTCCCCTTCAAAGAGGCCGGATCAGGACGAGGTAATTCATCAACTATGGACAGCCGGCTATGAACTCCCAACGCAGCCACCGAAAAAGCATGATGAAAGCCAAGAGGCCATCCTGCTCGGCCGCATGGCAGCGGAAAGGCTGATGCGCACGCTAGGTGGGCAGATGAAAACACATCTACAGGAAAGCGGACCAGCCGGTGCCCTTGGTTTCTGTGCAGCAAAGGCACAGGAACTAACCGCCCAGGTCAACCGTGAACTGCCTGAGGGTGTAAAGGTCAAAAGGATCTCGTTACGGTACCGTAATCCCGTAGACGCGCCGAAAGAGGATGAAGCAAAGGTACTACAGGCCCTTCACCTCTTAAGGGACACAGGGGTCATCCTGCCAGGTCACATACTCCAGAAGACCGGTCCCCACTCCTATAAATTTTATAAACCGATAACTATCAACAAGGGGGTTTGTCTCAACTGTCATGGAGATGTTGCACTGATGAAACCAGGGGTGAAAAGGGCTCTAGCCAGATTATATCCAGGGGACAGGGCTACAGGTTACAGGCTTGGAAACCTGCGCGGGGCAGTGGTGACCACGATAAAAAGAAGGTGACAGGCTGTAATTTGGATGTGGCCCGCGCCCGTGATGCCGCGTTCCTGCGGCATGATGATATCGACCCTGTAATGGAGGCCAGTTATTATCATAATAAAAAATGATTGCCATTTGGCAACAGATAGGCTATTATGAAAAAAGTTGTTGTGTAGCACTTGTTTGCAAAATGGTAGTCATGTCGGCCGCACATCCTCTAGGTGCGGCTTTTTTGTTTTTTGCCCTTAAAAGGGCAGTGAAATACCCTGGGTCCTGAGGGCTGACGGATAATCTATCCAGAAAGACCTACTTTTCCAGGGATAATCTAAAAGGGTTTCCAGGTGAAACCGCTCAAAAGGAGTAGCAGTAGTGAAAGAAGGTACCGTAAAGTGGTTTAATGCATCAAAGGGTTTTGGTTTTATCGAGCAGGATAACGGCAACGACGTGTTTGTACATTATTCTGCCATTAAGTCAGAGGGTTACAAGTCACTCGACGAGGGAGCAAGGGTAAGTTTTGATATAGTTGAAGGGCCCAAGGGACCTGCTGCCGATAACGTGGTACAGCTCTAACAACCTACAATTCTGGATTATGCAGCTCGCAAACTTGCCGGAGATGCAAGACTGATGACGCGCAGACGTACCTTTGGTGCTTCAAGTGTGCAACAATTGAAGTACATAATCCAGGATAATATCTCGAACTAAAAAGCCCTGCACCGTAGTGCAGGGCTTTTTAGTTTGCACCGGTTCCAAGATATAAGGTATCCCCCTGCGTTTTATCCAGGATCATCCAGCTCGCAAACTTGCCGGAGATGCAAGACTGATGACGCGCAGACGTACCTTTGGTACTTCAACCACCCTAAAAGACATCGAATTCTGTAAAATTACGAGCCCCTTGTGGCTTCAAATGCTAGATGATTTCGTTGAGAAGTTGATGCACCTTTTGGGTGAACCGAAGAGGATGCCGATTTGCTTGTAACCTCTTGTAATTTTTAACACAATTCTATTTATTCAGCATTTGAAGTGCATAATCCGGGTTTATACGCAGATATTACGATGGACCTTGATTGCCTGCCATCCCGCATCTTTGACAAGCCCGGCAAGTTACATAATCCAGGACAACAGGAGGCATACATAACATGAACAAGTTAAACGTGAAGGCGCTGGCCATTGCCCTTGGCTCATCATGGGCACTTTGTATGCTACTTACCGGCTGGGCTTCCATCTTCGGATGGTCTGCAAAATTCGTTGAGGTCATGGGGTCCATCTACATTGGATTTGAGCCAACCCTTTTGGGCGGTATCGTTGGAGCAATATGGGGTTTTGTCGATGGTGCGATAGCCGGGCTACTGATAGCCATAATTTATAATGCTGCCGCGAAATAAGATTACATCCTACGACCTCTAAGAAAACGATCCCTTTCCTGCCTTGGGGATCTGGCCAGGTCCTTTTCTTTCCTTGACACCTGGCATCCCCAGGCTATAAGCTTCAAAAAAATGGTCATGATCACTTTGGAGCCTTCTTAATTAATCCTGAGACAAAAAAACAAAGCGGTGCACCCCAAAAACCTCTTTTTTGCCCGATAGGCCCTGTGACCTGTCGCAAAAAGGCCTTCACGCCCTAGCGCATGCTGCACCCTTTTGCACCCTCATATTTACTGTTCTCGAACAAAAAGGCCCCGTGCGGGGACAAAAACATGGATCTTTAGCCTGCCCGGCTACCTGTGCCAGCCAAACGGGCAAGAACACGGCCCTCCAACCCGGTCTGCATTCCCGGACAAGGCTGCAAGTATCGACTGGGCACTGCAAATGTATGGCAAAAGGAGAAGATGATGAAAGAGCTTTCGATTCTCATGGGCGGACAGGCCGGTGACGGGATACGACAGGCCGGCAATACCGTGGCCAGACTTTTGAACCGTCTCGGTTACCGAATCTTTTTCTACGATGATTACCCTTCCCTCATACGAGGAGGGCACAATTTCTCTATCGTTCGAGCCGCGGACAAAAAGATCCGGGCACACAAAGAAAATGTCGACCTGATCCTGGCCATGAATCAGGAAACAGTGAAACGTCACCGCTGGCGGCTCAAGGCTGGCGGAGAGGTAATATTCGATTCCGGCAAGGTCGAGACCCAGGGCATAGGGCTTCCTTTCAAAGAAATCCTCAGGGAGCACCAGGGCGCCCCGATCATGCGAAATACAGCGGCCATAGGGGCCCTGGCTGGCCATCTGGGAATCGATTGGGAGGTGGTGGCAGAGGTTATAAGGGACACCATCGCCAGATCCAAGGAGACCAATCTCAAGATAGCCCGGACGGCCTTCGAAAACACGGTGGATTCAGGGCAAAAGATCGATCGCGCAGGCGCACCTGCCGTGCCGCTGCTTACTGGGAACGAGGCCATTGCCATTGGGGCGGTCAAGGCGGGCCTGAACATGTACATTGCCTATCCCATGACACCGGCATCGAGTATCCTCCATTACCTGGCGTCCCATGAAGACGACCTCAACGTAGTCACCATCCATCCTGAGAACGAGATAGGAGTGGCCCTCATGGCCCTTGGAGCGGCATATACAGGGGCAAGGGTTATGGTTGGTACCTCCGGAGGAGGCTTTGCACTCATGACCGAGGCGGTAAGCCTTGCAGGCCAGGCAGAGATTCCCCTGGTCTTCGTGGAGTGCCAACGTGCCGGTCCAAGCACAGGGGTTCCCACCTACACCATGCAAGCTGACCTGTCCTTCGTCCTCCATTCCGGGCATGGAGAATTTCTGCGTGTGCTCATGGCCCCAGGTGACGTAGAAGAGGCATTTTATCTGACGGCTCTTGCCCTCAACCTGGCATGGAAATTCCAGATCCCTGCATTTATCCTGTCTGATAAGCACCTGAGCGAGAGCACATCGAGCTTCGAGGGCGATCCGGCAGAGATCGGTCCCCAACCTCCCATATCCTGGGACGGATCAGGCGAATACAAACGATATCGGCAAACAGAAGATGGTATCTCACCCCTGGCCTTTCCAGGGACCCGGGATGCGGTGGTCAAGGTGACATCTTACGAACACGATGAACACGGCATTACCACGGAAGAACCTGATGAAATCACCAGAATGCAAGGAAAACGCCTCAAGAAACTGGAGAAATTGAAGAGTGAACTCGGCCGCCAAGAGCTGGTCAAGGTATACGGGAATCCCCGTGCAGAGCGTGCCCTGATCTGCTGGGGTTCAACCAAGGGGGCATGCATAGAGGTGGCGGAGGAACTTGATTTGCGGGTAATTCAGCCACTCCTGCTGGAGCCCTTTCCCATGAACGAGATGGTAAAGGCCCTTTCCGGCGTAAAAACGTTGATAGATGTAGAGGTCAATGCCACGGGTCAACTGTCCAGCCTCCTTGCAACAAAAGGCATAAAGGCAGACAGGAAGGTCCTCCGCTATGACGGCCGGCCCTTCACCATCGATTCCCTTAAAAATGACCTTAAGGAGGTTCTATGATGGGAAAAAAGGATCTTAAGACCTACGCCGAAAATACCTGGTGTCCAGGATGTGGAAATTTTGGTATCCTGAATGCCCTGATGGCATCGATCGAAGACCTCAATGAAGAAGATGGAATAGAGCCGGAACGATTTGTCCTTGCATCAGGCATTGGCTGCCATGCAAAGATTGTAGACTATGTAAACGTAAACAGTTTCTATTCCATTCATGGCCGTGTGGCACCCACGATTTCCGGAATCAAGCTTGCGAACCCGGAGTTGGTCGTAATCGGCCATGCAGGTGATGGGGATGCATATGGTGAAGGCATTGCCCACCTGATCTTTGCTGCCAAGAGGAACATAAACGTCACCTTCATCGTTCACGACAACCGGGTCTATGGGTTGACCACTGGCCAATTCACCCCCACTAGCCCTACGGGTTTCAAGGGCCGATCCACCCCGAAGGGGAGCCCTGAAGAGCCCTTCAACCCCTTGGAGCTCCTGCTTTCGGCCGGTGCAACCTTTGTGGCCAGGGGATATACCGCACATATGAAACGACTAACCGCCCTTATAAAGGCGGCAGTCAGACACCATGGTTTCTCCTTCATAGAAGTCCTACAGCCATGTTTTACCTTCTTCAATACCTATAAATTCTACAATGAACAGGTCTACGACCTTTTCGACAAGGGACACGATCCAAAGGACCTGGGCGCCGCCCTTGAAATGGCCAGAGAGTGGTCATACGGAATGGATGGAAGGGTTGCCACCGGCATCTTTTATCAGGTACAAAAGCCTACCTACGAGGAACGTCTTCTTGGAGAACGAATACCTGTAGGGATGAATCCCGGCAGGCTTGAAGCCGTACTGAAGGCGCATACTTGATTGATTGGAAGATTTATTCGTCCTTGGCATCCCGTATCGACTGAACCCTTATCTTTCACCCTGGCAGGATGCAAAGGAACTGTATCTATGTATGAAGGTTACCAAAGGCTGCAGTGTTATCGGAACCGTGCCAGTACCCTGGCATCCCAATCCCACACACCGGTTTGCAAGAGATTCTTTTTGTTGATCTTGACGTACCCACTTGGCCACCTGACCGATCGCACCTGCAGGTCACCTGCACGATCATCCACAAAACCCTCTTGCGGCCCGTACCCTTGATTGCCGCCCCATAGCGTGAAAACACGGCCCTCTTGGTGGGCTATATCTTCGTGATGAACAAAGGCATAAGGAGGATGACATGGAAAAGATACTATTCAAAAGTGAAGAGAAAAAGAACAGCCTCGAAATTGCAGCAATGTTCAGAAATATTGCTGACAAGATCGAACAGGGGAAAATGATACTCCGCCAGGACGAAAACGAGGTTACTGTGGATTTTCCAGATAATATGAGCATTGAAATCAAGGTGGAAGAAGAAATCAAACGGACAAAGGGTACGCAGCTCAAATTGGAGATAGAGCTTGAATGGTATCCCGGAGACAGTGGGCACAAAACCGGCGTGGTAATAGAATAACTACTGGGTAATACAGGAAACTTCCATGGAACTACTACATGACAAGAAATGGCATTCCCTGCCGGTGGAAGAGGTGGCCCACTTCCTGGAGACCGATCCTCAAAGAGGGCTCAATACAGGGGACGCCCAGGGTCGCCTGAAACGGTTTGGTGCCAACATACTGACGGCCAAAAAGGGAAAGGGGCCGCTCCTTCGTTTCCTGCTCCAGTTCCATCAGCCACTCATATACATACTGATTGCGGCGGGCCTGGTTACGGCGGGCCTGCAGGAATGGGTAGACTCTGGCGTGATCTTTGGCGTCGTGATAGTCAACGCCGTCATCGGCTTCATCCAGGAATCCAAGGCGGAAAATGCCTTGGCCGCCCTGGCGGATACCATGCTGGCAGAGGCGACGGTCGTAAGGGATGGCGAAAAGAGACGAATACCTTCGACTGACCTGGTAGTGGGGGATATAGTGCTGCTCCAGGCCGGTGACAAGGTACCAGCGGATCTGCGTCTTGTCAGGTGTAAGGACTTACAGGTGGACGAATCGGCACTTACCGGTGAATCCGTGCCGGTAGAAAAGGGAATCGATCCTGTCGACGAAAACACGCCCCTTGCTGAAAGGACGGACATGACCTATGGCTCTTCGATGGTCACCTATGGCCAGGCAACCGGGATCGTAATCGCCACTGGTGACCGGACAGAGGTGGGCCGGATATCCAGTCTGATCTCATCGGCCCAGACGCTTGAAACCCCACTGACACGTAAGATTGAACAATTCAGCCGGCTCTTGCTGTACGCCATCCTGGCGTTGGCAGGGGCTACTGTACTAGTTGGCCTGGCAAGGGGGCAGAGCCCCTTTGATATGTTCATGGCCGCGGTCGCGCTGGCCGTTGGAGCGATCCCAGAGGGCCTGCCGGCAGCGGTAACCATAACCCTGGCCATAGGTGTCTCCAGGATGGCGAGACGCCGGGCCGTTATTCGTAAGCTGCCCGCAGTAGAGACCCTGGGCAGTACAACCATCATATGCTCAGACAAGACCGGAACGCTTACAGAAAACCAGATGACCGTCCAGGCCATCGTGGCCGGTTATACCCATTACGAGGTAAGCGGCAGCGGTTACGCCCCTCTTGGACAGATAGTCAGGCTGGATGGTGAGCCAGACGGGGGCACAGCCGCCCTTAACGAATGCCTGATTGCAGGGCTCCTGTGCAACGACAGCCTGATCCTGGAAAAGGATGGCATGTGGCAGATCCAAGGAGACCCCACCGAAGGGGCCCTCTTGGCGGTGGCGGCCAAGGGAGGGCTGGACAGGAAGGAGATGGAAAAAAGGTATCCACGACTGGACGCCATCCCCTTCGAATCAAAGCACCGCTACATGGCCACGCTTCACGACGCCGGGCCAGGCTATCCGCGTCTGGTCTATGTAAAAGGGGCGGTGGAACAAATCGTCCAGAAATGTAGCCAGGCGATGGATGCAAATGGCAACCTTACCAGATTGGACGCAGACAGGATATACAGGGACGTGGAACACATGGCGGCAAGAGGGATGAGGGTGCTTGCCTTCGCCAGGAAGGAATTGCCTGCCGATATCAGGGAGATAACCCACGATGACGTTGCGGATGATCTTTCATTTCTTGGCCTTCAAGGCATGATCGACCCTCCAAGGGCAGAGGCAGTTAAAGCAGTCAATACCTGCCAGCGGGCGGGCATAAAGGTAAAGATGATTACCGGGGATCATCCCGCCACCGCTGCCGCCATCGC
The DNA here is from genome assembly GCA_024275145.1 of Deltaproteobacteria bacterium. GTDB lineage: Bacteria > Desulfobacterota > Dissulfuribacteria > Dissulfuribacterales > QOAL01 > S143-34. The sequence goes on along the minus strand of JAJRZR010000003.1, from coordinate 16,578 downwards.
GGGTCAGATCGGCCTTTATGAAGATCGTGGCAAGGGGGACAGGGCTGTCAAGGTACTGACTGGCAAGGACCTGGCCAATGTGTCTGACAAGGACCTGGTTCGAGTCGCCGAGGACACGAATGTATTCGCACGAACAACCCCTGAAGAAAAGATACGGCTAGTAAGGGCGCTACAGGCGCGGGGCCATGTCGTGGCCATGACCGGGGACGGTGTGAACGATGCCCCTGCCCTCAAACAGGCAGACATAGGTGTGGCCATGGGGATAACCGGTACAGACGTAGCCAAGGAGGCCGCCGACATGGTGCTCACCGATGACAACTTCAGCTCCATAACAGCGGCTGTCGAGGAAGGCAGAGGCGTCTTCGACAACCTGACGAAATTTATCGTGTGGACCCTGCCCACTAACATCGGAGAGGGGTTGGTCATCCTGGTGGCCGTACTCCTTGGAGCAGCGCTTCCTATCCTGCCTGTTCAGATCCTGTGGATCAACATGACCACTGCGGGCTTCCTTGGCTTGATGCTGGCCTTCGAGCCCAAAGAGCCCGGCATCATGAAACGCCCTCCACGAGACCCAAAGACCCCCATCTTGACCGGAGAACTCATTGGCAGAATCTTTCTGGTAGGCGCAATGCTCCTATTCGGCGCATATGGTCTGTTTAAATGGGAGCTGACGGCAGGGGCATCCATGGAACAGGCACGGACGGTAGCTGTCAACGTCTTTGTCATCATGGAACTCTTCTATCTCTTCAACTGCAGGTCGTTGGAAAAATCCGTATTCCAACTTGGCATCCTAAGTAACATTTGGGTCCTTGGCGGCGTACTTGCCATGTTGACATTGCAGATTCTATATACTTATCTGCCAATTATGAACCGTCTGTTCCAAAGCACCGCCATAGGGTCTGATTCCTGGGTAAGGATCATGGCCGCAGGCATTGCGACCTACCTTGTCGTTGAGTCAGAAAAAAAGATACGTTCCCTGCTCAGGGCAGGCCGCCAGTAGGCTTGGAACCATTCAAGAACCCGCCTCCAGCCGGACTACTTCGGGACTTGCCCGGAGAAGAAAATGGATACGATATAAAACGCACTGGCCACATGGAGCCATATCAACCCCACCCCATCTAAAGGGACTTGGATTTATTTAACAACCTTCTTAAAATAAAAAAATAGAAGGCTGATGTCCCTATCCTGGATGCAACGCCCCGGGCAAGGATCCTGAAACATAGATGATCCGAGATGGTCTCACCGTAAAATATCCTCCCATAGGCCCAAAGGCCGGGGTGCCTAGTATTCCATCTGGGCTTAATAGTATTATATTAAAGAATAAAAATTCCCTTACGCAATGGTGACAAATAAATGATCAAGGACGACAAACTGTCCGACGTAATCGGAACCCTGCATCGCCTCACTTCGGCAATATTCAATGATGCCATCCAGCGCAAGCTGATCCTGGACAACCTGACAGAGGCCGTATTCACCGTGGATATGGACCTTGAAGTCACATCCTTCAACAAGGCCGCTGAAAGTCTGACCGGCATCCCCGAAAAAGAGGCTATTGGCAAGAATTGCACCGAGCTTTTTGACTCCCCCACTGGGGAAAAGGACTTCTGTATCGTGGCAGAGGTACTGGATAGCAAGGAGCCGATGGCCAAGGTCACCAGGCACCTGTTGATCAAGGACCGTCTGGTCCCTGTCATGGTAAGCGCCTCTCTGCTTACCGACAAGAATGGAAAAATCGTGGGCGGCGTTCAGTCCTTCCAGGAAATCCAAGAACTGTTCCAGCGACAGCTTGTCCTGGACAGCGTATTTTCAGGCGTATTTACGGTGGATCTTGATTTCAGGATAACCATGTTCAACAAGGCCGCCGAAGGCCTGACAGGATTTCGCCAGACGGAGGTACTTGGAAGGCCCTTCTTTGAGATATTCTATCCATTCCAGTCTGAGCGGGCCAACCTGCCCCTGGTCAGGGCCATCAACGAAAAAAAGCCCGTTGTCAGGCAGAGCAATTATATCCAATCGGCCAATGGCAACCTGCTTCCTGTAAGCGTTCGAGCCACCCCCTTGCTCAACGCCAGGGGGGAACTCATTGGTGGCGTAGAAAACTTCCATGACAACACGGATAAGATCCAGACGGACCTCATCCTGGATCATGTGATAGATGGCGTATTCACGACTGACAAGGATGGGGTCATCACGTCCTTCAACAAGGCCGCTGAAAAGATAACCGGCTACAGGCCGGAAGAAACCATAGGCAAACGTTGCCACGACATATTCTTCTCCGACCAATGCCGCGTGAGAATGGGACAGCTTGCCCATGACGGTTCGAGGCCTGAGCCATGGATCAACAAGCACATCTATTTGAAGCTCAAGGGTGACCGGGTAGTCCCTGTCTCAATGAGCAGTGTCCCCATGTTCGATCCCCAGGGAAATATCCTGGGCATGGTGCAGACCTTCAGGGACGTGACCAATGAACTTCAGAGTCAGTTCGTATTGGACAGTGTAGCGGATGGTGTGTTCACCATAGATGAAAACTTCATCATCACGTCCTTCAACAAGGCCGCTGAAAAGATAACCGGCTATGCCGCCAAGAATGCCATCGGCAGGCCCTGCCGGCAGGTACTCCAGGCCAGCGTATGCAGCTCTGACTGTCCAATGGTGAAGGCCCTTAATACCAAGGCCAAAACCATTGCCCAAAACGTATCCATCAGGGGAAGACAGGGCCGGATGATACCGGTGAGCCTGAGTGCCACTGCATTGGTAGATGATGAAGGCAATGTCATAGGAGGCGTCGGGGCCATCAGAGACCTGACAGAGGTTACGGAACTAAGGCGCAAGCTCTCAAGCGACAGCAAGCAGTCCGGCATACTCAGTAGAAGCCCCAAAATGCAAAGGATACTTTCAGTGCTGCCCGAATTTGCCAAGAGCGACAGCAACATAATGGTCCTTGGTGAAAGCGGTACAGGAAAAGAGCTCATAGCCCTATCCATTCACAGGTTGAGCAACCGGAAAGACAAACCCTTCGTAGCGGTAAATAGCGGGGCATTGCCGGACAGCCTGCTGGAGTCTGAGCTCTTTGGTTACAAGGCCGGGGCCTTCACAGACGCCAAAAGGGACAAGAAAGGAAGGTTTGCCGCAGCGGAGAAGGGCACACTTTTCCTCGATGAAATAGGGGACATCTCCCTTGCCATGCAGGTAAAGCTCTTGAGGGTCATCCAGACAAGAACCTACGAGCCCCTGGGTTCTAACACACCGGTAAAGATGGACGTCAGGATAATAGCTGCCACCAACAAGAACCTGGAGGAGATGGTAAAAAGAGGGACATTCCGGGAAGACCTCTATTACAGACTTAACGTAGTAAAGATCGAACTCCCCCCCCTGAGGGAAAGAATGGAAGACATCCCGCTTCTGGTGGAACACTTCGTGGAAAAATTCAACCGCCAGCGCAACCGTGACGTAAGGGGTATCTCGGAAGAGGCCCTTTCCCTGCTCATGAAGCACGACTACCCAGGCAACATACGGGAACTTGAAAATATCATAGAATACGCCTTCATACTGTGTCACGATGGCCTCATATTGCCCCAGCACCTGCCTGAATGGATGGCAGGGCACCAAAAGGAACATGTAGCCCCAAAGGGTGCCCAGACATTGAAGGATATCGAGAAAAATGCCATAATTGAGGCACTTAACCGCAACGATTTCAAGAAGATGAAGACATGCAGGGAGCTTGGGATATCAAAGGATACGCTCCGGCGGAAACTCAAGATATATGGAATTGTTGTTCCCCAGGTATCCGCCAAATCACCGTGAGGATACCCCCTTAGTGGAGGACACGTTTTCACGATAAATACAAGATGAATTAAAAGAGATGATAACGAAACGCAGGACAAAGAAACAAAAATTCGAATTTTCAAGGTTGGTCCCCTATGTGTGGGGATTCGCAGCCGTATGGGCATTGATGGCCACTATCATAATGGGATCATTACTGGCGTGGAACATCATGCGGCAGAAAAAAAACACCTTCGAGGTGGCGCTGAACGAGGCCAGGACGGTCTATGAAAAGGATCTCATATACTACAGGTGGGCCACAGAACATCACGGTGTTTTCGTACCCGTAACCAAGAAGACCAGGCCCAACCCATACCTGGCCCACATACCGGAATCGAACATAGTAACCGTATCCGGCAAAAAACTGACCCTCATCAACCCGGAATACATGATCAGGCAGGTCTACGACATGCAGACAAAGGCCTTCGGCCCTATCGAGCACATCACCAGCCTGGACCCGATCCGTCCCGAGAACGCTGCCGATCCATGGGAACAAAAGGCCCTGGAGGACTTTGCCAAGGGAAAGAAGGAGATCTTTTCCGTGGAAACCATCGATGGGGAGCCATACCTTCGTTTCATGCGCCCCATGATAACGGAAAAAGGCTGTCTCAAGTGCCATGCGGCCCAGGGCTATCAGGTAGGGGACATCAGGGGTGGCATCAGCGTCTCTGTCCCCATGACACCGCTTCTTGCAATTTCCAGGTCACAGATGCTGGCGTCTTCCATAACCTACATTGCCTTCTGGCTCCTTGGCCTCATGGGTATCTTCATGGGGACCCACTGGATCACCCAATCCATTCGTGAAAAGGAAAAGGCAGAGGCAAGGACCCGATCCATCATCGACAACATGCTCGACGGCCTGATAACCATAGATGAAAGGGGACAGATAGAATCATTCAACCCTGCTGCTTCAAGGCTCTTCGGATATAGCCGCAACGAGGTCAAGGGCAAAAACATCTGTGGTCTTGTCCATCTGCCAGGACTGGACAAGGCCAAGGGCAAGATAACCAACTGCCTGGACAAGAGCGTGGTAAAGGTGACCGACAGCCCGTATGAGCTTACTGGCCTCAGAAAGGACGGAACCCGTTTCCCCATAGAGATCTCGCTCAGCGAGATGCAGCTCGGAGAAAACAGGCTTTCCATCGCCATGATCCGCGATATCACAAAGCGCAAGAGGGCGGAAAAGGCCCTTCAGGAAAGCCAAGCACACATCATAAAACAGGAAAAACTGGCGTCCCTAGGGACGATGGTTGCCGGTATCGCCCACGAGATCAACAACCCTGCCCAGGCCATAGGCTTCTCCATGGAAGGGCTGAAGATGAACGTGGAATTCGTAAAGGAACTCATCATCGAGCTCAAGCGGTTCATCGAGGACAGGGATGATAACTGCAAGAAAGGCAAGGAAAATCTCCGCGAACTGATCATGGACCTAGATATAGACCTTGTCCTCGAAGCGCTCGATGACATTGCCGAACGCAACATCCTCTCTGTTGGCCGTATCGATAAAATAATAAAGAGTACGAAACGTATGGCCCACTTTGAGGACAACTTTATACTGTGTGATCTAAATACCATTGTAAACGACGCGGTAACCCTTACCCACAGCCAGGTCAAGTATGACATGACTATCGAGACGGACCTTGCCAACGATCTCCCGCCATTCCAGGGCATGGCCCAGGAACTCGGCCAGGTTTTCATCAACTTCATAATAAACGCAAGGGATGCCATAAAGGAAAAGGGGCTTTCCAAGAAGGAAGGACGGCTCAAGATCACAACCCGTTACAACCACAGGACCAAATACCTGGAGGCAAGCTTTGAGGACAATGGAATAGGGATAAAGCAGGAGATAATAAACAAGATCTTCGACCCGTTCTTCACCACCAAGAGCGTTGGACAGGGTACAGGGCTTGGGTTGAACCTGTCCCATATGATAGTCGAGGCCCACGGCGGGCACATAACCGTTGAGAGCAAATACGGGGAAGGCGCATGCTTTACGGTTTTCCTCCGCAAGGATACTCCAGGGGGCAGCACCACCAGGTTGCTTCCAGGAAAAGGAAAAGACAATGGCTGAAAAAGAGCTGCGAAAAAAAAGGAAAAAAAAGGCCACCATAGTACTCGTGGACGACGAGCAATCCATCCTCAAGGAGCTTAGATTCCTGCTTGGAAGAACCTATCAGATCTACACCTTTGTCAACCCGGAGGATGTGGAAGACTTCGTGGACCACCACGAGGTGGACATGGTCATCTCCGACGAGCTGATGCCGGAAATGCGGGGAAGCGAGCTGCTGGCAAGGATACACAGAAAGCACCCGGACATCTGCAACGTGGTCCTGTCCGGCCAGGCAGAAAAGGACGATATCGTCAGAGCGGTCAACGAGGGACACATATTCAGCTTCCTGTACAAACCAGTGGACAGGCAGCAATTACTGAACGTCATTGAAAGGGGCCTCGAAAACCGGAAGATGCGCCTTACCATGGCCCGGCAGAACCTGGAGCTCAAGAAATACAGCGAAAACCTGGAAAAGATGGTCGAGGACAAGACCGCCCAACTGATAAAGGCCTACGAAAAGCTCAAGATGCTTGACGACAACAAGATGTCCTTCCTCATCTATCTCTCCCATGAGATGGACTCCTCCCTTGACCGGATCCAGGAACTCGTGGAGACCCTGCTAAACTACTTCGGTTTCGCCGGATCCGAGCTCCGGCTTGACAAGAGCCCCGTAAACATCAAGGGGCTTATCGAAAAGGTGATCGAGCGGCTTGCCGACCGGATAGAGGAATCGGGGATCAGCCTGCATGTCACCTGCCAGGGTGCCCCTGTGGCCGAGGTGGACCAGAACTATATGGGGCAGGTGATAGAGACCCTCATAAACAACGCCATCACCTATACCGAAAAGGGAGGAAGGGTGGATATCACCTGTGGCAAGACCGGTAACGGCAAGGCCCTGGTGTGTATAAAGGACACGGGACGCGGCATCCTGAAGGAGGACCTGGAAAGGATCTTCAAGGCCTTTGCCCTGGAGCCTGAAAAACGGCATCCCAACGGATTCGGCCTGAATCTCCCTATTGCCAGGCTGATCGTGACCGCCCACGGCGGAAGGATATGGGCCGAAAGCGACGGCCCTGGCAAGGGTGCAACCTTATGCATGGAGATCTGAGACCGGTCAAGACAGCCCCCTGCCCTACTTGAGCACAAGGTCCGTGCTAAGGTAACGTTCCGCACTGTCCGGCAAGATGAATACTACCATCTTCCCTGCATTTTCCGCCCTGGACGCCACGTTCAAGGCCGCCCAGGCAGCGGCTCCTGAAGATATGCCACAAACCAGTCCTTCCTCTTTCGCCAACCTCCTGGCGGTATCCATGGCCTGTTCATTGGTAACCGTCATGACCTCATCTATGAGGTCCACCCTCAACACGTCAGGGATGAAACCCGCACCTATGCCTTGGATCTTGTGCGGCCCAGGGGCACCTCCGGAGAGCACGGGTGAATCCGCCGGTTCCACGGCTATGGCCCTGAAGGAGGGCTTCCTGGACTTGATCACGTCCGAGACCCCGGTGATGGTCCCACCGGTCCCAACCCCTGCCACCAGGATGTCCACCCTGCCATCGCTATCCTGCCAGATCTCTTCCGCCGTGGTCCTTCTGTGTACCTCCGGGTTTGCCGGGTTGGCAAACTGATTCGGCATGAAGGCGTCACCGATCTCGTCCAGGAGCTCCCTTGCCCTTTCGATGGCACCTTTCATCCCCTGGGTACCAGGGGTGAGCACCAATTCCGCGCCAAGATGCCTGAGCAGGGCACGCCTTTCGAGGCTCATGGTATCCGGCATGGTAAGCACCAGCCGGTAACCCTTTGCCGCACACACGAACGCAAGCGCAATCCCGGTATTGCCGCTGGTAGGCTCTATGACTGTCATCCCGTTCCTCAGCTTCCCCTGTGCCTCCGCGGCCTCGATCATGGCAAGGCCTATGCGATCCTTGACACTGGAAAGTGGGTTCTGGAATTCAAGTTTCGCATATACCTCGGCTGGAAGCCCCTTGGCCAGGTGGTTCAGCCTGGCCAAGGGCGTGCCTCCCACCGCCATGGTGACATCGCTAAGAAGTACATTCATATCTCTTCCCCTTGTATCGTCTGGTTTGGCCACATTGAAGGCGCCGCCTTCCCTTGTCCGAATACACAAGTTCCGGCCTCTTCAGGATGACCCTCGTGTCTGGCGGAACACTTTCCGTAAGCCAGATATTGCCCCCTATGACCGATCTTGCGCCTATCACTGTCTCCCCCCCAAGGATTGTGGCATTGGAATAAATGATCACGTCATCTTCTATAGTAGGGTGGCGTTTCTTGTTCCGGAGGCGCTCGCCCGCATCCCTTGGAAGTGAAAGAGCACCTATGGTCACGCCCTGGTACAGACGGACCCGGCTGCCGATCACCGTGGTTTCTCCAACCACTACCCCTGTGCCGTGGTCTATGAAAAAGCTGTCTCCAATGGTGGCTGCCGGGTGGATATCGATGCCCGTAAGGCTGTGGGCATACTCCGTCATGATCCTGGGTATGAAGGGGACCCCCAGCTTGTGTAATTCGTTTGCCACCCGGTAGACCGTGATGGCAAGAAGGCCTGGATAGCTAAAGATAACCTCGCTCCGGCTCTTAGCAGCCGGGTCTCCTTCCATCGCAGCCTCTATATCGGTGACCAGCACGCCCTTTATCCCTGGTAATTTTTTTATGAAGGCCGCAGCCCGCTCTTCACCCCCTTCGGCCGGGCAGTCGCAGCAGGCATTGTTGTTCAAGGCATCGTACCTGAGGGCCAGTTGAATCTGGGTGGAAAGATCCTCGAACAGGATATTTACCTCCTGTCCTATGTAGTATTCCAGGTTATCCGTGTTGATATTGGTTTGGGTGAAATAGCCCGGAAAGAGTATACGCCTTATGTGATGTATGATCCGCACTACGGATTCGTGGGAGGGGATCGGCATGGCCCCTGCCTGATCGCAGTAACCCTTGTTCTCCCATGCAGCCGCAAGCCTTTCCACGACCGGTGGAAGCTCACTGTACCAGTTTACCCGGCCTCGCCTATCCATACCTGGGTTGTAAGCGTCTTCTGGTTTCATCTCACCCTTCCTTGCATTTTTTTGTCTCATCGCCCCTTCCTATCATGAAGATCCCGTAAGTTGCCCTGAGATTCGGCAAGAAACGGACAATGGACCCGTACCTGTCCTGGTTCTGGGTATTGATCGGGGCCTCATCTATGACCTTGAATCCCAAATCCCCAACGAACCTGCGAAAATCCTTCAGTGTAATGACCCTGATATTCGGACTATTGTACCAATCGTATGGGAGTTGCTGGTTCTTTGGAGCCATCCCCTTTATCAGCACTTGGAGCCTTATGGACCAGTGGCTGAAGTTCGGGAAGCTGACGATCACCCTGGAGCCGATACGCATCAAAGAGGTTATCAAGGCACGGGGCCTGTAAACCTGCTGGAGGGTCTGGCTCAGGATGACGTAGTCGAATGCCCTGTCGGGGTAATCGAGCACCTCCTGGTTCAGGTCCCCCTGAAGCACGGTAAGCCCCTTTGCTATACATGCAGCCACCTCTGCCTCGTGCTGTTCTATGCCAGTGCCCACGACCTGCCTGTGCTCCCTCAGGTAATGGAGCAAGGTCCCCTCACCGCATCCCAGGTCCAGTACCCTGGAACCAGGTTCTATCCAGGATGCAATGATCTTCAGGTCGAACCTTATGTCCCTTTTCTCAGAGTCCACGGCCTACACACTCCAGAAAGCCTTTTATAAGGGAAGAGAGACGTTCATTAGGTAATAGAAAGGCATCGTGCCCCCAATCTGCCTCTATCTCGCAAAAACTTACGTCTAAACCGTTCTTCTTCATGGCCTGGACCAGTTCTCTGGATTGATAGGTAGGATAGAGCCAGTCAGAGGTGAAAGAGACGACCAGGAACTTCGCCCTTGCCTTGGAAAATGCCTTGACAATGGAGCCGCCGCCATGCTGTTCCTCTACGTCGAAATAGTCTGCGGCCTTTGTAATATAGAGGAAGGAATTGGCGTCGAAACGGTCCACGAATTTCTTTCCCTGGTACCTCAGATAGCTCTCCACCTGGAAATCCACGTCGAGCTTGAAGGAAAGATCCGTCCTGTCCTGGAGGCGGCGTCCGAATTTCCTTCGCATGGCCTCGTCTGAAAGATAGGTGATATGCCCTATCATCCTAGCCACCGCAAGGCCCAGGTTCGGTCTGGCACCTCCGTAGTAGTTGCCTCCCTGCCAGTTTGGGTCCGCCATTATGGCCTGACGGGCAACCTCATTGAAGGCGATGGCAAGGGCAGAGTGCCTGGCAGTGGTGGCGAGGGGAATGGCCGAACGTACCATACCCGGATACCTGAGACTCCACTCGAGGACCTGCATTCCCCCAAGGGAACCGCCTATCACCGCAAAAAGCCTCTCGATTCCAAGATGCTTGATCAGGGCCTTCTGGGCCCTTACCATGTCCCCTATGGTCACCACAGGAAAATCAAGGCCGTAGGGCCGCCTGGTGGACGGATTCGTGGACGATGGACCAGTGCTTCCCATGCAACCCCCTATGATGTTCGAACAGACGACGAAGTACCTATCCGTGTCAATGGCCTTTCCAGGACCGATCATGATGTCCCACCAGCCAGGTTTGGGGTCCCTTTCAGAATAACGGCCTGCCATATGTGAATCGCCGGAAAGGGCATGGAGCACCAGTATGGCATTCTTCCTCTCTTCATCGAGGCTTCCCAGGGTCTCATAGGCAATGGTCACAGGCCCCAACCTGGCTCCACATTCAAGGACCATGGGCTTGTTCCTGGCAAAGGTAAAGAATTGTTTTTCCACGATCATACCGATGGATATCCCCCTCTTACCACACCGTTTCGAATATGCCCTACAACCTGTCCAGGGCCTGCCTTATATCTGCGCATATATCCTCTGCGGCCTCAATCCCCACGGACAACCTTATGAGATCCGGGGTGATCGAAAGCGCACTCCTTGTCTCCTCCGTAAAGGAAAGGTACTGGGAGGAGTAGGGGTGGATGACCAGGCTCTTGCAATCCCCCAGGTTCGCCAGGTGATAGATCATCTCCAGACCGTCGATAAAACGGAAGCAGGCATCCTGGTCCCTTAGGCCAAACGTCAGTACCGCACCGAAGCCCCTTCCTGAAAACTGCTTGTCGGCTGTCTCCCTGCAGGGGTGGTTGGCCATGCCAGGGTAATTTATCCACCTGACCTCTGGTTGATCTTTCAGGAAGGCGGCCACCTTCCATGCATTTGCCAGGTGACGTTCCATCCGGATAGCAAGGGTGTCCAGGCCCAGTATGGTGAGATATGAATGTAGAGGGGCCTGGGTAGTTCCGAAGTTTATGTGGTGCTCCCTCCAAACCTTGTCGAGATAGGCCAGATCCTCCTTTCGCTCGACAAATGGGGCAAGATCAGGGAAGCGACCACCCGACCAGTCAAAATCTCCCCTGTCTATCACCACACCACCGGTCGCATCCCCATGCCCGCTAAGATACTTGGTGGTGGAATGGATCACCACATCCGCACCGAGTTCCAAGGGGCGGCACAGATACGGGGTTGCCAGCGTATTGTCCACGAGAAGGGGCAGCCCGTGCTCATGGGCTACAGCGGCAACGGCCTCTATGTCCGGGACGTCCATCTTGGGGTTCCCTATGGTTTCCACGTATACGAATCTCGTCCTGCCGTTGATGGCCTCCCCTATGGCACCAAGGTCAGTGGATTCGACGAAGTGGACGGTTATTCCGTATTTTTTGAAAACATTCGCAAAAAGTACATAGGTGGACATGAATAGTGAATTTCCTGCCACGAATTCATCCCCTGCCCTCAGGAGGGCCATGCACGCATTGGTTATGGCGGCCATACCCGATGCCATCACCACTGCTCCCCTGCCGCCTTCCAGTCCTGCCAGTTTCCTTTCAAGAACATTGTTCGTAGGATTGGTGAGCCTCATGTAGATGTGGTCCCCGGTTTTCCCGGCAAAGGTCTCACTGAGATTTTGAGCCGTGGAATGAAGATGGGAGGCTGTTTGAAAGATAGGCGGAAGGGTCGAACCTTGCCAATCCATTGGACTTTGGGCCTCATGTATGACCCTTGTGTAAAAATTCCAGTTCTTTTTCATGGACATGGTAGCTTGTCTCCTGCATTTTTTTCTTGACACGATCTGTATGCGTCATAATATATACTTAATTAGTATAGATTAAAAGAGTAAAATTTAATTTTAAAAAAATCGGGAGCTATCAACATGAAATTTATAGAAAATCAAAAGGCGGACGACACGCTCGACCTGGTATTCCGCATGTGTCCTATCCATCTCCTCGAACCTGGAGAGAGACTAGAAGGACTCAAGAGGGGACAGGTGCTAGAGATACTTACCGATTATGACGGGGCGCTCGAGGATATCCCCGCATGGTGTGCAAAATCCGGGCAGGAGTTCATCGGGATCAAGGAAGACAATGACTGCTACAAGCTCTATATAAGGAAGGTAAAATGAAAGATTCCCAGAAAAAAATAGCGTATATGGATCATGCCGCTGCCACCCCTGTAAAAGGGCCGGTACTCAAGGCCATGTTACCATATTTCGACCGTGATTTTGCCAACCCCTCCACCGTGTATGATCTGGGCTTCCAGGTCAAGAGGGTGGTGGAGGAACAACGGGCCAAGGTAGCCGAACTCATTGGGGCAGACCCGGAAGAGATCATCTTTACCTCATCTGGTGCAGAGGCCAACAACCTTGCCATCAAGGGAACGATCTTTTCCCGGTTCAAAAAGGCAAAAAGGATCATTGTATCGGCCATAGAACATCACTCCGTTCTGAATTCAGCCAGGTTTTTTGAAAGGCTGGACTATGAAGTAACCTTCCTGCCGGTAGACAAATACGGGCTGGTGGACCCTGAAAGGCTCAAAAAGACACTGGACCAGGACACGGCCCTTGTATCCATTATGCATGGCAATAACGAAGTAGGCACCATTGAACCGATAAGGGAGCTTGCCACCGTATGCCGCGAACACGGAGTGCCTTTTCACACCGACGCGGTGGCCACGATAGGCAGTGTCGAGATAGACGTGCATGAGATGGACGTGGATCTTTTGAGCCTTTCCGGCCCTCCACTTGGGGCTCCCAAGGGCATCGGCGCCCTGTATTTCCGGAAGAATACCCGGTTAATGCCACTGATCCATGGCGGTATACAGGAAAGGGGACGAAGGGGCGGCACGGAAAACGTGCCAGGCATCGTCGGACTCGGGAAGGCAGCGGAATTGGCAAAATCGTCCATGAAGAAAAGGGCTGCACACCTCACGCAGCTCCGGGACACCTTGATCGCCAACGTACTTGAAAAGATACCCCACGCCTACCTTACAGGCCATCGTGAAAGACGACTGCCAGGGCACGCCAGCTTCTGCATAGAGGCAATAGAAGGCGAGGCATTGATATTCATGCTGAGTCGAAATGGAATCTACGTAAACACCGGCTCTGCATGTGCATCGAAGGCACTAAAGACATCCCCTGTGCTGGTTGCCCTTGGGATACCCGCTGCCCTTGCCCAGGGATCAGTGGTTTTCAGCCTTGAGGAAACCAATACCCTCGATGATATAGATCACGTGATGAAACATCTGCCAACCGTAGTGGAAAGGCTCAGGGCGATGTCCCCTATCTGGAAAAACGGTGCCCCAGTAGCAAACATGGCTTAATCATGAAAATCACTACCCGGAGCAGATACGGAACCAGAATGATGGTCGAACTTGCCATCCACTTCAACAAGGGGCCCCTCCAGATAGGAGAGATAGCAAGAAAGGAAAACCTGTCTGTAAAATACCTGGAACAGTTGATCATTCCACTTAAACGGGCGGGCTTCATAAAGAGTATCCGGGGGCCAAGGGGCGGGCACCTGCTCGCAAGGGCCCCTGCCGAGATCACGGTATGGGATATCGTGGCGGCCCTCGAAGGCGAAGATGGGGTGACACCATGTGTGACAAATCCGCAGTGGTGCGACAGGAGTGAGATCTGCCCTACGCGGGACGTCTGGAGCATGGTCACCAAGACCATAAAGAAACAGCTTTCGGCCATAACCCTGGCCGATCTAGCCCGAAAACAACAAAACAACCAGACGAATTAAAGACGATCCGGAGGATTAATATGTATACAGAAAAGGTAATGGAACACTTTGCCAGTCCGCACAACGTGGGCGTAATCGAAAACGCGGATGGCATAGGTGAGGTAGGGAATCCTGTCTGTGGAGACATGATGACCTTTTATATAAAGGTAAAAGACGGTATTATAGAAGATATAAAGTATCAAACCTTTGGCTGCGTGGCCGCGATAGCGGTCTCAAGCCAGGTTACCGACATGGTAAAGGGAAAATCCATCGCCGAGGCAAAGGCCCTTACGAAAAAGGCGGTGGCAGAGGCCCTTGGTGGATTGCCCAAGGAAAAGATGCACTGCTCCAATCTGGGGGCAGAGGCCCTCCTTGAGGCCATTAAAAACTACGAGGCCAGTGTCTCCGGAAAACCTGTGACAGAGGCAAAGAAACCAAGGCGTCCAAAACGTCACAAGATATGCGGAAACTGTGGGATGAAAAACCCTATAACTGCAAACTTCTGCATGGGGTGCGGAAAGGGGCTCCAGGAAAAATGAAGGTGGTTTCACTTGCCGTCAGCGAAAAGAAGGGAATGAGCAAACATGAGGTGGACGTGGTTGAATTGCTGGAAGACCATGGCATAAAGGGGGATGCCCATGCGGGAGCGTGGCACAGACAGGTAAGTTTCCTGGCATCCGAGGCCATAGAAAGGGTAAAAAGCAAGGGTTATGACATAGGCTTCGGGGACTTTGCCGAAAATATCGCCACAGAAGGGATCGAATGGCCCTTGGTCCCCGTCGGAAGTATCGTAAGGATAGGAGAGTCGGTTGTGGTAGAGATAACCCAGATAGGCAAGAAATGCCATACCAAATGTGCCATATACCAGATGGCCGGGGATTGTATAATGCCGAGGGAAGGGGTATTTGGCCGTGTAATCCGCGGCGGTACGGTATCAAAGGGGGATCCTATACAGATATCCAGACCGCCGCGTGTCCCCTGAGCTCCCGGGCGTGACATGCACGACAAGGTAACGGCTTCGCGCCAAGAGACCGTGCGGCCCTGTATCCATCCGGCACGGGGTAAGGCTTGTATCAATCAAATGCAAATGCCCTTGCCAACTTTTCTGGCCTGGAACCCCCTGAGGAAAGCACCTTTCCAGTTTACCCCCCTTCATTATCCCATAGGTTGTAACTGATCCAGGTTTTTTATTATTGCCTGGAGAGTATTCCTGGCCAGCATGTAGTTACAACAGGGCTCGCACATACGGCGTTGCCAGGCAGGGAGCACGCCTGCCTGCCCTTCTGCCTAACATATGGATATATCCCTCCTGTAACCACCTGCCACGGTCTTTAATGTATTGCACGTCCACCACATATCCTGAATGCAACCAAAAACGGATGGTACTATTTTGTGGAGGATTTCAACAAACAAGATGGCTGGTGGGGTATGCAGAGGATGGGAAACGGGATTAAGCTGGCATAAGCGTTTGTTTTTTCCACGAACGATTCAGGCATCGAGGAAAGGGAAAAAATCCTCACAGGACACAAGGAATTACGGAACACGAACATCACTCAAGTACGTTGGAATGGGATCAAGACATAAGCTCAGAAATTATATTATAGCTGCCTTTTTCATCAATATCCTTGCTATCGTGACGATTGGCGGGATATGCACCTTGCTGGTAAAGGACATGGCCGTAGATATTGCCAGTCTGAAAACAGAAAGCCGGTATGTCTCAAAGATATACGACCTGAACAACAAAACCCAGGAAGCCATCTTTCTGGCAGAGAACGCCCTTGTAAAACGGGACAGGGAACCCTTGAGCTACGCCATCTACATAGTGGAAGACCTGATGGATCAAGTCGCATTATACGGAGAAAAAGGCTTCGCAGAAGATGGCTTTGGACTTAGCACTGGGCTTTTGTTCCAGAAGATCGAAGACAACCTGTCGGAGATCAACAAGAGGCTCAAAATAGTCTATGAAAACTTCTCAGGGGATGCGGCCCTGGATCGGGATGTGCTTAAGCGGCTGGAAGCATATGGATATAACATACAAAACCAAGTCCAGGCCATAAACACGATAAGCTTCCATAAAATAGAAAGGCAGGTCAACGACTCAAACAACAAGATGTACTACATCCTTTTTATGTACCTTACATCCTGCCTTCTGGGTATAATAGCCGCTTGCGCAGGCTATATAGTATTGATGCGTAACCTGGTACGGCCCATCATCGACCTGGCATCTGCAACGGAAAAGGTAGCAGCGGGCGATCTATCGGTCAGGGTCAAAACGGACACTGCTACCGAGATAGGAACCCTTTACGAGGCCTTTAATACCATGACCAAAAGGCTTCAGGAGCATGAAAAAAGACGGGAAGAATTCAGCCGGGAACTTGAAAGGAAGGTCGAGGAACGCACCTCGGAGTTGAAGGCATCCAAGGATTCACTCCGGAAGGCCCAGGATGAATTGATCAGGATGGAAAAGATCGCAACCTTGGGGCAGATAGCGACCAGTGTCAACCACGAGATAAAAACCCCACTTAATGTATTATACATGAACCTGCAACTGCTGAACAAGAAGATAAAAAAACATGAATCAAGCGGGAACGACTGGGTGAAGGGCATGCTGGAACTTACCGCCT